>NZ_CAMXWS010000006.1 GCF_947253065.1 uncultured Corynebacterium sp.
TCCTTGAACACGATGATGGCCTCGCTCAAAGAATCGCGCGTGCGCCAGGCCCAATTGGTGGCTGATGCCGGACATGAATTGCGCACGCCCTTGACGTCGATGCGCACGAATATTGAACTGCTGATGATGCTGCAGCGTTCAGGGCAGATGGCGCATTTGCCGGAAGAGGAGCTCCAAGAGCTCGAGGACGACGTGAACGCGCAGATGGAGGAGCTCTCAGAGCTCATCGGAGATTTGGTTGATCTCGCGCGTGAAGATGACGTGTCCAGAGAATTTGAGCCGGTCCGTTTGGATACATTGCTTGCAGACTCGCTGGACCGCGTGCAGCGTCGCCGCCCGGATGTGTATTTCCGCTTCCACGCGGACCCTTGGATGATGCGGGCTGATAGCGCTGCACTGTCACGTGCGCCCGTGAATCTCCTTGACAATGCGGCAAAATGGTCGCCACCCGGTGGAGTAGTGCGTGTGTCGTTGCGTGCTGCGCAGCGAAGCGCAGTGCTCATCATTGATGATTCGGGGCCTGGCATTCCAGTCGAAGAACGTGATCAGGTTTTTGAGCGCTTCTATCGCTCATCCGAATCGCGCGCGATGCCAGGCTCGGGATTGGGCCTGTCGATCGCCCATCAAGTGCTCAATCGCCATGGCGCCACCATCTCTATTGAGAGCTCCGATGACGGCGGTACTCGCATCCGTGTCGTGTTCCCCGGCTGGCCCGTCTCGCCCTCACAGTGATAGCTCACAGTGATTACGCAGTAACCATTACGATAAAGCGGTGAAGCTAAAGAGAACTGGCACAGCGATGGAGAGGATAATCACCGATCATGACTAATCCTCAGTACCCCAATAACCCTGGTTTCGGAGCGCCATTTCCGCCGCATAATTACGGTGCACAACCACCGGCGCGTTCAGCGAAAAAGGGGATCGGGGCAGGTACTGCGATTGCCCTTTCGCTCGTTGCGGGGCTCGTCGCTGGCATCGGCGGTGGGTATGCAGCGGTGAGCCTTGCGGGCGATGATTCTTCCCAGCAGCCAGAAATCGGTGTGAGCAAGAACGAGAACGCTCTCGACGCGCCGGTCAAGACAGAGAAGCCACCGGCACCAGATGGTTCTGTCGAGCAGGTCGCCGAATCGGTCCTCCCGGCTGTTGTCTCCATCGAGGTCGCGTCACTCGCGGGTGGGGCAGAAGGCTCAGGCTCGATCATCAGCTCCGACGGCAAGGTGCTCACCAACCACCACGTAGTCGGCGAAGCAGCAGATGGCAAGGCAAAGATCAGCGTCACGCTTAACGACGGCACGAAGCACCCCGCCACCTTCATCGCCTCCGATGTGAACACTGATATCGCCGTGATCCAGATCGAAGGTGTAAAAGACCTGCCCACGATTCAATTCGGCGATTCAGACAACTTGGCTGTGGGTCAGTCGGTCGTAGCGGTTGGTTCGCCATTGGGCCTGTCTGCCACCGTGACTACTGGTATTGTCTCCGCTCTCAACCGCCCAGTACGTGCTGCGCAAGGCGGTGGCGAAAGCTCGCTGATGGATGGCATTCAGACAGACGCTGCGATCAACCCGGGCAATTCTGGTGGCCCGCTCGTGGACATGAATGGCCACTTGATCGGAATGAACTCCGTGATCGCATCCCTGTCCCAGGGTGCATCAGGTGAGGCCGGTTCGATCGGTTTGGGCTTTGCTATTCCGTCTAATTTCGCCCGCCGAGTGGCTGACCAACTCATCAATGAGGGCAGTGCCCGCCAACCGCTGATGGGTGTTGAGGTGGATATCCGCCACGCCAGCGGCGGCGCACTGATCAATTCGGTGCAGCCAGGCAGCCCAGCGGAACAAGGCGGACTTAAGCCCGGCGATGTGGTCACCCGCATCAATGACCGACCGATTGAGTCCTCTGACGCGCTCGTTGCGGCTACTCGCTCCTTCGATTTCGGCGAGACAGTGAAGCTGCAGGTGCAGAGCCGAGATTCTGAAGAAACCAGAACGGTAGATGTGACTCTAAGTTCCGAGTAGATTTTCTAAGTGACAAAACTTCCCACCAATCACGCCCACCAGGAGCCCGATCATGTCTGACACCCTTGATGCGCTAGACCTGCACGAGCCGGATGAGGCTTTCTTGCTCGCCACTGAGGCTGAAGTGGAGGTGCCTGCTCAGCCGTGTGCGCTCGCTGTATTGATCAGTGACCATAAGCGGGGTGGCGCAATCGCACCGGGCACTGATCAGCTCGTCTTCGAGCTGCTGCAGGAAATGGGCTACAAGGTCGACGGTGTGGTCAGCGTGAAGTCGAAGAAGTCCGAGATCCGCAAGGTGATCGAAACCGCCGTCGTCGGTGGCGTCGACCTGGTGGTCACGGTCGGTGGTACAGGTGTTGGCCCACGCGATAAGGCACCAGAGGCGACGCGTGCTGTTATCGACCAGTTGGTGCCTGGCGTTGGTCAGGCCGTCCGCTCCTCCGGGCAGGCGTGCGGTGCGGTTGATGCGTGCACCTCGCGTGGCATCTGCGGTGTCTCCGGCTCAACAGTGGTTGTGAATCTAGCACCGTCTCGTGCCGCGATTCGTGATGGCATGTCCACCATTGCGCCGCTGGTTGCCCACTTGATCAGCGAACTTCGTAAGTACAGCGTGCAGTAGGGGATATGGCTGCACGCGCACGGCGTCGGGCGACACGGATCGCCGACGTGGATTACGACAGAAAAGCGGACCGCCCAGATACTGGACAGTCCGCTGGTGACGGCGAAAGAATTGTCCTCTTTGAAGACGAGCCGTCGGATGATGGTGAATCAGATGCGGCCGCTAATTATGAAGAAGAGCGACCACCCCATCATGGTTCTTAACCCTTGATCTGCGGGTTCTTGCCCTCTGCAAGAAGGTCGCGGATCTCGCTGAGCAGCTCCTGCTCGGTCGGGGCCGGAGCCTCCGGGGAGATTCCCTTGCGCTTCTTCTGTTGCTCGTCGAGCTTATTCATCGGTGCAACGATGAAGAAGTAGACAACTGCAGCGATCAGCAGGAAGTTGATAACTGCGGTGAGCAGTGCACCGAAGTCCATGAAGGTGGACTCGTCGCCGGAAATGATCTTGAAGCCAAAGCCGGAGAAATCAGCGCCACCGATGGAGTTGATCAGCGGGTTGATGATGTTGTCGGAGAACGAAGTCACGATTGCGGTGAACGCAGCACCGATGACAACACCGACTGCGAGGTCGATGACGTTGCCACGCATGATGAAGTCTTTGAAGCCCTGAAGCATGGTAGGGGTCCCTCCTAATGGGGTTAAGATTCTAAGTACTCGGGAAAAATTACTACATCAAGCAGGTAAAAGCCATTATTGTGCGCCAAAGTTTGTAGAAATGTCAGCGAACTAATCTTCCATCAGCTAGGTGACGCTTTTCACTCCAAGCACCACGGTGAGTGGCGAAGTCAACGAGGCAGCAGCGACAGCTTCTGCATCTTCGTGCTTGAGCAGCAGTAGCACGCCTGAGTTGTTTTCATCTTCCTCTGCACCAGTACTGACAACAATCCCGGATTCCGCGACCGTTTGAGCCGACCCATCGCCAGCAGTCACCACGGAAACGTGGTTGCCGTGGTGGAGCATTGGAATCACATCAGGGTCTGCGAGTTTCACCGGCACCATGGTGTAGCCCTCAGCTTTATCACCAACAAGTGCTGAGACGAGGTCTGGGCCGAGCAGCCGAGTAGCAGTGACTATTTCGCCGGCAGAGGCATGCGACGCGATCACTTGTCCCTCGGCATCAGCTATCGACGGAATCACGGAATCCGGCACTATGTCTTTCGGCAGGGGTTTCACCGCGACATCATCACTGCCAATGACATCGCCCGGGGAAACATCACGAGTGAAAACGACAACACCGGAATCAGCACCAGCGCGATCAAGCAGCGCATAGCCCCCGGCAGCAATAACGAGTACGACTGCCGCGCAGCGGCGTAGCACTACGGACCGGCGGTAGCCTGGGGTGCGAAGAAATTCGGCAGCATTCTCAATAAAGCCCATGCCTTATTGGACTGTCTTACTGCCCTTTATGGTTCCCCAGCCACTGAAATCCTGATTGGGTCACTACGCCATCCACTGGGTGGTCGTGCGGCTCACTGGGCAATTCTTCGTGCAGTTCATCGTCGTAGACAACTGCGATGATCGGGCACGTCACCTTGGCCAGCGCACGGTCGTAATAACCGGCGCCCTGCCCAAGTCGCACTCCTGAGCGGTCGATCCCTAGTGCGGGAACAAGCACCGCATCAAGTTCAAGCGAACTTAAATCAGCTTCGCCTGGGCCCTTTGGTTCCCAAATCCCAAAATGTGCGCCTTGGTGGAGCTCGCCATCAAAAAGCCCCCAACGCAGTTCGCTCTTCTTTGGGGTGATTGGCAACCACACCTCATATTTTTCCGCGAGGGATGCAACCAAATCAGCACCGCCTGGCTCCCCGGGCATTGGGGAATACGCGGCCACACGGGTGGCGGATCCGAGCCAATCAAGGAGATGGGAGATCAACGTAGCGTCGATAAGCTCATGCTCACCTGCTGCTCTTCGCTGACGAGTGAGGGTACGTATTTCAGCTTTGGAAACCGGTCGCTTGTTTGCGGAGTGGGCTACACGGAACACGGCCTCATTGTAGGTAAACTGCACATTCATGCAGAATTCTGACCATGGCCAACACGCTGCCGATTCGACCGCAGCTGTGAAGACCGTCGTCGTGCCGGCTGCCGGCATGGGCACGCGGTTCCTGCCGGCGACGAAAACCGTCCCGAAGGAACTACTGCCTGTTGTTGACACCCCAGGCATCGAGCTGATTGCTGAGGAAGCAGCCCAGCTTGGTGCTGCACGCCTTGCTGTTGTGACCGCGCCGGGCAAGGGCGAAGTCATGGAGCACTTCGGCAATTTTGATCAGCTGCGCAACACTCTCTTGAAGCGCGGCAAGGACGAACAAGCGAAGAAGGTTGCTCGCGCCGCAGAGATCATCACTGCTGAAGCTGTCGTGCAGGAACAGCCATTGGGGCTTGGTCACGCGGTCGGGTGTGCTGAATCCGTCCTCGATGATGACGAGGATGTTGTCGCTGTCATGTTGCCTGATGACTTGGTTTTGCCGACCGGTGTGATGGAGAAGATGGCGGCTGTTCGCGCTGAACTCGGTGGGTCTGTGCTGTGTGCTTTTGAGGTCAGCCCGGAAGAGGTGTTCAACTACGGCGTGTTTGATGTCCGTGAGGTTGACGGCCAGGGCGATGACGTCAAGCGCGTCGTGGGGATGGTGGAGAAGCCGGACCCGGCTGATGCCCCGTCGAATTTTGTCGCTACCGGCCGCTATTTGCTTGACCGTGACATTTTCGATGCGCTGCGTCGGATCACGCCGGGCAAGGGGGGCGAGCTTCAGCTCACCGATGCCATTGAGCTGATGATCAACGAAGGTCATCCGGTCCACGTGGTTGTTCACAATGGCAAGCGCCATGACCTTGGTAATCCTGCTGGTTATATTCCGGCTAACGTCGATTTCGGTTTGCACCACGAGAAGTACGGCCCGGCGCTGTACAAGGCCATCAAACAGATTGTGGCGGACTTCGAGGCGGAGAACCCGGACATCCTTTAGGAGGGGACCATGCGCAGTGTCGACGACCACCTCGCCATGATCATCGATGCCACGATGACACCTGAGCCGATTCGGATTGGCATTACTGATGCGCTCGGCTTGATGTGTGCTGAGGAGGTGCAGGCGACTGCGCCGTTGCCGGGCTTCCCCCAGGCCGCGGTGGACGGCTATGCCGTACGCGCCGTTGATGTCGGCGGTGGCAAGAGTCTTGGGCACAAGGAAGAATCACCCGCACCGGAAGCATCCCTCCCTGTCGTCGGCGAAGTCGCAGCGGGATCGCAGAAGCCACTGCGCCTTCAGCCGCGCCAAGCCGTGCGCGTAGCCACGGGCGCACCATTGCCAACGCTTGCCGACGCTGTGTTGCCCCTCGAATGGTCCGACCGTGGTCGCAAGCGCGTCACTCCGCACCGCCCGGTGCGTTCGGGTGATTTCATCCGCCGTGAGGGCGACGATATTCAGCCGGGAGATATCGCCGTTCGTGCTGGCGCTGTGTTGGGTCCTGCCCAGATCGGCCTGTTGGCTGCGACCGGGCGCGATAAGGTGCTCGTTTACCCGCGTCCCCGCGTCACGGTCATGTCGTATGGCCTTGAGCTCGTCGATATTGACCGTAAACCAGGCCTTGGCCAGGTCTTCGATGTCAGTTCCTATGCGGTGGCATCCGCGGCGAAGGATGCTGGTGCAGATATCAACCGCGTCGGCATCATCAATGCTGAGCCGCGCAAGCTCAAAGAGCAGCTGGCTATCCAGGCGCAGAAGAGCGAATTCATGATCATCACTGGCGCTGTCGGTGGTTCGAGCGCGAAGCCGATCCAGGAAGCGCTGGGGGATCTGGGCGATATTGATACCACCCGCGTGGCAATGCACCCTGGTTCTGCGCAGGGCTTCGGTTTGATCGGCGAGGACCGCATTCCGGTATTCCTGCTGCCGTCGAATCCAGTGAGTGCACTCGTTGTTTTTGAATCCTTGATTCGTCCCGCGATCCGGACCTCGCTGGGTAAGCGTGTGCCTACCCGCCGGACAGTAAAGGCTCGTGCCTTGGGCCGGATCGAGTCGATCCCGGGCCGTCTTGGTTTCATTCGTGCACGTCTCATGCGCGATGCGGAAACCCATGACTATCTGGTCGATGGCATCGGTGGCGTCTCCGGCAGCCCGGCCCACCTGTTGGCGGGACTTGCGGAAGCAAATGCGATGATCCGGATTCCGGAGGACGTCTCTGAAGTTCGTCCCGGCGATATCGTCGACGTCATTTTCTTGCAGCAGCGGTCCTAAATATGTTCAGTTTTTTCGGCCGGGCGAATCATCCCGGCTGGCCGGAGTCGACGCCGACGGTGAATATTCCCGGCGGGCATTCGCTCCGCCTGCGTCCATTGTCTAAAAAGGACGGCAAAGACTGGGCCCGCATGCGCATTGAGGACGAAGCAATTCTCCGTCCGGTCGAACCCACTGTTCGCGGCACATGGGAGGATGCTCATTCGCCTTTCGCGTGGCGTTTGAATTGGCAGAATCTCCGTCGTTTCGCCCTCGACGGCATGGTGGTGCCACTCGCGATTGAGCTTGATGGCCGGTTCATCGGCCAGGTCACGCTCGGAAATATTCAGCACGGTGCGATCGGGGAGTGCTGGATTGGCTATTGGGTGTATTCGCGTTTGGCTGGCCGCGGAATCGCCACCGTGGCATGTGCGCTTGGGGTTGATCATGCGTTTGCCCGGATCGGCCTTCATCGTGTCACCGCAACATATTTGCCGGATAATCCCGCTTCCGGGAAAGTTCTTTCCAACGCAGGCTTTCGCACTGAGGGATATTTGCGGGAAAACCTTCACATCGACGGTGCGTGGCGCGACCACCATTTCGTGGCTCAGAACATTGATGACCTGCCTGGGTCAGCGGCTGAAAGGCTCGCTGCGCAGGGCCGTTTGTGGATCTAGAAAATCGCCTGTTTTTTCGCGGCGTGGGTAGCTCATCACGATCGTTTCCGTAGATAACCTCAGCGTGGAAACTTTGCCCGAAAAATAGAAAGGTCGTGGCACATGTCCGGCAGCCTGAGCCTGATCATCGTCCTCATCGTGGTGGTGTGGGCGATCGTTCTCGCCCCAATGGTGCTGGGGGACTCTAAGCCGATCCGTCGTTCCGGTGAGGGCTACGACGAGACCCGTGTCCTGCATGAAGGAAACACTTTGCTGCAGGCGCGTCGCCGTCCGCGCGTGACCAAGGCAGACATTCATAGCTTCGACGAGGACAGCGACGATTACGAAGTGCTGGACGCCGTCGCCGAAGACGAAGCAGTGCTTATCGACGACACCGATGGCTCCACCTCCCTGAAGAAGCTCTTCACCCGCAAAGAGCCCATTGACGGCGAAGTCGTCGAACCGGAAGAAGCAGAAGCTGAGCTCGAGACCGACACTGAACTCGATGTAGAAACCGACACTGATTCTGACGCAGATTCTGACACTGAATCTGACGCCGATTCTGACACCGAGTACGAACTCGATGCGTCCTACCTCTCCCCAGAGGATTACGGGTATTCCACTATCGTCTCCATTGATGACGCGGAGCCGGAAGTAGTGCCGGAGGCAGAAGTCGACACTGACCAGGCCGACACTGAGCAGGCCGACACTGAGCCGACTGACGAGGAAATCGCTTTTGCTCGTTCGCGTCGTGGCCGTGGTGGTTGGGATCCGGAGACTGCGAAGCGTGTCCGCGAGGATCGCTTCCGTCGCCGGCAGCGCACGCTGCTCGGCCTGGTAGTCGTCTTCGGTATTTCGTTTGTCTTCGGAATTGTTTCCGGTGGCTGGGCTTGGCTGGCGCCGCTAGCGGCAGCAGGTCTGCTGGCATGGTTCCTCACCGCGCTGCGCACCACAGTGAAGCAGGAGCGTGCACTGCAGGCACGTCGCGTGCGGCAGCTGCGCCGCGCACGTCTCGGTGTTGTGACCGCTGCTGAGGATGCGCCGGTTCCGCCGCACATGCGACGCCCGGGTGCCGTGGTGGTTGAGGTTGATGATGAAAGCGCGGACTTTGCCAACCTGCCCACGTACACCAGCCCGCGCCATGAGACGGAGCGCGTCCGCGAAATCGCTTAGTTTTTTCGCCAATAAGAGGTCGTCATGCCCGGTAATATCGCCGGGTATGACGACCTCTTTTTCTACTTCTGTGAACAATAATCCTGGAAAGTCCGCTCAGCTGTGGGAGAAATTCAGCGATACAAAGCTCAAGCGACTGATCTTCTCCGCGTTTTATTCCGTTAAGGCTCCTTATTTTCGCACGGTCATGCCGCGTGTTCAGCTCGCTGAGCCCGGTCGCTGTGTTGTTCGCCTGGGCAAGTGGTGGGGCGTGCAGAACCACATCGGTACCTTCCACGTCATCGCGGGCCTGAATGGTGCAGAGGCAGCGATGGGGCTGCTGTGTGAGGTGACCGTGCCGGATACTCACCGTTGGATCCCGCGTGGCATGCGTGCGGATTACCCGGCGAAGTCCACTGGCGGACTGACGATTACAGCAACTGCAGACTTCCCGGACTTTGACACGATCACACGCGAGACCGGCGGCCAGCTGGTCACCATTAATTGCGAGATCGTCGACGATGCCGGCGTGGAGCCGATCACCGCCGAGATCGACGTGTGGGTCACTGCGAAGAAGAAGTAATCATCGCAATCATCCCATCCATGGTCGTTGGGCCGATGTACACAAAGCCCAACGGCCGTAGATAGGCAGTTAAAGACAACCCGTCTTTAAAGTCGTCGTTTTCGAGATACCAGTTGATCAGCTCAGACAATGACTGATCTTTCCGCATTGCCACTGCGGCTTTTGCATTAGTGATCACCGCTTCAATCTTGCGGCGATTACGGATGAGCTTGGGGTTGCTCAGTAGATACTCAACATCTTCTTCATCAAACTCGGCGATCAGTTCCGGGTCGAAGTCGCAGAAGGCATCCCGCAGTGCTTCGCGCTTTTTCTCTATGAGCCCCCAGGACAACCCTGGCAGGAATACTTCTAGGGTGAGCAGTTCAAAGGCGTGTTTGTCGTCGATAAGCGGTGCTGTGTTTGGTGTTGTCTTTAGTGCTGTTTCCATACTTACTTTGACTGCTGTCACCGCCCAAAAGGTTCCACGTTGTAGTGTTTAACTCATGAATAGCCCTGCTGTCCGCGATTTCGCCCTGCTTGTGGCGCGTCTCGTGCTCGGTGTCGTATTCATCGCGCGGGGCTACCAGCACTGGATTGGAACTGGAATGGCGCGCACCGCCCAGCAATTTGATGCGGCGGGAATCCCTCAACCACGTCTGGCCGCTTACGTTGCTGGCTCGTTTGAGCTCGTCGGTGGTGCGCTGCTGATCATTGGGCTGTTGACGACGATCGTGGCAGGGATGCTGGCTTTGATGGCACTCACGGCTAGCTATTTCATCCATCTTCATGCCGGATTCTTTGCTGAGAATGGTGGCTTCGAATACCCGCTGGTGCTTGCATCGCTGCTCGGCCTGGTCGTGGTCTTTGGTGCGGGGCGTGCCAGTTTGGACAAGGTGTTGATCGATGGTTGACCATAGCGATGTTCAAGCTGCGCTTTCTGCGCGTATCGACGGTGAAGAAGCCGGCATCGACAACGACGTCGTCGATGCCCATCTGGCCGAGTGCCCGGAATGCCAAGAATATTGGGAGCAATCCCTGCAGCTGTCGCGTTCCTTGAGCTACGTGGAAGCTGATGGATCGTTGGCGCCGCCAGATGGCCTGTCTGAAGCCATCTATGCCGGGGTGCAAGACGAATTCCGTCGCGTCTCTTCCCGCCGTGTCGTGCTGATGTCTTTCTGCCGCGTGCTTCTCATGATCCTGGCGTTCGTCTATGTCGTGTGGGCTGGTCGTCTGCTCGCCTCCGGGGACCCTGATATCAGTTCAGCTTCCGTGCGCGTCGGCATTGCGGTGTCCTTGCTTTTCGTTGCGTGGAAGCCCAGCCAAATCCCAGGGGTCCTGCTCATCGTTGGTGCAATGTTCGGCTTCAGCCTCGGCTTCGGGGTGCTGGAGGCCATCTCCGGGGGAGCGGCACCATGGGCGCAGCTTGCCACATTGCTGGTCACGTGCGCTGTTCTCGTATGCACCTGGGTGATCGATTACGGCAACCCACTGCGAGTGCTCAACGCCCGGCCGATCTAGTTATTTCCAGCTCGGCAACCACATCATCTGGTTGTAGAAGCTGTTCGGGATTGAAATGCCGTACAGAATCGGCGAGAAGTACAAGAACATCCCAATCACCACGGCCACATAAAAGATTGCGGCGAGCTGACCAGAAGTAAGTGGCCCGACGAGCTTTTGCGCCTGCGGGATTGGTTTGCCTCGCTTCGTCAGTTCCCCGACAGCGATCGCCAAAAGCACGATGGTGAAGGGGACGAGAGGAGCGGCGTAGAAGAAGTACATCTGGCGATCGAAGGCAGCTAGCCAGGGCAAGAATCCAGCGGCGAAACCGACGAGTGGCAGGATCACGCGACGGTCCTTGCGTGTGATCCACACCCAGATTGCCCAGAGCAGAATCGGCACCGTTAACCACCAGATTGCAGGTGTGCCGAACAGGTAGATCATGCGACGAGAATCATCGGTGTTCGCCGAGAAATACAGAATCGGGCGGGCGGCGACGAGCCAGGACCAGGGCTTGGAATCCCACGGGTGAGAATGCCCTGAAGAAGACGTCAGCTGGGAGTGAAAATCAAGGACTGAGAAGTGGTAGTAGAACCACCCCGCGACGGCCTCAGGCAGTTTGGCTAGCCAAGGCCAGTCGGAATCGGCAATCGTGCCGTCGGAAAGTGCGTGGCGGTAGACAGCTGTTTCGGAGGCGAACCAGGCGCGCCACGACCAGACGTAGAGCAACGCCGGAATCAGCACGATTGAGGCGAGCGCGGACGGGACATCCTTCAAAAGCGTTTCTCGCACTGGGTGCTTCACGCCATAACGGTTTCTCAACCACAGGTCGTAGAAGGACGAAAGCAGTCCGAAGAATGCGATGTAGTACAAGCCCGACCACTTCACCGCCAGAGCACACCCGAGCAATACACCGGTGGCGAAACGCCACCACCGAAAACCCAGTCGAGGGTTGATCTCACCTTCCACATACGCATCGTGGAAGCGCTGGTGAACTTGGCGCATATCGCCAGCCAGCGTCCAAGCGGCGGCGACCACGAAAAGGAGAATGAACACGTCGAGCATGCCGAAGCGGCCGATGACCAGCAACACTCCGTCGCAAAGCGCGAAAATGCCGGCGAAAAGCGCAATGAGCCATGATTGCGATACACGTCGTGCGAGCAGCATGGTGAACACGACGACCGCGGATCCAAAAAGCGCAGCCATGAAACGCCAACCGAGGGGGGTGTACCCGAAGACCATCTCGCCGAGCGCTTCGATCCGTTTCGCCAGTGGCGGATGCACGACGAGGCCATAGCCCGGGTTCGATTCAATACCGCCAAGCACCGGATTGAACCAGGAACGCGCAATATCCCATGCCTGGGGCACGTAGTGCTTCTCATCAAAAACAGGGGTGCCGTCGGATTCTGCGGCGCCCAAACGAACAAACCGTGTGAATAAGGCGATCACGGCAATGATCGCGGTCACTACAGTGTCACGACGGGACCAAGGAACCGTCACCGGTGCAGTTGGTTGAGGTCGTCGCGACACTGTTGAATTCACGGCTGAAATCACGGCAATGATCTTAGCCGGTGGGTGTGCCAAGCTAGGTGCATGGAGGAATCACAGAATCTCCCGTCACGCGGCATCGTGCTTGCCGCAACGCCCCTGGGCAATATCGGCGATGCATCCCCCCGTCTTGTTCATGCGTTGGAGCACGCCGATGTGATTGCTGCGGAGGACACGCGCCGTACGAGAAATCTTGCCTCAGCACTCGGGGTGGAAATCCGCGGCAAGGTCATTTCCAATTTTGACCACAACGAGGACAAACGGGTCGCCGAGCTGATTACGGATGCCCGCAACTCCGTGGTGCTCGTGGTCACGGATGCAGGCATGCCTCTAGTTTCTGACCCCGGTCATTCAATCGTGGCTGCAGCACACGACGCAGACATCCCGGTGACGTGCTTGCCTGGTCCGTCTGCTGTGACGACCGCTCTTGCTCTATCCGGCCTCGGGGTGGGGCGCTTCATTTTCGATGGCTTCGCCCCGCGTAAAACTGGTGCCCGCCGGAGTTGGCTTGAATCTCTGAAAAATGAGAAGCGTGCTGTGTGCTTCTTCGAGTCGCCACACCGCATTGAGACCACTCTTGCGGAAGCCGCGGAAATCCTCGGCGAACGAGGAGCAGTCGTGTGCCGCGAGCTCACCAAGACCTTCGAGGAGGTCAAGCGAGGCACACTTGCTGAGCTCGCTGACTGGTCCCGGGAGGGCGTCAAAGGCGAGGTCACCGTCGTGATTGATGGCGGAACGGATACGGCCGAACCCGAAGATGTGCTCGCCCTCGTGCAGCAACGCGTTGACGACGGCATGCGCGCGAAAGACGCAGTCAAGGAAGTCGCGAAGGGAGCTGGCATCAAGGCAAGCGAGCTTTACGACGCTTTCATCGCCGCCCGCAGCTCCTAGACAGCTCCTGAACAGCTCCTTGAACCCTGGAGCGCACTGAGTGCACATCTTCGTTACGGTCTTTGGAGTGAGAAAGGAGCTTCAGTGACCAGCAACGAAAACATTCGTGATCCGCACGACCCAGATGCGGAACCGCACGCAGAAGATCCGATCAAGGCGCACAACCGCCCCGCAACGGCGGAACTGCAGGATCTTCTTGATGTGAGGAACCACGGCAATCAAAAGACGATCTCCGATCCGGAGGACGCCGTTGAACTCGCTTCAGAGGATGAGAACCTCTCTATTGATTGGGTCATCGTCGGGCCCCTCGCCGCGATCGTCGTCGCGGTAGTTGTGTGGGGTCTAGCCTTCAAGGACAGCTTCAGCGCCTTCTCGTCGGCGTCGTTTAGCTGGGTCATTGGGAACCTCGGCTGGGCGTATGTCTTTTTTGGCACCCTGTTCGTTGTTTTCATCATGGTGATCGCTGCATCGAAATTCGGCAAGATCCGTTTAGGGGCCACCGATGAGCAACCGGAATTCACCACCATGTCGTGGATTGCGATGATGTTCGCGGCCGGCATGGGCATTGGTCTGATGTTTTTCGGTGCTTCCGAGCCGTTGACTTTCTACCGCGACGGTGTCCCCGGCATGGATAGTGCTGATGCTGTGGGTACTTCCATGGCGCAGACCATGTACCACTGGACCCTCCACCCATGGGCGGTCTATGCGGTCCTTGGCCTCGCCATCGCGTATTCCACGTTCCGTCTTGGGCGCAAGCAGCTGCTTTCCAGCGCCTTTATTCCGCTGATTGGGCAGAAGCGCGCTGACGGTTGGCTGGGCAGGCTTATCGACGGCCTCGCCATCTTTGCCACCATCTTCGGCACCGCTTGTTCCCTCGGCCTGGGTGCTTTGCAGATCTCTACTGGTCTGGAGGCATCTGGTGTGGTTGATTCGCCTTCGACAATGCTCACCGTGGGCATCGTCAGTGTCCTCACCCTTGCATTCCTGCTGTCTGCCATGTCCGGTGTGGGTCGCGGTATTCAGTGGGTCTCCAACTTCAACTTGGTCATTGCCGCACTGTTGGCGATATTCGTGTTCATTTTCGGTCCGACCCTAACCCAACTCAATCTGCTGCCGACCGCGATCGCGTCCTACCTGGATCAGTTCTTCATCATGGCTTCCCGCACCGCCGAATCCGCTGATTCGACTGCAGGGGAGTGGCTGGGTAGCTGGACCATCTTCTACTGGGCATGGTGGATCTCCTGGTCCCCGTTCGTGGGTACATTCCTGGCACGTATCTCCCGCGGCCGCACGATTCGTGAATTCTGCCTTGGTGTCACGTTGATCCCGGCTGGTTTGTCCACCGTCTGGTTCTGCATTTTCGGTGGCACCGCTATTCACCTGGAGCAGATCGGCGAGTCCATTTACAGCGAAGGGGGCTCCGAGGCGCAGCTGTTCAACTTGCTGCAGTCCTTCCCAGGCGGCTACATCATGGGCATTTTGGCCCTGGTCCTGCTGGGCACCTTCTTCATTACCTCTGCTGACTCCGCGTCCACGGTGATGGGCTCTTTGTCCCAGAACGGCAAGACGGATCCGAAGCCTCTCCTGACAGGAATATGGGGCCTCGCTACTGCGGCAGTCGGCCTGACCCTGCTGATCGCGGGTGGCGACGATGCCCTCGACTCCTTGCAGAGCGTCACCATTGCTGCGGCAACACCGTTCCTGGTCATCCTGATCTTGCTGATGTTCGCGATCGTGAAGGATGTCAGCAACGACACCATTTACCTGGATATGAAGGAGCAGCAGCGCTTCGCTCACCAGCTGGCTGTCGAGCGTCGTATGCACCGCGATGCGATTGCTAAGGCGCGTAAACGGCAGCGCATGTTCGGTACGAAGCATTAGTCACTTATGCTGGGGCACATGACTGTTTCCCCGCACAATCCCACTTCCGAAAATGTCCTCGTGTGCGTGGCCTGGCCGTACGCGAATGGGCCGCGCCATATCGGCCACGTCGCAGGCTTCGGTGTCCCGTCCGATGTGTTCGCGCGTTACCAGCGCATGGTGGGAAACAACGTGCTCATGGTGTCCGGCACCGATGAGCACGGCACCCCGCTCCTCGTCCAAGCGGACAAGGAGGGCGTGACCGTCAAGGAGCTGGCGGACCGCTACAACCGACAGATCGTCGAGGACCTCGCCGGACTGGGATTGTCCTACGATCTGTTCACCCGCACCACCACCCGTAACCACTACGCGGTGGTGCAGGAGCTCTTCAAGGGCCTGTACAACAACGGGTACATGATCAAGGAGACCACCAAGGGCGCGATCTCCCCGTCCACGGGACGCACTCTTCCGGACCGTTACATTGAGGGCACATGCCCGATCTGTGGCGCAGACGACGCTCGTGGCGACCAGTGCGATAACTGCGGTAATCAGCTTGACCCGGTTGATCTGATCAACCCTGTTTCCAAGATCAATGGGGAAACCCCGGAGTTTGTTGAGACCGAGCACTTCATGCTCGACTTGCCATCGCTTCACGACGCATTGAAGGCCTGGCTCGAGACCCGCCAAGACTGGCGCCCGAATGTGCTCAAGTTCTCTCTCAATCTGCTTGAGGACATGCGTCCGCGCTCCATGACCCGCGACATCGACTGGGGTATCCCCGTCCCTGTCGAAGGCTGGGAAAACGATCCGGGCAAGAAGCTCTATGTCTGGTTCGACGCCGTTGTCGGCTACCTGTCTGCTTCGATCGAGTGGGCAGCACGCACCGGTAACCCGGATGCGTGGAAGCAGTTCTGGCAGGAGCCGTCGACAAGCGGCTTCTACTTCATGGGCAAGGACAACATCACCTTCCACTCCCAGATCTGGCCGGGCGAACTTCTCGGCTATGCCGGTAAGGGCTCGAAGGGCGGAAATGTTCACGAGCTCGGCGAGCTCAACTTGCCTACCGAGGTCGTCTCGTCTGAGTTCCTCACCATGTCCGGTTCGAAGTTCTCCTCCTCCAAGGGCGTCGTCATTTACGTCAAGGACTTCCTCGCCGAATTCGGTCCGGATCCGCTGCGTTATTTCATTGCCGTCGCCGGCCCAGAGAACAACGACACCGACTTCACGTGGGATGAGTTCGTACGTCGCGTGAACAATGAGCTCGCGAATGGCTGGGGCAACCTGGTCAACCGCACCGTATCCATGGCGCACAAGAACTTCGGCGAGGTGCCAGAACCAGGCGAGCTTCTCGACGTCGACCGCGCGATCCTCGACCTTGCCTCCCAGACCTTCGAATCTGCGGGGCACGAGCTGAGCCTTGCTCACTTCAAGGCTGCGATCACTAAGGTGATGCACGTCGTCGGCGAAGCGAATGCCTACATCGCGGACCAGCAGCCGTGGAAGCTGGCAAAGGACGAGTCTCAGCGTGAACGCCTGGCCACCGTGCTGTGGACCGCGCTCCAGGTGGTCTCCGACTGCAATGCGCTGTTGACCCCGTTCATCCCGCATACCGCTCAGAAGGTTCACGAGACTCTCGGCCGCGATGGCATTTGGGCTGCATCCCCGTGTGTTGAGGAAGTCACCGACGACGAAGATCTCGAGCTGATCGGTGCTGGTCTTCCGGAGAAGGGGCAGACCTACCCGGTGATCACCGGTGATTACGCCTCCCAACAGGCTGTGTGGTCCCGAGTTGATGTCGTTCCGGGCACGAAGCTGGAGAAGCCGAAGCCGCTCATTGCCAAGCTCGATCCGGAGCTCGGTGAGACCGGCCCGGAGTGGGCGCCGGTTCAGTAACTCCTTTCTGGATAGAAGGGGAATTCAAGGCCGTACTCCTGCTCCAGGTCGAGGAGGGCGGCTACGCAGGCCTCGATATCGCCATCGATGTCGTATGTGTCCAAGATCGCGTGCCCCTTGGCGAAGAACTGTTCGCGGTCCCGCTTGATGCGCTGGATATCATCAAGAGTGCACTGCCAACGCGGTGCCGTCGGGGTGGTGTGGCGGGCGAAGAGTCCCTCCGGATCAACAAGCGCGTAGGTGCCATCCGAGAAGAGCCAAACGATATCGCCAGTGACCGGATCGGGCACATACATCGCGGTGCGATCGGTTTTGCAGTTGTGGTGATGCTGGCACAGTGAGAAGAGGTTCGATGCCGTCGTTTGTCCTCCTTCCTCATAAGGAATGCGGTGGTCGAGCTGGCACTTCCACGCCGGGTGGTCACAGCCCGGGTAGATGCACGTGCCATCACGCCCCTGCACATAGGCGCGAACTGAGGCGGGCGGAACGTAGCCGGTCACGGTGTGTTCCTTCGCGGGACGCAGGTCCACCAGGGTCGACTCCGAACCGTGAACCATGTTGGTTCCGGCAGCAGTGGTGTGGCCGAAACCTGGAACATATGCGGAGGCGGATTCGTCGACCGTGCCATCTGCATCGAACGGTGCGTACGCGAAGATCGTGACATCCGCCGGGGGAGTGATCTCCCCAGTGATCAGTTTCACCACGGCTTCAACTGGGGTGATGTCTTCGTCCTTGGCGGCTTCCAGGATGAACTCTTTGATCATGGCCATCGTCGCGTGGTCGGCGGTGAGCGTCATGCCGGAAGTTCCGTGGGTCCCGCCGGCATGGAAATCTAGGTCGCACTGGCCGGGTGGGGCACTTTCCCGCTGCTTTCTCTTGCGCTTGTCATGTGCGAGAGAGGAGTCGATGTCCCCGATGAGCTTGTTCAGTCGGTGCGTGATGGTGTGAGCGCTGGGCAGCTCCTGAAACTGCCTCGTGGGAGTGAACAGTTCGATGAGCATGTCATCGATGAGCTTGTAGTTTTCGGGATCGACATTGTTACCCAGCATGTTCACGCCACGGTCGATCGCTTTTAACCTTGAGAGGTCCAAGCGTGCAGTTTCTTCCTGGAGCTTGAGGAGACGAGGCAACGCCTTCAGTGTCATGTAGGAGTAGACACCGGCTTTGACCTCATGAAGCGGGAGGCCAGTGGCGGAACGCAAGCGTGCCATTTCAGTGTCATGGTCTACAGACCCGAGAAATTCCTCGCCGTCCTCGGCGTAGAGGCGGAAAACCGAGTGGTACGCCATCCGCAATGCCATGCCATTGACAGCATCAGGATCGTCCGAATTCTCGGTGGCGAAAAACGGATCCGTCATGGCCCCTCCCTCCAGGCGCTCGATCCGGCAGTTCCAGCAGTGTCATGATTCCCCCTAAATGAGACTGTGTTTTGGTTGTGCGAACAGTCTTTCACATAGGGTGAACCATGCCTGCTGAAATAAGTGTCTATTCGAACAGAAGGGCGAAAATTTAAGAAAATTGCCAGGTCGCCAGAGAACGTGTTCGAACAGTGAAGGGCAGTGCGCTAGTTTCCCAAGAACTGCTTGATAAAGGCGGTCAACTTCCCGGTTTCTTCATCTTCGAAACGGGTGTCCACGACCACCAGGGGAGCGGTGTACATCCCTCGGTCGGGGGAGGTGACCACAAGGTCGGTGCCGTAGTCGTCGATAAGCAATTGCCATTCGAAGCCGTGCTCGCGGATGAACGCGTCGCCGAGTGCGGTGCCGTACGTGCGGGCGACGTCGCCGCGAGCGTAGGTGCGGCGTAGATCGGGGTCCAGGGCGAGGTATTCGCTCAAGGTCTCTTCGAATGAGGCGACGATGTCGTCGATGGATCCGTTGATGCCGGCGACGGCAGCTTCGGCGAGGTCGCGGTCGATTTGTGAGCGGGTAGCGGCATCGATGTCGTGGAACGTCATGCGCCCGAGGATAGGCTGGAATGCATGTCGAAGAAGAAACCACGCCCCACGCCCGTTCCGGCCGAGCGAATTGCTGGGCTTATCGACGCCCACACGCACCTCGCCTCCACTAGTGCACGTACCAAGGATGAGGTGGATGCGATTGTTGAGCGCGCCGTAGGTGCTGGCGTTGAACGCATCTGCACTGTCGGTGACGGACTTGATGAGGCGGAACTCGCTTTGCAGGCCGCGCATTTTAATGAGCGCGTGTTTGCCGCGTGTGCGATCCATCCGACGCGTGCGGGCGAGCTTGATGAGGCTGCACGTAAGCGTCTTGCGGAAATGGCGACGAACGAGAGGTGCGTGGCGATCGGGGAGACCGGCATTGACACCTACTGGCTAAAGCATGACCCGGACCGAACTGCGCCGCTGGACGTGCAGGAAGAAGCATTCCGTTGGCATATTCAGCTGGCTGTTGATTCGGGCAAGGCGCTCATGATTCACAACCGTGAGGGTGATGAGGACATGATGCGCATTCTTGCGGATGCGCCGCAGCCGGAGAATGTGATGCTGCACTGTTTCTCTTCGCCTCTCGACGTCGCACGCGAGGCCATCGATCGTGGTTATGTGCTGTCTTTCGCAGGCAACGTGACGTTCAAGCGTAACGACGAGCTTCGTCAGGCCGCTGGGCTGGCTCCGGCCGGGCAGCTGCTCATTGAAACCGATGCGCCGTATATGACGCCGGAGCCGTTCCGCGGATCGCGCAATGAGCCTGCCTTGATTGGGCATACCGCGCACGTGGTCGCGGAAGCGCGGGGAATGGCCGTGGAGGATCTGGCTGCTGAGGTTAACGACACTTTTGGCCGCGTTTTCGGGGTGTAGCCGAAATTGTGAGGTAGCACACCTTTGTAATTTCGCAGGTAAGCGGTGGCTTGAGAGTTTGCCGTGGCCTGTGTGGTGATTGTGGTGACATGTCAATCGATTTTCTGGTCACCGAACGATCTTTACCGTATTGTTATTTAAGTTCTTCATTCCCTTCCCCAGTGAGGAATTCTCTTTATGTCGCGTCATCGTCGCATTAACAAGACTTCGACCACTCGTGCCGTCATCGCTTCGACCGCTGTCGGCGCCCTCGCCATTGGCGGGGCAACCACCGCTGTCGCCGCCCAGAAATCGGTGACCGTGGATGTCAATGGTGAGCCCATTGAGCTGACGACCTTCGCCGGCAATGTCGACGGAGCACTCCAGGCAGCTGGTGTTGAGGTCGGAGAGCATGACCTGGTTTACCCAGCACCCTCGGATGCACTGAATACCGGTGACACCGTCACGGTGCGCACCGCGAAGCCGGTCGCCGTCACCATCGATGGTGGCAATGCTCAGGAATTCACCACCACGGCTGCGACCGTGTCTGACTTCCTGAAGGAACTTCCAGGTGTTGGTGGCTCTAGCCATGCATATGCGGAGGATCAGCCGGTCACCGACAATATGACCATTGATCTGACCTCCCCGAAGATCGTGGCTATTCACGATGGTGGCCAGACCACCTACACCGCTGCTGCTGCACAGACGGTTTCGGAGCTGCTCCGTTCCCGCGGCGTTTTCGTGGACTCGAATGATCGTGTGACCCCGGGCTTGGACACTCAGGTCACCGAGAACATGGACATCACGATCGACCGCGTTGATGTTGAGCAGCGCACCGCTGTCGAGGAATTCGACGTTGAGCCGCGCTACGTCGAAGACGAGAACCTCGCTGAAGGCGAAGAAGAGGTCCGTGAAGAGGGCGAGAAGGGCAAGCGTGAGGTCACTCGTCGTATTGTCACCGTCAACGGTGAGTTTGAGTCCGACGAGATCGTTAAGCGCGAGGAGACCCGTAAGGGCCGAGCTGCGGTCATCGCGCGTGGCAAGAAGGAATCTGCATCTGCGCCGGCAGTCGCTGGCGGCTCGGTGTGGGATTCCCTCGCGCAGTGTGAGTCTGGTGGCGATTGGTCCATCAACACCGGCAACGGTTTCTACGGTGGTCTGCAGTTCACCGCTTCCACCTGGGCCGCATATGGCGGTACCGAGTACGCACCGACCGCGAACTTGGCAACCCGCGAGCAGCAGATCGCCGTTGCTTCCAAGGTTCAGCAGGGGCAGGGCTGGGGCGCATGGCCTGCCTGCACCGCGAGCCTGGGGATCCGCTAATCTCGGAGGGCATGACTAGCCCCGACATCCAGTTACTCGGCCCGGTAGAGATCCGGGCGCTCGCTGATGAACTCGGGGTGTCCCCGACGAAGAAACTCGGGCAGAATTTCGTCCACGATCCGAATACGGTTCGTCGCATCGTGGCAGCAGCGGATATTTCCGCGGACGATACGGTGCTCGAGGTCGGGCCGGGCTTGGGATCATTGACGCTTGGCCTGCTCGAGGTCGGCTGCCGTGTTGAGGCCGTTGAGATCGATTCGCGTTTGGCGGAAAGGCTGCCGCAGACAGCGGCAGAATTCGCGCCGGGTGCAGCGGGAAACCTGTCTGTGCTTAACCAGGATGCACTCAAGGTGCAAGCAGGGCAGATCGCAGAACCAACGGCATTGGTGGCGAATTTGCCGTACAACGTCGCCGTTCCAGTCTTGCTGCATCTGTTGGAGGAACTCCCCAGCATCCGCCGAGTTCTGGTGATGGTTCAGCTTGAAGTGGCGGACCGTTTAGCAGCGGATCCAGGTTCAAAGATTTATGGGGTTCCCAGCGTCAAAGCCTCGTTTTATGGGGACGTGCGCAAGGCGGGAAATATCGGCAAGAATGTTTTCTGGCCTGCTCCGAATATTGAGTCAGGGCTCGTGCGTATCGACGTCCGCGATAAAGGCTGGCCAATCAGCTTAAGGGAGGAAGTTTTCCCGCTTATCGACGCCGCGTTCGCACAACGTCGCAAGACACTACGCGCTTGCTTGAGCGGAATCTACGGGTCGGGCGCAGCTGCCGAGGAAGCTTTGCGTGCAGCCGGAATTGATCCGCAGCTGCGCGGCGAGAAGCTCGCTGTGGAAGACTTCGTGCGTCTTGCGGAGGTAAGTGAGAAGTGAAATTCACCGCTCGTGCCAACGGAAAAGTGAACCTACACCTCGGCGTGGGGGAGGTGCGTGGGGATGGCTACCACGACCTCTCAACAGTGTTCATGGCGGTCGACCGGCCAGAAACGGTCACGCTGTCGACGCTGGAGGGGGAAACTTCTTCGTCCACTGCCGTTAAGGAAATGCACACCACCTATCACGTGCAGGAACCAGACGAGGATCTGGATAATCCGAAGAATCTGGCGTGGAAAGCGGTGGATTTGATCTGCCGCGAGTACGCGGGGGATCTGCCACCGCTGCGATTGGACGTGGATAAGACAGTCCCGGTGGCTGGCGGAATGGCCGGTGGCTCTGCCGATGCCGCAGCAGCAGTGGAGGCGATCAGCGCATTGATTGCGCATGTGGATCAACCCTTGGCTGAGGAGATTTTCGGCCGGGTGTTGCCATCGCTCGGCGCTGATGTGCCCTTCGCGCAGATGGGTGGGATCGCGCTGGGTACCGAGCGCGGTGATTCGCTCGTGCCCATGATGGGGCGCGGCAAATACTGGTTCGCCTTCCTGAATCCGAAGGTCGGGCTGTCCACGAAGAGTGTGTTTGAAAAGCTCGATGACCTGCGTTTTAACTATGCCTCCATGGTTCCGCACATGGATACAACCACACTGTCGCGAGCACTTCTATCTGGGGATCCGCAGTTGGTGGGCGCTGCAATGCACAACGATCTGGAGGCAGCCGCCATTGCGTTGCGTCCGTCTCTCCAACAGCTCATTCATGATGCGGAAGATGCCGGTGCGATCCGCGCAATGATTTCTGGTTCTGGCCCGACCGTTGCCGCGTTGTGTGCGGATGAGGAAACGGCGCGGGGCGTCGTCGATAAGCTTGCAGCTCGTGGCGATATTGAGGCTTTCGCTGCGCACGGGCCTGTTGGTGGCGTGGAACTGCTATAGGGCAACTCGTGGAGGTATACGTTTCTGTATACTTTCGGTATGGCTGAGCAAACAACGATCAAAGTCTCCGTTGGTTTGCGTGATGAAATCAAGGCGCTAGCGACGCAACGGGGCGAAAGCATGCCGAGCATTATTGAAGAGATGCTCGGGGTTTACCGTGAAGAAATCCGCATGCGCAAACTGCGCTCCCAAGTGAGAAATACCCCGCCGGAAGAAATGGCGGAATATATGCGTGAGGTTTCGGACTGGGACGGAGCCTACGGCTGGTGACTGGGAGATTGGAGCCCGGTGATCTTGTCTGGGTGAACCTGGCCCCAATTGAGGGAAATGAACAAGCGGGGACAAGGCCTTGCGTTGTTGTCTCCTCACGGAATCATCTGCAGGCAGTACCGACCTTGGTTTCGGTTGTTCCTGTAACCTCGTCTGACCGTGGGTGGGAAAGCCATATTCGGCTCGAACCTGGGAGGGTTTTGCCTAAGGCGAGCTGGGCTATGACGGAACAAATCCGGACAATTGCGCGCGAAAGAATCCAGCGTGGCAACGGCCGGGTGAGTAAAGAGTGTCTGAGTGAAATGCTGTGGTGGGTGCGGGCATTCATTGCAGATCCTGCTCGTGCTTAGAATGGCCACATCATGGCGAACCTGATCAATCTGGAAAATGTGTCCAAGTCATGGGGTTTGAAGACCCTGTTGGACAAGGTCTCCCTTGGCGTTCAATCTGAAGATCGGATTGGCGTGGTGGGTCTTAATGGTGGCGGTAAGACGACGCTGTTGGAGGTGCTCACTGGGATTGAGCCGCCGGATGAAGGGCGTGTGTCGCACACAAATGACCTGCGAATGGCGGTGGTTACACAGCGGTTTACTCTGCCGGATGAGATGACGGTGGGGCAAGCAGTCGTCGAGCCACTCGGGCTTGAGGTTTTTGAGTGGGCGTCGAATGCCAAGGTTCGTGAGGTGCTCGCTGGTACAGGTGTTGCTGAACTCGGCCTGGATACACCGGTGGGCAGCTTGTCCGGTGGTGAGCGTCGCCGGGTGAACCTGGCAGCGGCACTGGTGCGGGACTTGGACCTGATCGTGCTCGACGAACCGACGAACCACCTGGATGTAGAGGGTGTCCAATGGCTTGCTGATCACCTGTTGAAGCGGAAGCTGGCCATCGTGGTGGTCACGCACGACCGCTGGTTTCTGGACACCGTGGCTACGCTGACGTGGGAGGTTCACGACGGCAAGGTCGATGTTTATGAGGGCGGCTATAACGACTGGACGTTCGCCCGTGCGGAGCGTGCCCGTCAGGCAGATGCGATCGAGCAGCGTCGTCAGAATCTTGCGCGTAAAGAACTCGCGTGGCTGCGTCGCGGTGCCCCCGCGCGTACCTCGAAGCCTCGCTATCGCATTGAGGCAGCGGAGGCGTTGATCGCTGATGTCCCTGCCCCGCGCGACACAGTGGAGCTTATGGCGTTTTCCAAGCAGCGCCAAGGCCGCGTGGTGGTCGAGTTGGAGGATGCGCGTATTGATGCCCCGGATGGGCGCACCCTTGTGGATCACCTGACGTGGCGGTTGGCGCCAGGTGAGCGCATTGGCCTGGTCGGTGTGAACGGCTCCGGCAAGACGACGCTGCTGCGGACGATTGCGGGGGATTACGAACTTGCTGCGGGGCGTCGCATCGAAGGTCAGACCACGAAGATCGGATGGTTGCGCCAAGAGTTAGATGACCTGGATCCATCGCGTCGCGTGATCGATGCGGTGGAGGACGTGGCCACGTACATCACGCTGGGCAAAAAGGAGATGTCGGCATCGCAGCTAGCGGAGCGCCTTGGTTTCAGTCCAAAGCAACAGCGCACGCCCGTCGGCGACTTGTCTGGCGGCGAACGACGCAGGCTGCAATTGACGCGCGTGCTCATGAGCGAGCCGAATGTCTTGCTTCTCGACGAGCCGACGAACGACCTTGACATCGACACCCTCCAAGAGCTGGAAAACCTGCTCGATTCGTGGCCGGGAACCCTCGTGGTGATCTCGCACGACCGCTACTTGATTGAGCGCATTGCCGATGTCACCTATGCGCTCTTCGGGGACGGCGCCCTGACTAATCTGCCCGGCGGGATCGAGCAGTACTTGGAGCGTAGGAAGTCGATGTCGAGTGAGTCCGGCGTGCTGGATCTCGGCGACACCGCGCCGAAGGAGAAACCCGCAGACGGTCTCAGTGGGCAAGAGCGCCGCGAGCTGATGAAGAAAATGAAATCGCTCGACCGGAAAATGGAAAAGCTCCATGAACAGGCGGCGGCTCTCGAAGCGGAAATCACCGAAATGTCGAGTGGGGACAATCCAGATTTTGAGGCGATCGGCGTAAAAACCGGCCAGGTGGCGGAGCTTCGTGCCCAACGCGAGGAGCTTGAAATGGAGTGGCTGGACCTCGGTGAACAGCTAGAAAATTAGATTCTCTTAGAAAATATTTCAAAAGCCAAAAATAAAGCAGAGTTCTCTGTACGCTTTCCGCCATGGGGAATTTAGTGAGCTCTGTCACAAACGGTTTTAGTTTCAAGCGCCGCACATTTCTTGCGGGAGCAAGCCTGGTTGCAGCCACCGCAGCGATGGGTGTGCCACGAGCGCATGGCCAGGAAGCGCTCCTCACCGTCGGCCGCGGTATGGCTGACATGACGGGTGAGCCGCTTGGCGCGGGCATGAACGGGTACGCGGTCATGGAACAGTCCACCACCGGTATTCGGTTCCGTCAGTTCGCCCGCGCTTTCATCTTCGAAGACGACGGCGGGGAGAGCACCGTCCTTGTCATCGCTGAGATGGGGCTCATGTTCCAGTCCATCCAGCTCGAGGTACTTCGGCGTCTGCGTGGAATGTTCGGCGGTAAATATGACGAGTCGAATGTGTTCATCACCGCTACGCACACCCACGTCGGACCCGGTGGCACTTCAGGCCACTTGATGGTGGACCTGACCACGATGGGTTTCCGTCCGGTCACCTTCGAAGCGACCGTTGCGGGAATCGTTCAAGCTATTGAGCGTGCGCACGCTGATAAGCAACCGTCGAACCTGCGTCTCGTGCGCGGTGAAGTCAAGGACGCGGGAGCGAACCGTTCATTCCAGGCCTTTTCGCGCAACCCGGCAGAGGAGACGCAGCAATTCCCAAATGGTGTCAACCCGGAAAGCCTCACGCTGTTTGTCAGTCGCGGCGGCCAGGACGTCGGCCTGATCAACTGGTACGGCCTGCACGCGACGAGCTTTGGGCACAAGCACACGCTTATCGACGGCGACCATAAAGGCTGGTCCTCCTGGCGCATGGAAAAAGAGCGTGGAACCATTCACCGTGATGCAGAGAATCCACCGTTCATCGCCGCTTTCGCAGCCGCACCACAGGGCGATGTCACCCCAAACGCTGGGCTGAAGCCGAAATCCGGTCCCGGGTATGAGGATGAGGCCAAGTCCGCACAGATCCTTGGTGATCGTCAGATTGCTGCGACCGAAGGACAGTTGGTGGATATCAGTGGCGAGAATCGCGTGCGCAACCGCCACAAGTGGGTGGATATGCGGGATATCACCATCAAGGGTGAATTCACTCCTGATGGCACTGAGCAAAAGACTGGCCCGGCGATTCTGGGTGCCGCATTCGCCGCTTCAAGCCAGGAAGATGGCGGTGGTTTGGAAGTACCGATCTTCAATGAAGGGGAGCGCGGTGGCACCCCGTGGGTGAAAGCTCTGAATAATGTGACCGTTCCGGATAGCTGGAATGAAATCCATGGCAATAAGGAAATGCTGCTGCCGCTCGGGTATATCGACGGCATGATCCAGCAGGTGGTGATGTATTCGGTGACGCAGATTGCGGGTCTGACCATCATCACGAACTCCATGGAGCCGACCTCCATGGCGGGCTACCGCATGCGCAAGCACGTCGCGGAGATCCTCGATGTTCCTTTGGAGACAGTTGTTTGCCAGGGCTACACCAGCGGGTACGCCCACTACGTGACGACCCCAGAGGAATACGACAACCAGGACTACGAGGGTGGCGCCACCATCTTCGGCCGTCACCAGTTGTGCGCGATGACGCAGGTCTACGATGAGCTCGCTCGTTCGCTGCGCGATAATAAGCCGCTTGATTCGGGAGAACCTGCCGGCGATCTGACCGGGCTGATCCCAGAATCCTTGATTGGTAAACCGATGACAGACCGTCCAGCATTCGGCCAAAAATTCGGTGATGTGATCACCGCAACCCGGCAGGTCAAGGCAGGGGATACCGCTTCGGTGACCTTTGCTTTTGCGAATCCGAATTCGGATCTGCGCCGCGGCGTGGGCTACCACACCATCACGAATGCGGCAGGTGAGATCGTTGCTGATGACTTTGATTCGAACACGATCATCGAATTCGTGAAGACAGCAGCAGTGACCAATGCACGAATCTCCTGGAACACCGAAGGGATCAGTCCGGGGACGTACACCGTGAAGGTGGAAGGAAAAGCGAGGGACATCAGCGGCAAGTTGAGCGTGATTGAGGGCAGTGCAGAAGTGAGCGTCGTGTAGCAGGCGCGATGCTCGTACACTGGGGCTCATGATTTTGATCAACGTACGTTTCCGTCCCCTGCCTGAGAACACCGAGAACTTCCGTGAGCTCATTGCTGAGTTCACGGAGGCATCTCGTGCAGAAGAGGGCAACCTCTTCTTCGAGTGGTACCGCAACACGGATGATCCGCGCGAGTACATCCTTGTTGAGGCCTTCAAGGACGATGCTGCTGAGGCCCACGTGAACTCTGACCACTTCAAGGCCGCGCAGGAGCTGTTCCCGCAGATCTTGGAGGAGACCCCCGAGATCATCAACACCCTTATTGAAGGCAAAACCGAGTGGGACGAAATGGCTGAATTCAAGGTCCAGTAGCTGGCGTATTACCTTTATAAGTATGAGCACTGAGAGCACAAACAAGCCGCCGAAGCTGTCCAAGAAGGCCTACGAGGAGGAGCTGCTCCGCCTCCAGGCTGAATTGGTGAAGATGCAGCAGTGGGTTGTAGCCACTGGCGCACGCATTGTCATTGTCATGGAAGGCCGCGATGCGGCAGGTAAGGGCTCTGCGATCAAGCGCATCACCCAGTACCTGAATCCGCGTGTGTGCCGCATTGAGGCACTGCCGAAGCCGACCGAGCGTGAGCAGACGCAGTGGTACTTCCAGCGTTACGTCGAAAAGCTGCCTGCTGCTGGAGAGATCGTCATCTTTGACCGCTCCTGGTACAACCGCGCTGGCGTGGAACGCGTCATGGGCTTTTGCACCACGGAGGAATACCGTCGCTTCCTGCACCAGGCGCCGATCTTTGAGCGTCTCCTGGTGGAGGACGGGATTCACCTGCGCAAGTACTGGTTCTCCGTCTCTGATGAGGAGCAGCACGCACGCTTCCAGTCCCGCCGTAATGATCCACTGCGTCAGTGGAAGCTCTCGCCGATGGACCTGGAGTCCATCACGAAGTGGGAGGATTACTCCCGCGCGAAGGACGAGATGTTCATCCACACTGACATTCCGAATGCTCCGTGGTACACAGTCGAATCTGAGGACAAGAAGCGTTCGCGCATCAACGTGATTGCGCACCTGCTGTCCACGATCGCGTACGAGCACATCGAGCCGGATCTGCCGGAGGTTCCGGAGCGTCCGGAGTCGGACGATTACGATCGCCCGCCGCGCGAAGAGTTCCGTTATGTTCCGGATGTGGCTGCCAAGCTGGAGAAGGGAAAGCAAGGCAAGCAGTCCAAGGATAAGAAGAATAAAAAGAAGAAGTAGTAATTACTTCGGATAGCCACGGGGCGTGCTCACCGTTTTATTTCTGGGAATCCAGAAACGGTAGGGCGCGCCCTTGTTCTTGCTGATACCGATGCGCGGGCCAGCGACCCATTCAGGTTCGGCTTCGCGTGGTGCAAGCACGATCGGGGTGCCGTTATCTTCTAGCGAAAAGCCGAGTGCGCGACCGAGGTTTCCAGGGCCGCGTGCGAGGTTTTCGTACGGGATGATCTTGCCATTTGCTTGTCGACGCTGTCTGGCGAGATCTTCTCCCGCAATGATTTCCCCGCCGCGCATGAGGCAGCCCTGGCCAGTGCCTTCGGGTGCGCACACGATATTGCCGTTGAGGTGAATCCCGTAGGACAAATAAATGTAGAGCCGTCCCGGTGGGCCGAACATGGCGGCATTGCGCTTTGTTTTCCCGCGGTATGTGTGGGCGGCCTCGTCTTCTGTTCCCAGGTATGCCTCGACCTCGGTGAGGCGGATGGTCACTCCGTTGTGCGTGATGGTGCAGCCAAGCAGCTGCGGGGCGACCACATTGGCGGGGGCTGAAAAATCGATCATTCCTCAACTTCTAGCGGAAAAGTCCGCTGGTGAGTAGCCAGTGGATGATTCCGCCGAGAGCACAGGGGCTGGAGCCTTGCGCTTGGGGGAGGGCAGGGGGTGGCCCTCGGATTTAGAACTTCGGCAGAGGAGGGAGCTTGATCTCCGGCGGGTGGATATTGAAGATGTCCGCAAATCCTTGGATCAACGCGCCGACCGCCATAACGATGCCGGCGATGCCAAGTAAGACAGCGACACCGTTGGTCAGTTTAGCCAGGAGAGAATCGTCGTCGGTGGAGGAGAGGTTTTTCCAGTCGATGCTGGGCTTGCTGCTCTTTTCGGTGTCCGCACTAGAGTCTTGAGCGGGCGCAGGATCGCCAGAGTCGCTGTACTTAAGATCAAGTGCAATTGGCTCGATTTCCTTGCCTAGCTCGTACGCGAGAAGAGATGCGACACCGCCGTCGGCGAGTTTGCCTCTTGAAGTCGTGGCCTTGTAGTTCTTTCCGGGAGTGATCTTTTGGGGGAGGGTGTAGGTTGCGATGACAGCGTCATCAGCCTCTGAACGCTGATCCGGATCGGACCCGGGAAGACCGCCCACAACCACGTAGTCCGCAACGAACTTGGCTGTGGTGTCTACGATCTCGACCTTCATGTCGGAATAGGTGAGGTTGAGACCCCATTCACCCTCCTTGTAGTGGTCCTTGTGCCCGAGGAACGTCAGCGCGCCATCGAGTTCAATCGTTCCGTTGCCCTGCTCGTCCAAAGTGATGCCGGCTGGGTTGACGGGCAAATCGAAGCCTATGGTTGAGCCAGAAGAATTGGTTTTCTTCTTCGCGCCGTTGTCAGCGGTGATCACTCCACGGGCAATGGGACCTTGCACATAGTTGAGGAAAGTTGCCTTAATCGGCCAACTCACTGTGCCAGTCGGCCGGGGTGCCTCTTCGGCCTGAGAAAACGGGGCCACAGTGGTGCCGATCAGAACCGTGGCAGCCAGTGCGTACGAAATTCGATGATGGGTTGGGATCATGTTTCTCACTCAATTGATTGTGTTGCGGTTGAAAGAGGTTGACCCCCGCGCGGCGGATTCGCCGAACGGGGGTTTACTCGGGTTGGAAGGTTGACGGTTTAGCGGAAGAACTGCGGGAACAGCTTCGGGCCGACAAAAGCGCCGATACCACCGAGCAGGGCGAGGATCGCACCGACGATGCCGATGATGCCTCCGGTGCTCAGGCTCGATCCTTCCTTGCCTGGGTTTTCCTTGTCCTTGAATTTAAGCTCGATCGTGAACGGGTCGGCTTCCGGTTTGTAGTCCTCGCTGTATGCTAGGAGCGAATCGTAACCACCCTGCTTCAAGCGGCCTTCCTTGGAAGTCACCTTGACGGTTGAGTTCTCCTCTGGAGTCACTGCCTGAGGCAGTTCGTATTCCGCAATGACAACGTCATCGCCCGTCGGTTTACTTGGTGCGCCAGAGCCCGGAAGACTGCCGAAGATCTTGTAGTCTGCGATGAACTCAGCCTTGGTGCCGGTCACCTTCACTTTCAAGTCATTGTAGGTCAGGTCCAAGCCCCAGCCGCCGTTCTCGCCGAGCCCCGGGTGTGCAAGGAACTGGATGGCGCCGTCGAGAGCGATCGTGCCGTTGCCTTGGGCATCGAGCGTTGTCTTCGCTGCGTCCACCGGAAGGTTGAAACTCTCAGTCTTGCCTTCAGCGGGAACCTTCTTGGCACCATCCTTCACGTGGATTTCGCCCTTCGCAAAGGGCTTCGCGATGTAGCTCAGGAAGCTCTCTTTGAGCTTCCAGTCCATGGTGCCGGATTCGACAGCTGGAACAGTCTGTGCAGCAGCGGAGGGGATGATCAATGCAGTTGCGGCGACTGCCGCGGTGGTGGCGGTTGCCAGAGATTTGGAGAAGTTCATGGAGATCCTTTCGGTATGCTTGGGGTCCACGAAAGCATACTAAGGATTGCCTAACCTAAGCAACCTTTGGTTGTTGATTACACCTTTTGGGGGAGGAGCCCAAAGGGATTCACTGCCATTTGATGTCGAAGAGCGTCGAGGTGTCGGCGTCGATACGCTCCTCCTTCTCCGGCCGGACGTAAACGCCGCGTTCCGTGCGTTCGACGTGGATGGGCCAGTCGTAAACTCGGGAGAGCACCTCGTCGGTGTAGACCTCGTCTAGGTTTCCGGTGGCGGAAACTGTGCCGTGGCTCAAGCACACGAAGTGGTCGCAGTACGCGGCGGCGGCTTGTAGGTCATGGAGGACGACGACGACGGTGCGGCCAGCCTGGGCTAGTTGACGCACCGTGCCGAGGGTGCGCTGCTGGAAGCGTATGTCCATCGCTGCGGTGGGCTCGTCGAGGAAGACAATCGGTGTTTGCTGAGCGAGGATCCGTGCGAAAGCGACACGGGCGCGTTCACCGCCGGACAAGGTGGTCACATCTCGGTCTTGCAGATGCGCCACACCGGCGACATTGAGAGCCGCGTCGACCACAACTCGGTCGTGTTCGCGGGTGGACTGCTTTGTCCATGGAGTGCGGCCCATTTCTACGACGTCGCGCACGAGAAATGAAAAGGCGACCGAAATGTCCTGCAACATGACGGAACGGGTCTGGGCGAGTTCGAGCTTGGTCGCGTTGAAAACGTCGACACCGCTTAGGGAAACAGTGCCTGACGCCGGTTGCTCATCGCCCGCGATCGCAGATAAGAGAGTCGACTTGCCTGCTCCGTTGGGGCCGATGACCGCGGTAATTTTCCCGGCGGGGGCTTCGATTGAGACATCCTCCAGGATGCTGGTGCCGCTGCGGGCAACATTGATGCCGGATGCAGTTACTGTCACAATGCTCTCCGTTTCCGGATCATCTGGCGCAGTAGGAAGAAGAACGTGGGCCCGCCAATGAGAGCGGTGAAGATGCCGATAGGCAAATCCGCGAAGGGGATGAGCGTGCGGGAAAGGATGTCTGAACCTGCGATCAGTAGCGCACCGCCAAGGGCTGAAGCTGGCAGAAGGACGCGGTTGGAGGGGCCGGCTATGGTGCGGATGATGTGGGGGATGATCAAACCCACGAAAGCTATGAGGCCGGCGAAGGAGACGGCGGCTGCGGTGAGCAGTGTGGATAAGAAGAGTGCCGCAATCCGCAACCGTGGCACGTTCAAACCAACGTGTGCGGCCGCCGTGTCACCGAGTGCAAGCAAATCGAGTTTTCGACCGAGCATGACCGCAAGCACCGCCGTTATGGTCACAATAATGGCGACGATGCCTGTGTGCTCCCAGTTCGCGCCCGCGAGAGTGCCCATTTGCCAGAAGATGATCTGCTCGCGTGCGGTTGTGGGCGCGAGGAACACGAGCATTGAAATTGCCGCGCCAGCAATTGCGTTGGCGGCGATGCCCACCAGAACGAGGTTGATCACTTGAACCTTCCCGTCCATGCGGGCGAGCTGGTAAACAACCGCGGTGGTGAGGACACCAGCGATGAATGCGAAAAGCGGCACGGCCCACGTGCCGAAAAGACCGCCACCGAAGACGATCGCGACGGCTGCGCCTACGCCTGCGCCACTGGTTACGCCGATGATTGATGGCTCAGCCAAGGGGTTGGAAAACACCGCTTGCATGAGTGCTCCGGCTAAACCGAGCGCCGCGCCGACGAAGAGCCCGAGGGCGAGACGGGGGAGACGGATCTGCCAGATCACCGAAGAGTCGAGATCGGTCGCATTCATCGGCCCGGCGATCAGAATCGGCCAGAGCTCGCGCACAGACAGGTCGTATTGCCCGACGATTACGGATGCAGTACTCGTCACAGCGAGCAGCGCAGTGGTGATGACATAGATCGCGATGCGACGCGTTTCCCGTTTACGAAATGTATCGTTCGCACGCTTTTCAACGATTGTGCTGCCTCCCATTACCCCTCACCGTAAAGTGCATGCGCAGCGCGCAGTAGCAGTTCAGGAGTCTGCGGCCCGTAAGCGAGGGAGTCGCCGTCGGGAAGTGTGAGGACTCGCTTGTTCTGTCCGGCCTGAGTTTGCGCGACACCGGGGCGCTGGAGAAGGCCTTCGATCTCACCGGTCGATTCGAGGCCGCCGGACATCATGACGAACAATTCTGGATTGACCTCCGCGAGCGCCTCTGGGCTGGCTGGAGAAGGTGCGCCGATACCGTTTTCCGTGTTCACGTCCACCCCGCCAAGGGCCGAAATCAAGTCCTGCGTGTGGTTCTCGCTCCCGAGTAGGTAGAACACGCCACCCGTTCCTCGTGCATAAAGGAAAGACATGCGCAGCGGCTCGGCCGGAAGAACTTCAGCGATGGCGGCCTTTGCCTCTTCGAGCTCTTTTTCTGTGCGCTCAGCGAGTTGTTCGCCGATGCTGGGTACTCCCATTACAGCTGCGAGATCGCGGATGTCCTGCCCGATGGAGTCTAACTGGCGCTTCGGTTGCATGACGACAGTGGTCACGCCTGCTGCGCGGATCTGGTCGATGGCTTCCTGTGGGCCGATCGAGTGGTCGACGATGACAAGCGTTGGCTTCAGGTTGAGCACTGCTTCAGGGTTGAGGGTGTGGCCGCCTTCAGTAACCACCGGTACTTGACTGAGCGACTCTTCGGTGGAACTGACCGTGCGGCCGACGATATTGTCGGTGAATCCCAGACCCCGCAAAGTCTTCGAGTATGTGCCGTACAGATCGAGCGCGAGAATGCGGGAAGTGTCTTCGACGACAACATCGTGGCCGTCCGCATCCGTCAGCTCGACGGGCAGAGCTGGCTTCGGGGCGGAAGTGATGGGCTCGACTTCGCCGAGGTTGCTAACCTCCGCAACACCAGATTTCCCGTGCGGGTCCTGCCCCGCCTGCAGTGAGTCTGCGAGATCTTGCGTCTGCGACTGGGTGGGGTTGTCCCACGAGGCGCATCCGGTAGCGAACACGAGGGTGGCAGCCATGCAGGCGCCGAGGAGGGTTCTCTTCACTGGGAGGATCCTTCTTTGGATTTTTCGGCCAAAAGTCTAGTTTCGAGTGACAAAGTGGGTGAGTACACCACCCGCGGTCACGAAGGAAGCGAGGATGGTCAGCATCTGGGCGATGGCCGAGTCGTCCCACGTGAACCCATCCTCTTTGGAGTTCTTGATTTGGAACTGGCTCTCTCCGGTGCCCTTGGACTCGCTCACGCTATCCACGCCCTCAACCTCGTTGAAGACGCTGTCCGCTGTATCGGAGTCCAGAGTGCCTGCGGTGCCGTTGGTGCCGCTTCCACCTCGTAGCGCCGCAGCCTGATCGGCTGAGCCTCCTTGGCCGGTTGCGGATGCCGAAACAGAGTCGCCTTGGCCTTGAGCACAGTTGGGCTTGCCGCCGAGGGTGGCAGTGAAAGAGATCGGATCGAGGGCATCGCCGACTGGGTAGAAATGGGCGAAAGCTTCAGCGCCGACCGCAGTGAGTGTTGCGGTCGCGGTACCTGATGCCGAACCCTCGGACACGTTCAAATCGCTGAATGCCAAGTCCGCCAAGGCAACGCGGCCGTAATCATGCGGGTTGCCCTCTGTGTCGTTGGACGTGGCGTTGACAATGAGTTTCCCGGAATTCCCGGAGAATTGGATTTCCAAGTTGGAGAATCGTGTGTCGAGGATTCCATCGTGTCCGGTAAAACGAGTCGCCCCCGGGAAGAGAATCGAACCAGATTTGTTCTGCACGTTGACGGCACCTTGGTTTCCGGACCACTGGAAGGTGCCGTTTGAATCGCTAACCTTGGACAGCTGCCAATTGCCCTTGGCAATGGTGCCGCGAATGTAGTTCCGGAAAGACTGTCGCACACCCCAGGCAGCTTGAGCGTTCTGCACGCCGCGGGATCCATTGTCAGCGCAGACTGCGCCGGACCCGCCGCCTGCGGTAGCCGGAGCAGCTGCGGCACCGCCAGAGCCAGAGTTGACTGTGGAGTTCCGCGGAGTCGCCGCCGCGGTGCCGCCGCCGACAGGGGCGTTGCTGGTGCTCTGTGAGGCCGTCAGCTTAGATTGGTTCTGGCCGACGCCGACCGGGGATACCTCGGACGCTGTGAGTGTCGGCGAGGTGCCGCCTGAAGTGCCGGCACCCGTCGTTCCAGAATTTCCGCCGCGGCGGTTTGCCAGCTTTTCTGCGTTGGTGAGCACATTGTCGGTGTTCACCATGAGGCCGTTGATCTCAACAAGGGTGTCGTTCACAGTGCCCAGGAGATAGGCGGGACCTTCAGTTGCGTTGGAGCGGGTAGCGCCGCGGTCCCCGGAACCCGATCCTGCGCCTGCGCCTTCGCTCCCGAGTCCGAGAGAGGGGGCGGGGCCCGATTCGTCGCGGAGAGAAACTTCGACGTCGATGCCGTCCATGGGTGCGCCGGGTTTGTAGAACGTTTTACCGAATACCTCGAGGGCTTGAGGATTGTTGGGCAGCACGGATTGGTTGGGGGCGCTTTGGATGCGCACGGTGTCTTGCGTGAAGTCGGGTGCGGATGTCAAGGTCATCGTGGCCAAGGGCACGTTCTTCCAGTCCTTGAAGTTGCCCTTTGTCTTCGTGTCGATGAACTCTCGCCCGTACGCGTCCGCGTACACCTGTGCCTGGTTTCCCTTGACCTTTAGACGGATGTTCTTGAGGGTGAGGTTGAGGATGTCGTTGTGGCCGACGAACTGCACCTCACCGTCAAACGCGATGACACCGGAGGCCTTTCCGCTCATGCTGGACTGCTTGGCGGTAAACGTGAACTGTCCACCGGAAAGCGGTGCGGTGCCGCGGATGCTGCCTTTGGCGATGTTCCCCGTGATGTAGTTGCGGAAAGATTCCTTCACGCCCCACTTCATCTGACCGGAATACACGGCCCGGTGACTGGTAGTGGCTGCGGTGGTGTCGGTCTGTGCCTGAGCCAGCGGAGCAGGCCCGAACCCGAATACCAACGCTGGTGCGCCGGCTCCAAGAACCGAAATGGAGGACGCGGCAAAAAGGGCTACGATTTTGTTCTTGACCATGGAGTTTTCCTTCGGGTATGGGCTTCAAGTTTGTGCGTTGACCAAGGGTAGGCTAACCTTAGATTCCCAAAAGATCAAGCGAAAGGTTGATTGTGAACGCGAATCCTTACGGCGTGACCCAGACGTTCAGCCGAGTTCATGACGATCCGGTGAAGGACCCGTCTAGACGGTTGAAGTTTGAGGCCTGGGAACGCGGTGCGGTCACATTGGCCACGGCGGTCCTCGCTTTCGGTGGGGCCGCCGGCAACACGGTTGTCACGCTGGTAGGGGCCGTGGGGCTCCTCGTGGTGATTGTGGCCATGTCCCAGATGCCGGACCGCAAAGCCCGCCGGGCGGAGAGGGAGAAGCACCCGGAGTACGAATGGATCGAGGACCATAACCGGACCGGAGCGGGCATCGTTCTGGGTGTTGCCTGGTTCTGCGTCATGGTGGTTGTGGGGACGATCCTGTTCTTCTTTCCGAATGGTTACGCGCTCACCGGCGGCGTGATCGCGGCGGGGGTCAGCGCCGCGATTGTCATGGCGGCGCTGCTCATCGTGGACCGCTAGAGCTGCTTCACCAGAACTGGGCTGATGCCGGCGAGGTCGGCGAAGACGGCACTGTTGAGCGTGAAGGCCTGCTTGGCGTGGTCGACGAGGGTAGCGCGCTCGGCCTCGTTGAAGGAGAGCTCGTCGAGGGCCTGCTTGTAGGCGGCGCGGAACGGTGGGATCTTGCCCACGGCGGAGAAGTCGTAGAACGTCAGCGCCTCCTCGGTGAAGCCGTAGTGGTTGGCGAGCGTGCGTGCGATGACCTGGCCGCCAGCGATGTCGCCGAGGTAGCGGACGTAGTGGTGCGCGATGATGGCTGGAGCGTCTTCGGGGGAGAGGTTCTCGAGTTTCGCAATGTAACCACGGGTGGCTGGAAGCGGCTCGATTTCTTCGCGCCAGTTCGGTCCGATCATGGAGGCGAGGTCCTGCTCGAGAGCGGGGACGCGCTCGAGGCGGGCGTCGGCAATGGAAGCGACGGCGTCGCTAGTCTCACGGCCGCGGCGGGCGGCCTCTTCGAGGGCGGAGTAGATGAAGTAGTACTGTGCGGTGAGGTTGACTGCGTCCTGGCGGGAGAGCTCCCCTTTGGCAAGGCTAGCCATGAAGGCGGTGGTCTCGGCCTCAGTGTGCGCAGCGGCGGTCTGAGTCTTGAGGGTCTCGGAAATAGAAGTGGTGGCAGCGGTCACCGCGTTCCTCCTGTAGATGTCTGTGATGCAATTTAGGGTTCCCTAACTTAACTACAGTAAGGCTTACCTAATAAGCAAGCTTCGAGCGCAGGAGGGCGGAAAATTCAACCGAAAGGTTTAGCACTTTCGTTTATTTATGAAACGTTAGTGTGACTTAAATCAACTAACCCTGGTCGAGCCACTCGCGGATCATTTTTAGCGCGCCGTGCTCGGCATTGGATGCTGCGATGATGTCCGCGATCGCCTTGAGTTTGTCGTGGCCGTTTGCCATGGCAACAGCGGTGCCGGCGGTCTGAAGCATTTCGTAGTCGTTCAGATAATCGCCGATGGCCGCGGTGTCGGCGATGTCGACGTGGAGGGTGTCTGCAAGGGCGCGCAAAGCGAATCCCTTGTTCGTCTCCGGCGACATGATGTCGACCCAGTTCGCGCCCGAGACCGCGATGTTTTGGCCCACTGCGGTTTGGGCGACTGGCAGGCCATCTTCTTCCGCATTGGTTTCGACGAAGAAGGACACCTTGATGGTGGGATCCTCAGAGGTTTTCGCCGCCTCAAGCAGGGAAGAAACGGGGCGACGCGAGTGGTAATACTTGCTGATTTCGCTGAAGACCGCATCCGGAAGGTCAGAAGCGATCAACGCATATTCCGGTTTGCACAACACCGGGTGAATCGGCGCGTCCGATTCGGCAGCGGCGGTGAGCACGGTGCGTACGACGTCTTCATCCATCGGCTTGGTGGAGACGATTTCGCCCTTGTGCCAGACCGCGCTGCCGTTTTCCGCGATAAAGGTTTCCAGTCCTCTTCCGTCGAACATATCCTGAAGCGTGGCTAGTTGGCGGCCGGATGCGGGGGCGATGACCATGCCTTTGCGCTTTGCATCTTCAAGGACGGGCCAGAACTCATCGGGGATATTTCCAGCTGGGTCAACGAGGGTTCCGTCCATATCCAGGGCGACAATGCGGGGAAAAGTCATAGCAGTCCTTTACACGCTGTGGAACACTGGCTTCATGGTAGAAAGCACCACTGGACCAGTACATATTGCCGTCCGGAAGTCTACCGGAGTGATCACTCTGGACAGGCCCGAGGCGTTGAACTCCATCAACCCGGAAATTCTCTACCCAGTCATCGAAGCGCTGGAGAAATGGCGGGACGATGATGGGGTGGAACAGGTCGTCGTTAAGTCTTCTGGCAAGCATTTTTGTGCTGGTGGCGACGTGCGCAGGGTCCGTGAACAAGTCTTGGCGGGCAACCATGCGGAAGCCGATGAATTCTTCGCCCGTGAGTACGAGATGAACCTGATGATCTCGCAGTACCCGAAGCCGTATATTTCGTTGATTTCCGGTGTGGTCATGGGCGGCGGGCTTGGTTTGTCGGCTCACGGCAGTCACATCGTGATTACGCCGGATGCATTTGCCTCCATGCCGGAGATGAATATCGGCTTCTTCACCGATGTGGGTATGAGCCACCGGCTACAGAATCTACCGAAGCAGCCTTCGCTGGACCTGGGCATGTTTCTAGCGCTTTCCGGTTACCGCCTGAAGGCTAATGACATGATGGCGACGGGACTGGCAACCCACCTTGTGGAATCGCTCGACGGGCTTGCCGATCGCATCATTGCGGAAGGACCGGGGGTACTCGAGGAGGTAGCCATCGAGCCGGGGGAGTCAGAGTTAGAAAAGCTCTACCCGCTTATTCGCGGAGCGTTCAGCGCCCCCTGGTCACAGATCAAACAGAACATCGAATCCGTTCCGGAATTGGCGGAGATTGTCGAGCCCCTTATCGCACATGCATCGCCATCCTCGCTGGTAGCGTCGGCAGAACTGATGCTGGCCAACTCAAAGCACGATCTCGCGGGAAGTTTGGAAAATGAGATTCGACTCGGCAAGAAATTGCGCCAGGAAACGGATTTCCTCGAAGGAGTCCGCGCGGTATTGGTAGACAAAAGCAACGACGCCCGCTTCGAACCGGAGCCTGGGCCGGAAAAATACCGTGACGTACTAGAATAAAAACCGTTTGAGCAACACGAGACGTGAAAGGACGCAGCGTGAACGCTGAGAGCCCGGTGAACCCGAACCCGCACGACAACCCAATGGATGATTGGAACCACAAGCTGCAGTTGGCACAGGAGATGCTGCCACTGATCAGCAAACTCCACCGCGAGAACAACGTGGTCACTTCGATCTATGGTCGTCTGCTGGTGGGCATGACGGACATCGAGATCATCAAGGCGCACCGCTACGCGCGCCGCGTTGTCGCCCGCGAACTCCCGCTGGATGACACCCTGCCAATTCTGCGCGAGCTGACCACCATGAACCTGGGTACCGCTTCGATCGACCTGGGTCGACTGGCAAAGAACTATTCCCGAACTGAAGGGACCGAATTGCGTTCCTTCCTAGAGGAGGAACTGGCTGAGGTCATCGGTGCCGATTGTCACCGTATTCCGCGCGATGTCGTCCTGTACGGCTTCGGTCGCATTGGTCGCCTGCTTGCCCGCATCCTCCTTGCACGTGAGGCCCAGTACGGTGGTGTGCGTTTGCGCGCTGTCGTCGTGCGCAAGAAGGGCGATGACGATGTGATCAAGCGTGCATCCCTGCTGCGCCGCGATTCTGTCCACGGCCCGTTCAACGGCACCATCACCGTTGACCGTGAAAAGGAAGTCATCTGGGCTAACGGCACCCCGATCCAGATGATCTACTCCGACGACCCAGCTTCGATCGACTACACCGCCTACGGCATCAACGATGCGATCGTGGTGGACAACACCGGTCGCTGGCGCGACCGTGCTGGCCTGTCCCAGCACCTGCAGTCCAAGGGCGTTGCACGCGCACTGCTGACCGCGCCGGGTAAGGGCGATGTGAAGAATATCGTCTACGGCATCAACCACCGTGATATTGATGATTCGGAGCAGGACCGCGTTCTGTCCGCAGCATCGTGCACCACCAACGCGATCACGCCGGTGCTCAAGGTCGTCGGCGACCGCTGGGGTGTCAAGCACGGGCACGTGGAAACGGTTCACTCCTACACCAATGACCAAAACTTGGCCGATAACTTCCACAAGGGAGCACGCCGTGGTCGTGCAGCTGGCCTGAACATGGTCCTGACTGAGACGGGTGCAGCGAAGGCAGTTTCTAAGGCTCTGCCTGAATTTGAGGGCAAGCTGACCGGTAACGCGATTCGCGTACCTACCCCGGATGTCTCCATGGCGGTCCTGAACCTCGACCTGGAAAACGAAGTCGACCGTGAGGATGTGAACAACTACCTGCGTCGCGTCTCCACCGACTCGGATTTGCGCCAGCAGATTGACTACATCCAGTCGCCGGATATCGTTTCCACCGACTTCGTGGGCACCACCCACGCGGGCATTGTCGATGGTCTGGCCACGATTGCGTCTGGTAACCACCTGGTGCTCTACGTCTGGTACGACAACGAGTTCGGTTATTCCAACCAGGTGATCCGCATTGTCGAGGAGATCGCTGGCGTGCGCCCGAAGATTCTTCCGACACGCAAGGCTCCGCAGGAGATCCGCTAAAGGGGAGTTCCGTAGTGCTCAAACTCACGGGCAAGGTTCAGGACTATGCCTGGGGCGATACCAGCAGCATCGCTACCTTGCAGGGCCGGACGCCGTCAGGGCGTCCGGAGGCAGAGGTGTGGTTCGGGGCGCACCCGTCTGCGCCTTCTGCCACTGAAATCGGTCCACTTGACGGTGTCATCGCGGCCGATCCTGTGAGTGCTTTGGGCGAGCCAGGAACATTGCCGTTCCTGGTGAAGCTGCTGGCAGCGGCGCGTCCGCTGTCTATTCAGGCGCATCCGTCTATCGCGCAGGCTCGCGAGGGCTTCGCCCGCGAGAATGGTGCTGGCATTCCGTTGGACGCCGCGCACCGAAACTACAAGGATGACAACCATAAGCCGGAGATCCTCATCGCGCTGACCCCGTTCAAAGCGATGGCGGGGTTCCGCCCGGTAGAGCAGACCGTTGAGCTGCTCGACGAACTCGCAGTGCCGGAGTTGGACAAAGCGAGGCAAATGCTTGCCGACGATTCGGTGGGCGCACATCAACGTCTCCGCCTCGTGCTTTCCGAATGGCTAGAGCTGGATGATCCCACACCGATTGTGAATTCTGTGCTCGACCGTGCGGCGGAGCTCGATTCTTTCGTTGCTCGGAACCTGGTGTTCATCGGTGAAGCATTCCCCGGTGACGTTGGCGTGCTGGCGGCTCTGCTCCTCAACCATGTGGAATTGGAGCCTGGCCAAGCCTTGTTCTTGCCCGCTGGAAACATGCACGCTTACCTTGAAGGATTTGGCGTGGAAGTGATGGCCAATTCCGATAATGTCCTGCGCGGTGGCTTGACCGAGAAACACATCGACATCGCAGAATTGGAAGACATCGTGGTCTTCGAGCCGATCACTGACCCGATTCTGGTGCCTGACGAGGAAGCGGATGACGGTGTGCGTTGTGCGGAATTCCCGATTCCGGTGCCGGATTTTTCAGTCACCAGGTACTCGGGTGAAGGCAGCGTTCCGTTGGAAGGCCCGGCAATCATTCTCGCGGTTGCGGGACGAGTCGCCCTGGGTGATTCACTCGGGATTGGTCCTGGTGAGGCTGCCTTCATCGCAGCGGAAGATGGAGAAGTTACCGCTGAGTTCAGGGCGGCTGATTCTGCTACAGATTTCTTTGTAGTTCGCCCTGGCTAGTGATGCACTCTTCGTAGTACTCGACGAGTTTCTCGGTGGCTGCGCGCCACGACCAACGCTCGGCTTCCGCGCGGGCGGCAGTGGAAAAACAGTGGCGGGATGTTTCGTCGATAAGCATGCTCGCGAATGCGTCCGCCCACTGCTGTGGGGAGGCCTGTTTGCTCACTAGTGTGCCGGTCTTCCCATCGTCGATGACGAATGGAATGCCACCGGCGCGTGCCCCGACGACGGGAACGCCAGAGGCGAAAGACTCGAGAGCCACAAGCCCGAGCGTCTCGGTCAGCGATGGGAAAGCGAAGACATCGGCAGAGGCAAAAGCTTGCGCGAGAGGTGTGCCGGACATGTAGCCGGTGAAGACCGTGTAGGCGGGGTCGAAAGTCTTCTTCATTTGCTCGAGCTGTGGGCCCGCGCCGACCATGGCGAGACGGACACCGGGGACCTGCTCGCGCAGCAGCGGCATGACCTCGTTGAGGATATTCAGGTTTTTCTCTGCACTCATGCGACCGACATAGATGAGTAAGGGGGCGTCGGGGTTGCCATCGGTGAGGGTGCTGCGCATGTCAGTTGAGTAATTGTCGGGGTGGTAGCCGACGGTATCGACTGCTTTTGGCCAGACAGCCAGATCGCGGAAGCCATAACCTTTCGCGGTTTCCAGCATTGGATCAGAAGTGACCAGGTTTTTCTGTGCCCGGTTGTGTAGAGCGCGGATGATCGCCGTGGCCGGCTTCTTCACTAGGCCGATCTTGAGTGCCTCGGTATAGGCAGGCACATCGGTGTGGAAAGACGCAAGCAGTGGAATCTTGTATCGCTTGGCTAACAGCGCGCCGTATCCGGCGAAGAAGACCGGATTGACGGCATGAACGATGTCCGGATTGAAATCTTTGAGCTGCTTGGCCACAGAAGGAGCAGGCAGACCGACTTTGATCTCGGGGTAGATGTAGTGGAAGGAGAAGCTCGGTGCCCGTACGACCGGAAAACCGGCGTACGTGTCTGGTGCGTCGCCGGTGGCGAAGATCATCACCTCATGGCCCATTTCCGCGAGCTGATCAACGGTGCGGATCACACGCGTGACCACACCGTCGATCTTGGGGAGGAAGACCTCCGTGAAAATCGCGATCCGCATCCTATGCGTTCTCCGGAACGCCCTCAGATTGGTTGCGGGTCCACAGCGAGCGTGCCGGGATCTTGCTGCGATCAGCACGATCCGCGTACTTCTTGGCCACGTCCTCAACTTCCTGGAGCAGACCTTCTGCGAGCTTGGTTGGCTCAAGCCCCAGGTTCAAGAATGCGTCATTGGAGACGTGCAGCTCGTTTTCTGCCGATTCCTTACGTGGATTCGGCACGAGTGCGTATTCCGTGCCAGAGATCTTTGCCACCAGTTCCGCCAAGTCGCGCACCCGGTGGGTCTCGGTCATCTGGTTGAAGATCTTTACACGGTCACCGGCTGCGGGCGGATTTTCCAATGCGAGCTGGATGCACTTGACCATGTCTCGGATATGAATGAATGCACGGGTTTGTCCGCCGGTGCCGTGAACGGTGAGCGGGTAACCGATCGCTGCCTGCATGAGGAAGCGGTTGAGCACCGTGCCATAGTCACCGTCGTAGTCGAAGCGGTTGATCAGACGCTCATCACGCTCGGTCTGCGGGGTGTGGGTGCCCCAGATGATGCCCTGGTGCAAGTCAGTGATGCGCAGCTCGTCGTTCTTGGCGTAGTACGCAAAGAGGTTTTGGTCCAGAACCTTGGTCAGGTGGTAAACCGAGCCCGGGTTAGTGGGGTAGAGGATCTGCTGGTCAACCAGCTCTTCGCCGTTATCGACCTTGATGTCCAGGTAGCCTTCCGGAATCTTCATGCCGGCGGTGCCGTAGCCGTACACACCCATGGTGCCCAGGTGCACGATGTGGATGTCCAGGCCGGACTCCACAACAGCGACGAGCAGGTTGTGGGTGGCATTGACGTTGTTATCCACCGTGTAGCGCTTGGTCACCGGATTCTTCATCGAATAAGGTGCGGCGCGCTGCTCAGCGAAGTGAATGATCGCATCAGGGCGTTCGGTGTTGATGAAGTCTGACAGGCCCTCATAGTCTTGCGCAACATCGAGATTGCGGAAGGCGATTTCCTTGCCGGAGACTTCTTTCCAGGCCGCGATGCGCTCGTCAATAGAGGCGATCGGGGTGAGGGATTCTGCGCCGAGTTCCTCGTCGATGCGACGGCGGGACAGGTTATCCACGATGATCACGTCGTGCCCGATGTCCGAAAGGTGCAAGGATGCTGGCCAACCACAAAAGCCGTCGCCACCGAGAACTGCGATCTTCATATATTCACCTTTCTTGTACGAACGCTTCTCGGTCACGTTACCCGTGAATGCGAGTTTCTGCCCGGTGAGTTGAAAACGAATACACGAGCGTTCGATCCATGTATGTTTTGGGCATGAAACAAATCGGGAATTCGGGAGACATCATCATTGTCGGCGCCGGACTGGCTGGTCTGGTTGCCGCGCACGAGGCAGTCAAGGCTGGGCGTCGTGTTGTGTTTGTGGAACAAGAAAGCAGGGCGAACCTCGGCGGCCAAGCCTTCTGGTCGCTGGGTGGTCTGTTCATGGTGGGCACGCCTGAGCAGAAGCTCATGGGGGCTAAGGACTTTGAGGATCTCGCCTGGATGGACTGGGAGAACTCGGCTGACTATGACGATGAGGACTATGACAAGTGGCCGCGTGAATGGGGTCGCGAGTACGTGCGCTTCGCTTCGAATGAGATGCAGGGCTATTTGAAGGAGCTCGGTCTTCGAGTGCTACCTACCGTCGGTTGGGCAGAACGCGGCTCGGGCGATGCATCCGGCCACGGAAATTCCGTTCCACGTTTCCACCTCACATGGGGTACTGGCCCGGAGGTTGTGCGAGTCTTCCGCGAACCAGTTGAGCGCGCGGAAAAGGCAGGCAAGGTCGAATTCAAATTCCGTCACCGCGTCGACGACATCATTGTGGAAGATGGTCGCGCGGTGGGAGTGCGGGGCGTCCGGCTTATCGACGATGCGGGGTCCCGCGGTGTGGCGTCGAATAGCGAAGAGGCAGAACCTTTTGAGGTGCGCGGCGCGGCAGTGGTGATCGCTACCGGTGGTATCGGCGGTAATTTGGACAAGGTCCGTCAGATGTGGCCGGAAGATCGCTGGGGCCCATGCCCGGAGGACATGGTGACTGGTGTGCCGGAGCATGTTGATGGACGCGGTATTGATATTGCTGCGAATGCTGGTGCGAACCTGGTCAATACCGACCGCATGTGGCACTACCCGGAAGGCATGATCAACTGGGATCCGATCTGGCCAGGCCATGGCATCCGCATCATTCCGGGGCCGAGTTCTATGTGGTTGGACGCGACTGGTAAGCGCCTGCCAACCAATTTGTTCCCTGGCTCGGACAATATTGCGGCCCTTGCACACATTGGCAGGACTGGGCACGGCTATTCCTGGTTCATTCTCAACCAGCACATTGCTGACAAGGAATTCATCTTCTCCGGATCGGAGCAGAACCCGGATCTGACTGATAAGTCGCTCAAGAAGCTGGCCGGCAAAATCGGGCCGGGCACGCACCCGGCTGTGAAGGCGTTCATGGACAACGGCGTCGACTGGGTGACTGCCGATACGGTCGAAGATCTCGTGGCCAAGATGAATGAGCTCGGCGAGGTCGAAGTTGATGGGGACCTGGTGCGTAAGCAGTTGGTTGAACGCGATGCGCAGCTGACCAATAACTACTCCAAGGACGCCCAGGTCAATTACATCCGCACTGCCCGTAATTTCTTGGGCGACAAGATTGTGCGTTGTGCGGAACCGCACCGTCTGCTGGATCCGAAGAAGGGCCCATTGATCGCAGTGAAGCTGCACATTTTGACGCGTAAGACGCTCGGCGGAATCGAAACGGACCTGGGTGGTCGCGCGCTGCTTGCCGATGGCTCTGTGTTCCCCGGCCTCTATGCCTGCGGTGAGGCCGCCGGTTTCGGTGGCGGCGGCATGCACGGCAAGAACGCTCTGGAAGGAACCTTCCTCGGAGGCTGCATCCACTCCGGTAAGCGAGTGGGCGAGCACGCCGCGCGTGAGTGATGTTTGAACAATTACCGCTGCCAGTGAAGTGAGGCTGTGGCCGCCTGCCCCCGCAGGCGGTCTTTGTCTTGCAGGGGGATCATTGATCCGCCGGTGAGCCAGACCAGGTGAGTGACTGTTTCCGGGATATCGGGCAAACGCCACGGAATGGTGAGCCCAGCGGTTGCGGAAGGCTCCGCGATGATTCCGGCGCTACGCTCGAGCCAATTCACGGCAGCCAGGAAAGTGATGTCATCCAAGGTGTGGAAGCCGCTGACGAGTTTCTCCGCCTGTTCCATGGCGAGCGGGGAAGGGCTTTGCACTGCCAATCCATCAGCGATGGTGCGGCCAGAGAGCCCGTAATCGGAGCAACGGACTGTTGAATTTCCAGTGAGCACGCCGAGCGTCATGCACGGGCTGGCGGTCGGCTCGATGAAGTGGCAGAAAACAGCATCGCCGAAGGCTTGCTTGAGACCGAAGGTCACGCCAGCTGGTCCGCCGCCAACGCCACAGGGGAGATAAACGTACAGGGGATTTTCTGGAGTGAAGTGCTTGCCGATCGCGTCGAATTGCTCTTTAAGGCGCTGGCCTGCGACGGCGTATCCGGCGAAGAGTCCGAGAGAATTCTCGTCATCGATGAAGAAAGCATCGCCCGCTGCTTCGCGGGCTGCAGTGACGGTGTCTGAGAAGAGTCCATCGTGTTCAACGACGTGGGCGCCGCGGGAGCGCAGGAGGTCCTTCTTCCACTGCTTCGCATCGGTGGAGACATGGACTTCCGTGCCGAAGCCGAGCAGAGGTCCGACGGTGCCGATTGATAGGGCGAGATTGCCCGTCGATGCGACAGAGAGTTTCTCATACTGCTGTTCCTCCGCGAGCCGGAAGACCTCGTGGACTCCACCGCGGGATTTGATGGAACCGCTGATCGGGAGTGCGTCATCGCGTTTGACCCACAGTTCGCCGGCGAGGTCACGCTCCATTAATTCGGCGACATAATCCTTTGTCTCGGGCACGTGCTGGATTGCGGATTCGATGATGCCGTTTTCTGTTTCCGGGAAGTGCTCGGCGACCCAAGGGGCGAAGCGCCCGAAGCGTGCGGCGGCTTCTTCGATAGCAGCGGAAATATCCGGATCGAACTCAGCGGTATCCGGGGTGCGAGCCCAGGAGATCTCCTGGGTGTGGGTGAGCCCGTCGATTAGCGAGAGCGGTTGCGGCTGTGACGGTGCGGGCTGAGCTGGGCGATCCCAAGGCATGATCATGATTGCCCATTGTAAGGAACGCTCGGGTGTACAGTTACGTGGGTCACATCGTATGCAAGGAGGGAGACATAAGATGAGTACGAAACAGTCTCAACCGCAGCTGATTTTCGCAAGCGTAGTCGCCTTCCTGATTACTGCTGGTTGGTCAGCGAACCACTTTGCCTCCGTGCTCGTGGTGCTGCGTGAACACCAGGATATGTCCACGCTTTTGGTCAATAGTGCTTATGGCATTTACGCACTCGGCCTGTTTCCATGCCTGATCGCCGGTGGTCTTGTCGCTGACAGATTCGGGTCACGGCCCGCAGTGATCGTAGGTTCTGTGGTCGCCGCATTGGGCAATATCGCCTTGATGTTCTGGCAGGAAATTCCCGCAGTTCTGCTGATTGCGCGATTCGTGATCGGTCTCGGCGTCGGGCTGGTGGTCAGTGCCGGTACGGCGTGGGCAGGACGCCTCCGCGGGGCAGCGGGTACGACACTCGCCGGTATTTTCTTGACGTCTGGTTTCATGCTGGGTCCGATCGCCTCCGGCATCATCGCGCACCTGGTCAGCGTGCATAATGCGATCTATATCCCATACATCGCCTCGATCATTCTGTCTTTCGCTGCGGTGGCATTCTCCTTCATAGTGGGGGATGCCCCGAATACACGTGAAGTGATTGTGGAGAAGGAGCGGCCCAACGAGACTGTTGTCGTTTCTGAGCGCTCAGCGAAGAAGGCTTTGGTCACTGCATTCCCGATGGGGCTGTGGGTATTCGCGTCGATGACGAGTGCGATCGTGGTGCTCTCCGGGCGCGTGGGCCAGCACTTCGAATCCAGTGCTTTCCTGCCAGGTGTTGCTGCGGTCACGGCCTTTGGTTCCGGCCTGGTCATTCAGGCACTTGGTCGCCGCTTTGAATTTGGTCCCGTATCTGGCGTGGTGGGGGCGGTGTGCTCGGCCGTTGGTATGACGCTTGCGGCGATCGGCGGGGCAGCACCGTCGATGCTCATGTTCGTCGTGGCCTCCGTGTTCCTTGGGCTCGCGTACGGCCTGTGCTTGCGCGAAGGCCTGCTCGATGTGGAGACTTTCAGCCCGCCTGAAAAACGCGGTGCTGTTATTGGTGTCTACTACGTGGCCACTTATATCGGCTTTGGTTACCCGCCGCTGATCGAATGGCTGTCTGGATTTGTCGGACCGTCCTGGCCGTACTGGGTCTTGGCTGCGCTCGCGCTGTGCTCCGCACTTATCCGTACGGCGCAGATTCGCTCCGGATACCTGCGCCGCGGCTAGTTTTTTACGATGATGGCCACATTTGTTGTGGTCAGCTCGTGCTCGTTGCCTGCTGGTAGGCCACGCAATTCCGCCCGTGTTTCCTTCGAGATGGGGATGATCCAGCCTTCATTCGGATCGAGGACTGGGGCACCACCAGGACCTGGTTGGAAGGTTACGGGACGGGAGTTGGGGGTAGAGAGGCGTAACGGTGCGTCGATAAGCGAAAGATGCTGGAATGCGCCTTGGTCGAGGGTGATGATCACGATGATGTCATCAGAATCTGGGCTCACATTCGCGGTGTGCACCTCGAGGGTGTCTGCATGATAGACCGTGATGCGGTTTCGCTTGCGTGCAATGCTCAAAGCGATCACGATCGCGGGGATAGCGATCAACATGAAGATGATCACGAGGATGAGGATCGGCTCCCAGATGCTCGTAGCAAAACCGAGATCAGTATTTTGTGCCCATGACATGGCCCAACCCTACAACGGGAAGGGGAGGAGGCCAGATAATGTGTGATACATGAGTCAGGAACCCGTCGCGCACGCAGCTGAATTCGTGCAACCCTACGGGCCCGGCGAGATCAAGATCCTCGAACCTGGCTACGCACACCAAGAGCCCCTGCGACGCGGAAACTGGTTGTCCTGGAAGGCTTGGAAGCTTGTTCTTGCGCGCACGGTAATGGATTTAGGGCCGCTGGCAATCACTGACCGTGGCGCGACCATGACTTACTTCAGTGTGACGGCCTTCGCGCCGATGCTGCTGGCGTTCTATTCCACCGTGACTTTGCTGTTTCCCACTGATGAGACTGCGCTGCATGACATGGTCGGTGGGCTGATTGATCAGACGGTGCCTGAAGCATTGCGGGCCCAGGCTTTCGAATTGTTCCTGACAGTCGTTGGTACTCCTGCACAAAGCACGATCGCGCTGGTCATATCTATTGCGGTCTCGCTGTTGTCCGCTTCGGCATATGTGCGGGCTTTTTCGCGCTCGACGAATGCGATCTACGGCCGCACCGAAGGACGTGGACTTCCCAGAACTTGGCTCACCATGTGGGGCATCACGTTCTTGCTCGTCCTCGGGCTCATCGTGGTTGTTGCCGCATTGGTATTGCGTGAATCCATCATCAACGCACTTCTGGGTCCCATCGCCGAGCCACTTGGGCTGACCGGGGCGCTGAACTATCTCAACCACATCTTGCTGCCGGTGTGGGAGTGGGCGCGGTACCCAGCCGTAGTCATCGCGGCGATCGTTCTGGTTTCGTGTCTGTACTATTTCGCGCCGAATATCCGCCCCGGGCGCTATCGGTTGCTCACCGTCGGCGCTGTGTTCGCGATGCTCGTCATCGGTGCGGAATGGGCACTGTTCGGCTGGTACCTCTCCACCTTCGGCGTGCGTAGCGCATACGGTGCTTTCGGAACTGTGCTCGCTGTGCTGGTCGCGGTGTGGGGCATGAATATCGTGCTGCTGATCGGTGTGAAGCTTGATGCAGAGATCCTCCGCGCTAAAGAACTGCAGGCTGGGTATGACTCGGAGATGCTCATCCAATCGCCGCCACGCTCCCACGATGGCGTGCTGTGGCAGTACAAGGTGCACCGGTGGTTGAACCGTCTCGCACAAGACGTCAAAGAAGAATCAGCGTTGAAGCACCACGAATAGTTTCTGGCACCTACACTGTTGAACCATGATTGATGCACGCGATACTGCCTTGGTGATTGAGGGCGGAGGAACCCGCAACTCTTACACAGCCCCAGCGATCATGAAACTCATCGAAGAAGATGTGCAATTCGGCTGGGTGGGCGGTGTTTCCGCCGGGGCTATTCACGCTATCAATTTCCTCTCCGGGGATGCGGAGCGCACTGAGGAAGCTTTCACGACCTTTATGGGCCACCCGAAAATCGGAGGATTGCGCTCGCTCGCGCTTGGCCGTGGGCTGATGAATGCCGAGTTCATGTTCCAGGATCGCGGTGGGGAACTGCCATTCAACCTGGACGCATTTTTGGCGAATGAGACGCCGATCCACATTGAGGCAGTGCGTGCAGATACTGGTGAATCCGTCGCGTGGAACAATGCGGACCTGCAGGATGAGGACACGATCAACCTGGTCATGCGTGCTTCCTCCACCATGCCGATGCTGATGCCGATGGCGCACATTGATGGGGTCCCACACGTTGATGGCGCACTCGGTGACGACGGTGGTCTGCTCGTGGGCGCAGCTGAGCGCGCCGGATTCAGCAAGCTGCTCGTTCTGGCCACCAAGCCGCGGGACTATGTGCGCGAGCCAGTGAACCGCCCGGGAATGATTCGTCGCATGTTCCCGAAGTACCCCGAGGTCGCGCGTCGCACCATCGACCGTCCGGATGAGTACAACAATGCCAAGGCGCGTATCGACGAAATGGCGGCCCAGGGCAATGCTTACGTCTTCTACCCGGAAAAGATGATGGTAGAAAACGCAGAATTCAAGGTGCCTAAACTGCAGAAGAATTTCGCAGCCGGCAAGGAACAGTTCGACCGCGAGTGGGATGCGATTAAGGAATTCCTGGAGAAATAGCCGCGAATTCGTTTTAGAATCGTGCGCATGATTGATGCCACCGACACTGCCTTAGTTATTGAAGGTGGCGGAATGCGCAATTCCTATACCGCGCCCGCGATCGCCCGATTCATCAAGGAAGATGTGCGTTTTGGCTGGGTGGGAGGGGTCTCAGCAGGTTCTGTGCATGCGGTGAATTATGCATCGCGGGATGCGTATCGTGCGCGGGAATCCTTCACCAATTTCGTCGGACACGAGAAATTCGGTGGGTGGGTCTCACTGGCGCGTGGCACCGGATATTTCAACGCAGAATTCATTTACGAGGGTTCGAATGATGTTCTGCCTTTTGATTTGGAGACCTTCGATTCGACGCGCGAAACCCAGGTTCACATCGAAGCGGTTCGCGCGGACACCGGACATACGGTGACGTGGAACCGTGAAAATCTGTCTTCAATAGAGATGATCGGGCAAGTCACGCGTGCTTCCTCAACATTGCCGAAAGTCATGCCTATGGGCACCATCGACGGTGTCCCGTATGTCGACGGTGCGCTCGGGGTTTCAGGAGGCTTGCTTATCGACGCAGCCGAGGCCGCCGGTTTTAAGAAATTCCTCGTCCTGGCCACGAAACCTCGTGACTATGTCCGTCCGGACAATAACCGTCCTACGGCGACGCGCCGGCTGTTCCCTAAACACCCAGCGGTCGCTGAAGCGTTGATTGCGCGACCGCCGCGATACAACGCGTCGAAGGAGAAGATCCTCGAGTTTGAAAAACAAGGTCGTGCCAAGGTCTTCTTCCCTGAGCACATGACCGTTGATGCTTCCGAGCGCAACGTGACCAAGCTCAACGCGAATTACCTGCTAGGCAAGGTGCAGATGGATAACGAGTGGGATGACTGGATGGAGTTTCTCGCTGGGTGATCCGCCTGTGACCGGATGCCTATGCAATTTTGAGGTAGAAGCATTTTCCGATGAAAGCGCAGGTTATAAGTTCAGGGAATGTTGAACCTTCCGGTTTGGATGAGTTCAGGTCTTGTGCTCGTGTTTATCCGGCGTAGCGTGAGTTCCACCGCGGTAGTCCAATCGAAAATCTCAATCGAAAATCTCGAAGAGTTTGAAATCTCACGAAGTCTTTTTTGAAGACAGAAAGCGTGTGATACCCATGCAGATCCAGAAACGAGCAACCGCAACCGCGACAGTCGCTTTCGCCGCATTGTTGACATTGCCAGCCACTGCGACTGCAGAAACAACCCCGGCCAATGAGTGCGCGCCGAATCCGAGCGCCCACGAAATCTCTGAGGCGAACGCCCAACTCAACCGCGAACACCAGACTGATCGCGGTGGGTGGACGTATGCCGGTGGCTCTAATTTCAGCCCGTGTGCTGATCTGAGCTACGCCATCACTAAGCAGGGTGGCCAGGGCAATGGTGCAGAGACCAATGTTCTGTTGTTGTTCCACAAGGGCCAGTACATCGGCATTGACTCGAACCACCCGCAGACCATCGAGCGCATCACACCAAACGACGACGGCACGTTCACGGTTGTCTACCGTGACACCGAAGCACAGATGGAAGCTGGCGCACCGAATGCTGATGCCGACAAATTTGTTTCGGAGGTGACCTACTTCTGGGATGGCGACAAGGTCGGCCACCACGGCACGATTCCGAACGAGTCGCTTCCGGAGTTCTAAACAACCCCGCCGCGGACGCTAACCGCCATTGCACACCTCGCAGTGGCGGTTCTTGCGTATCTTAGGCGTAGACCTCTAAAAGGAATTGGAAGGTACCAATGTCTCAGCACCGTCGATTGTCGTGGTCAACTGCAAAGAGAATTCTCGCTGCGCTGTCCCACAGCACGGTGACCTATTACTGGGACGGAAGCAAGGTCGCGCACGAGGGCCGGATTCCGAACACGAACCTCTAGAGCGCGAGGGCTCTAGTCGGCGACGAGTGGCTCCATGGTGAGCTCCGGGTGCTCCTTCTCAATGAACGCGAGCTTCCATTTGTCACCGAAGAGGGCGATGAGTTCGCCGTCGGTGCGGGTGAAGATTTCCACGCCGCGCTGGCGGCCCAATTCCGGTGCTGATTCTTCGTCAGTGCGGCGGGCAACGGAGTAGGGAATCGGCTCGGTGACGGTCTCGACGTTGTACTCGTTTTCCATGCGGGCCTGCATGACCTCGAACTGCATGGGGCCGACGGCGGCCATGACGGGGGCAGCATCGCCGCGGGCGTCGTTACGCAGAATCTGCACGACACCCTCGGCATCCAGCTGCTCAAGTGCCTTGCGGAACTGCTTGTACTTACCCAGCGATTTGGCGCGCAGGGTGCGGAAGTGTTCCGGCGCGAACTGTGGCATCGGCGGGAACTGGACCTTCTTGCCAGCGTAGATCGTATCTCCCGGAGCAAGAGCGCCGGCATTGACCAGGCCGATGATGTCGCCGGGGAATGCTGTTTCGACGGTGTCGCGGTTACGACCGAAAACTGTCAGTGCGTACTTGGTGGAGAAGCTGCGGCCCGATTGGGCGTGCGTGACCTGCATACCACGGTCGAATTCGCCGGAGACCACGCGCATGAATGCGAGGGTATCGCGGTGATTCTTATCCATACCGGCCTGGACCTTGAACACCACGCCGGAGAATTCATCGCCAACCTCACGCTCAGGATCGATGGCCTGACCACCGCCGGATTCTGCCTGTTCGATAGCCTTCGGATCAGACTCGCGGCCCTCCGGTGCAGGTGCGATGGCGCAGAGGGTGTCCAGAATCTGGTGCACACCGAAGTTCAGCATCGCGGAGGCGAAGATCAAAGGCGAAGTCACGCACTGCTCGAAGAGTTCCTGGTTGTGCACAGCGCCGTCAGCAGCGAGCAGCTCGGCTTCCTCAACGGCGGTCTCCCAGGCGTCTTCTTCGCGTTCAAGTGCCTGGTCCGGGGTGTATTCCTCTTCCGGTGCGATGGTGGAACCACCAGCGGTACGGATGAAGTGGATGTATTTATCAGCCTCGCCGTCGTCGTTGACGTGCGCGAGACCACGGAAGTCACCAGCCTCGCCTACGGGCCAGTACAGGGGAGTGGGCTGGAGGTCGATTTCGGTGACGATCTCGTCGACAAGCTCAAGGGGCTCACGTCCGACACGGTCCCACTTGTTGATCACCGTGACGATAGGCAGGCCACGGGCCTTGCAGACGCGGAAGAGCTTGAGGGTCTGCGGCTCGAGGCCCTTGGCGGCGTCGATAAGCATGACTGCAGCATCAACGGCGGAGAGCACGCGGTAGGTATCCTCAGAGAAATCCGCGTGGCCCGGGGTGTCCACCAGGTTGATCACGTACGGCTCGCCGTCGTGGCCCTCCGGCGCGTACTCGAACTGCAGCGCCGACGACGCGATTGAGATGCCACGGTCTTTTTCCATGTCCATCCAGTCAGACACCGTCGACTTACGGTTGCCCTTGCCATGCACCGCGCCGGCCTCCGAAATGACGTGCGCGTGCAGTGCCAATGCCTCCGTCAACGTCGACTTACCAGCGTCCGGGTGTGCGATGACGGCGAATGTGCGGCGGCGGGCGGCCTCGGAAACGGTGCTCATGACCTGTAGAGGGTAGTCGCTACAGCAAGGTCAGGGCTAACCAGCGCCATGCAGCACAATCAGGGCAGCGTTTCGAAGAAAAGTGCCTGGTCGATAGCGATCCCGACGGCTGCACCCGCGCCTGCCGCCTGCGACACCTGGTCAGGGGAGCTGACCACATTTCCCGCTGCCCACAGGCCCGGCTGCGAGGTCAGGCCGCGTTCTGTGCGGACCCATCCATCGACGACGTCGCATCCGGCCTCGCGCAACAGCGCGTCGTTCGGTTCGAAACGCGGGCCAGTGAAGCAGGATTCGAACACGAATTGGTGGCCTGTCGAGCGAACCGCAACTCGGTCGCCCTCTGCTGGGCCTACTTCCAAGACGGGTTCGTCGATGATCGTGATGCCGAGCGATTCGAAAAGAGCCCTCTCCTCGTCGGGAAGCTCGAGGCCGTTCGGCAAGAACGTGACGGTCTTCGCCCACTTGGTGAGCAGCTTGGAAATGTGGAACGTGAAGCCGGGGTTCTCCCCGCCGATGACCGCGAGGTCAGTTCCGTTCACCTCATATCCGTGGCAGTAGGGGCAGTGGAAGACCCGCGTTCCCCACAGCGCAGGCAATCCGTCCACGTCGGGCAAGACGTCGGTGATTCCGGTGGCGACGAGGAGATGCGGTGACTCAATGGCCTTGCCGCTGCCGAGAGTCACAGACCACTGGTCATCCACTCTCGTTAGATTCTCTGCGCGGTCCCTCACGATCGTGCCGCCGAACGACTCGAATTCAGCGTGGCCCTTTTCCAACAGTTCGGTTGGCTTGACTCCGTCCATTCCCAAGATGCCGTGGGCGTGCTCGCTGAATCGGTTGCGCGGACGGCCCTCGTCAATCAAGCAGACGGAACGATTCGCCCGCGCCAAGTTGATCGCCGCGGCGGTTCCGGCGAAGCCTCCGCCGATGATCGTGACATCCATGTTCTAGCCCCCTGGAATTCTTTCAACCGGTTCTCGCGTTGAAGACACTAGTTGCTCGAGCTCCGTCGCGGGAGGCCCTGTTGGCCTTCGTTAGAGTGGGGCCGAGATAGGTGACTTGTACGCAAACGAGAGGAGACACAATGAAGATCGGCGTGATCGTCGGTTCCATCCGCAAGAGCCGCACCGCAATAAAGGTGGCTGACTGGATGAAGGAGAATATCGGCGAGCGGGAGGGAGCCGAGTACGAGTTCATCGACCTCGCGGATTACGACCTTCCGCTTTACGACGGCGCCGGGCTGCCCATGCTCATGAATAAGCAGTACGACAATGATGAGGTCACCCGCTGGTCGAAGGCGATCGACGCGTGCGATGCGTTTATCTTCATCACGCCCGAGTACAACCACTCGGTGCCGGCTGCGTTGAAGAACGCGGTGGACACCCTCGGCCCGGAGTGGGTGGGCAAGCCCATCGCATTCGTCGGCTACGGCGGTGTCGGAGCGATCCGCGCGATCGAGCACTGGCGCCAGATCGCCGCGAATTTCCACATGCACGACATCCGCGAGCAGCTCGGCTTCATCCAGGCGATGGAGATGCGAGACGGCTTCAATCCGATGCCGAACCGCGCCAAGGAGCTCGCCGCGATGTGCGACCGCCTCGAGGCTGCCGCCCGCTAATTACTGCGGATGATTTTGTCGACGGCCTTGCCGCGTGCCAGCTCGTCGACGATCTTGTCCATCATGCGGATCTTTTGCATGAGCGGGTCCTCGACGTCCTCGACCCGCACACCGCACACGCTGCCGGTGATGAGCTCCGCGCCGGGGTCGAGCGTGACGTGCTCAAAGAAATCGCGCAGCGTGGCACCTGATTCCGCCTGGGCATGGAGCTCGTCGGTGGTGAGACCGCTAAACCAAGTGAGGACCTCGTCGAGCTCCGCCCGTGTCCGGCCCTTGCGCTCGACCTTGGCCACGTAGTTGCCGTAGATATCGCCGAACGGGTAGTTGAACACCCGCTCGAGCTTTGCCTTTTCGTCCATGCGGTAAATCTCCTATCGGCTGTGAATGTCGTTCTGCGCCCGCTGCAGGCCTTCCTCGATCACAAGGCGCGCGGCGTCCGCGGCGGTGGCGATCTGCTCGTCGAGGCCCTCGTGGTCGACGGGGCTAAGGACCCACTCCGGGACCGGCATGCCCTTCGGCGGGCGCCCGATGCCGATGCGCACGCGGATAAATTCGCGGGTTCCCAGCTGCTCGGTCAGGGACTTCAGGCCGTTATGGCCGTTCTCGTTCCCTCCCTGCTTGATGCGGACTTTCCCGGCGGGCAGGTCGAGCTCGTCGTGGAGGACGATGATGCGCTCCGGCGGAATCCCGAGTTTCTCCGACACCGGAGCAACGCCTTCGCCGCTGTTGTTCATGAACGTCGTCGACCGAAGCGCGAGGGCAGACGTGTCCGGCACCACCACTCCCTGGGCTTTGAAGGAGGGGAGGGGACGCAGGGTGTGTTCGTCGATAAGCATGTCCTGCGCCATGTAGCCCACGTTGTGGCGGGTGGTGGCGTATTTCGCGCCGGGGTTGCCCAAGCCGACAATGAGCCACTCGGCAGCGAGCGAGTCGAGATCGGGTATGTGCTGGCGGGGTGCGAAAAGGGCGCGGATTTTGTCGAACACGCAGCCCAGTCTAAGTCAGCGCTTCGCTAGAGTGGCCACCATGACACCAGAACTTCCCGCCCGTCTGCCCCGCGTCGTCGCCGCCCCCATGGCGGGTGGCCCGAGCACTCCCGCGCTTGTGAATGCCGTCGGTTTCGGCTTCCTCGCCTGGGGGACGTGCAGCCTCGAGCACGCGCGCGAAGAGCTTTCGCTTATCGACGAACCCTTCGGCATCAACCTCTTCTACCCCCAACGGGACACCCCGCGCCGGGAGGACCTGGAGGCGATCGCGTCTGAGCTCGGCGCGGAGATTCCCGAGCCGGATTACACCTTCGGCTTCCACGAGAAGCTCGACCTCGCGCTTGCCGACGGGCGCGCGACGATCATTTCCTGCACCTTCGGTTGCTTCACTCCGGAAGAATTCAAGCGCATCCACGATGCGGGCATCCAGGCGTGGGTGACCGTGACGAACGAGGTCGACGCGATCAAGGCCGCCGAACTCGGCGCTGACGGCGTCATCGTGCAGGGCCCGAAGGCGGGCGGACACCGCTCCACGTGGACGATCACCGAAGAGCCCGACGAGCGCGACCTGGAGCAACTGCTCAGCGGCATTTTCCGCCACGTCAACATTCCGATCATCGCCGCCGGCGGCGCACGCACCGCTGAAGACGTCGAGCGCCTCATCGAGTGGGGCGCGAATTCCGTCGCCTGCGGCAGCGCGTTCCTGCTTGCCGACGAAGCCGGTACCAGTGAGACCAATCGCGGTGTCCTGCGCGCCGGCGGTAACTCCGTGTCCACCCGCGCTTTCTCAGGCCGCTACGCCCGCGGCGTGGAGACGCGGTTTACCCGCGAGCACGACGATCTTCCCCCGCTGTACCCGCAGCTCAACGCCATGCAGAAACCGCTGCGCAACGACCCCGACCACGGCTACTGCCTCGTCGGCGACGACTTCGCCGGGCAACTCCACGAAGGCTCCGCCGCGGAGATCGAGGCGAGGTTGTTGGGGCGTTAACTGCGCGCTACGAGATAGCGGCGATGAGTTCGTCGGCGGCGTCGGCAAGCGTGATGGGCAGCTCGGCTTGTTCTTGTTTGCCGAATGGCTTGAGCACGTAATCGGCCGGTGCCTGGCGGCCGGGCGGGCGGCCGATGCCGACGGCGAGGCGGTTGTAATTCGGGGTGCCTAGCGACTTGGTCACGGACTTCAGACCGTTGTGGCCGTGGTCGCCGCCGCCGAGGCGGAGCTTGACCGTGCCGAAGTCGAGGTCGAGCTCGTCATAAATGATGTAGATGTCTTCGGGCGGGATCCCGTAGTAGCTGGCGAGGGCCTTGACCGGGCCGCCCGAGACATTCATGAAGCCGCGGGTGCGGGCGAGAATTGTGCGGCGGCCGGTGAGACGGCAGGCGGTGAGTTCGGCGACTTCGGTGTTCGTCTTCTTGTGCACACTCAACTGCGCCGGCATCGGGGTGGCGCGGTCGAGCAGCTCCTCGATGACCATCACGCCCGCGTTGTGGCGGGTTTGGGCATAGATCGTGCCCGGATTGCCGAGGCCGACGATGAGGACGGGTGAAGAATCAGAAGTCACAAGACCTAAGTCTACTTTCGGTTCTCAACCACGTTGCGGCCTACGATGCGCGGGCGCGCAATCCGTCGAGGAAAATATCGATGAGTTCTTGCTGGACCTGCGACGCGTGGGCGTTGATGATCTTCGAATTCGGCAGCGGGCGGGAGGCGATGACGAGCGCGATGTGGAATTCGAGAGGCTCCAGATCTCTTGGATACAAGCCCGCTTCTTTCGCGCGAGTGATCAAGGGGGCGTAGGCGTTGCGGATCTCCTCCGCGCGATTTTCATCGATGTGTTGGATGCCAGAGATCTGCTCGAATTCCGAGAACAGCGTCTGCCCGAGCAGCGCCAGTTTCAATTCAGCGATGGCGTGAATCGCACCACTCCACGCTTTTTCAGGAGTTTCTTCAAAGAGGGGAAGGTGCTCGCTGATGACGGTCTCGATGTCGTGGACGGCGTTGGCGCCGATGGCGTAGAGAAGCGTGATGCGGTCAGGGAAGTGCCTGCTCACAGTGGCAATTCCGACCCCTGCTTCTTTGGCTATCGCGCGCATCGACACGTTTCCGCCGTGTTCGACGAAAAGGGATCGGGCGGCGGTGACGATCGCTTCACGGTTGTCGGCAGCATCCTGTCTCATGCTTGCACCATACCAAACGGAACACTATGATCCGTTTATGTAAGTGGAACAGGGTGTTCCGAATCGGTATAAGGAGGAGCCTGAAAATGACTACGGCAGTGAAAGAAGAACAAGGAAGGTCGCACGCAGCGAAAGCGGCGGGGGTGATACTCGGCATCCCCATCATCATGGGGCTAATGCTGTTCGCGTTCCTCGCGCCCACCTTCGCGTCGGGCCCGTCCGGGGTTCCGGTCGCCGTCAGCGCGCCGGAGCCGATGGTGGAGCAGCTGACACAAGGCATCGAGCAAAAAGCAGGTGACGAAGCGCCGGAGATCACCGTGATGGACAGCCCCGACGAGGTGCGAAATGCTGTGCTTGAACGGGAAGCCGTCGGCGGTCTCGCCGTGACTCCGGAAGGCGCCACTGCATTCACGGCATCAGGTAACGGCGCTCCGTACGCGCAGCTTATCGACGGCATCGCCGGCTCCCTTGAGGCCCAAGGCATGACCGTCGAGCGCACCGACTTGGCGCCGACATCCCAGGATGATCCGCAGGCGACGGGTCTCGTGTTGCTGGGTCTTCCTCTCGCATTCGGCGGCATCATTTCTGCGGTCATCGCCACGTTCCTCTTCCGGGGCACCCGGTGGACGAAGATCGGGGTTCTCACCGGCATCGCAGTGCTGGGAGGTCTGGTGGCCACCTGGATGCTGCATTCGGTCTACGGAACGTTGATGGGTAGCTTCGGCATGGAGTGGCTCGCCATCTCCGCCGGTATCTTGGCTACCTCGATGCTCACTGCGGGGCTCGGGGCGCTCATCGGCACACCCGGCGTGGGCATCGGCGCTGTCTTGACGATCTTCCTCGCGAATCCGCTGTCCGGCTTGTCGACGGGGCCGTGGCTCCTGCCTGCGGGATGGTCCACCCTGGGGCAGTGGATGCCGATCGGCGCGACCGGGCATCTCGTGCGCTCCCTGTCGTTCTTCGACGGCAACGGCGCAGGATCCGCCTGGTGGGTCCTGGCGCTGTGGATTGTGACAGGGCTGGTGCTGCTTTTTGCGGCCCGTCCAAAGCAGCAGAACTAAGACTGCAAATAAGAGAAGCGGCCGGCACCCCCTGCGGTAGGGGATGCCGGCCGCTTAGCCATTGGCGTCGAGAGGCGGTTTACTCCTCGGAGTCGCCCTCGCCCTCGCCCTCAGCCGGTGCCTCGTCCTCGGACTCGGCGCCAGCCTCAGCGCCGCCTTCCTCAGCCTCTTCAGCAGCGGCCTCGACCTCTTCGTCAACCTGCTGGTAGGTGACGTTGATGGCCAGGTACTCCGGATCGGTGACGAGCTCGGCACCCTCCGGCAGCGGCAGATCGCCGACGAGGATCTGGTCGCCGATCTCCTTGCCCTCGATGGACACGGTGATCTCGTCCGGAATGTTCAGGGCGTCGACCTCGATCTCGACAACGTCGATCTCCTGCAGGACCACGGCGTCCGGGGCAGCCTCGCCCTCGTAGACAACCGGGACCTCGACGGTGACCTTCTCGCCGCGCTTGACACCGAAGAGGTCGATGTGGTCGATGTTCAGGGTCAGGACGTTCTGGTCGACGTGCTTGACCATCGCGAGGTTCTTGTCACCGTCGACCTCGAGCTCGAGAATCGCGTTGGTGCCGTCGTTGCGCACGAGAGCGGTGATCTCGAGGATGTCCACGTGGAAGTGGATGTTGCCCTCGCCGTTGCTGTACAGCACGCCAGGGACGCGGCCAGCAGCACGCAGACGACGAGCGGAGCCCTTGCCGAACTCGTCGCGCTTCTCAGCCTGAATAGTCGGGAACTTATTCGCCATGATGCTTTCTCCTTCTAGTGATGCTTAGGTTCGATGAGCCACAGAAAAAGCCTGCGGCCACGTGTGCTCGTCGAGTGACCGCAGGCTTTTTGGAGAAAAGTCTGTGATGATTCATCGCGTCGATAACGGCCCTGCTTGCGCGAATCCGTGCAAGTGGGGTCCCTCGCCGAGACCTGGAAAACTTTAACAGACTACGGTCACTGGAACCAAACCTAGACCGATGGACGTTGCCAGATGAAGTGGCCCGTGCTCTGCAGGTCCTCATTGGCGGGATCCAACGGAATGCCCTTGCGCTCACGGATACACAGTGACACGATCAGGCCGACCAGGCTCGCACCAACCAAGTAAGCAGTGATACCCCAGGAAGAACCAGTGCTTTCATAGATCCACGATGCGATGAACGGGGCGAAAGCACCGCCGAGGATTGCGCCGATGGCATAGGTGATTGACGTGCCTGAAGCGCGAACAGAAGCCGGAAACAGCTCAGCGAACAATGCCGCCACCTGGCCATAGGTGAAACCGAGTGCGAGTGCAAAGAAGATCAGCGCAGCATAGATCTTGCCCATCTCAGCAGTGTTGACCATGGGGAAGAGAATGAATGCCGCAACGGTCTGAATGATGAATCCACCGACGAGAGTGGTCTTGCGTCCCAGATAATCGGAAGCCCAACCAGTGACGAATGTAGACACCATCCACACAGCGCCCGCCACGGTGACAGCAAACAGGATCGGCCCGCGTTCTAGGGCCATGCCCTCCGGGTTGGTGGTGTAGTTCTGCAGGTACCCGCCAGTGGTCATGTACCCCAGCACGCTATTCGCGGCGAAGATTAATGCGCCGGTAACCACGACAGGGAAGTACTTCCGGAACAGAGTTCCGATCGGGTTTGTCACCTGCCCTGCGGAGATCGCTGTCAATTCTTCATAAACAGGCGATTCGTCCACGCCACGGCGCACCCACCAACCCAGCAACACCAACACTGCAGAGAACAAGAAAGGGATACGCCAACCCCACTCAACAAAAGCATCACCGGGCGCGATCAGATTCATCACATACAGTGCCCCCGAGGACATTAAAAGACCTGCCGGTGCGCCGATCTGCGGGCCAGCGCCGAAGAGGCCACGCTTATGTGTCGGGGCATGTTCCACTGCCAAAAGCACAGCGGAACCCCACTCGCCGCCCGCGGAAATGCCTTGAACCAGGCGAAGCAGCACGAGCAGGATGGGGGAGAGCATCCCGATCGAGTCGTAGGTGGGCAGCACACCGATCAAGGTGGTGGCACCACCCATGGACAACAAAGTGACCATCAAGACCGCGCGACGGCCGAGCTTGTCCGCGTAGTGGCCAGCTAAAAAAGCACCGAGTGGGCGGAAAAGGAAGGACAATCCCACCGTGAGGAATGCCACCAGCGTGCCGCCAGCAGAACCCAAGGGTGCGAACATCGCGTGCTTGAACACCAATCCGGCGGTGGCCGCATAAAGGAAGAAGTCGTACCACTCGATCGCGGTGCCAGCAGTAGTGGCTGCCACGACGCGGCGGCGTTCGGATTGGAGGGATGGGTTCGACGTGGCGTGGATAAGCGCTGTGTTCTGTGTGCCTTCTTTTGGTTCAGAAACCATGCTTGGGAAGTTTATGCGAAATGCCCACAGCGAGCGGACATTTGGAAAAACAAACCCCTATTCCTAGATACCTATCTTCAAGGTCGCAGCGACTGGTCGGCGCCACACTCGTCGAAGAATAGGTATTCAGGAATAGGGGTTTAGAAAAACTTCGTTTAGGCCTGGCCCTCAAACAGGGTTGTCACAGAACCGTTCTCGAAGATCTCGTGGATCGTGCGTGCCAGCAGCGGGGCAATCGACAGCACAGTCAGGTTGCTCCATCCCTCCGTGGACTGCGGCAGGGTGTCGGTGGTGATGACCTCCTCAGCGCCACAGGTAGACAGACGCTCGCGGGCTGGATCGGAGAAGACGCCGTGCGTGGTAGCGATGACTACGGAGCGGGCACCAGCATCCTTGAGCACGCCCACTGCGCCAGCGATGGTGCCACCGGTATCAATCATGTCGTCGAGGAGGATGCAGTCCTTGCCCTCCACATCACCGACGACGCGGTTGGACACGACCTTGTTCGCCGCATCGATATCGCGGGTCTTGTGCACGAATGCCATCGGTGCATCGCCCAGGGTGTTTGCCCACTTCTCAGCGGTCTTCACACGGCCAGCATCCGGGGAAACAACCACGAGGTTGTCCATCGAGTACTTGGACTTGATGTAGTCCGTCAAGATCGGCATGGCGTGCATGTGGTCGACCGGGCCATCGAAGAAGCCCTGGATCTGATCTGTGTGCAGGTCAACCGAGACGATACGGTCAGCGCCAGCAGCAGTGAGCAGGTCAGCGACCAGACGAGCGGAAATCGGCTCACGGCCACGGTGCTTCTTGTCCTGGCGCGCATATGGGTAGAACGGCAGGATCGCCGTGATGCGCTTTGCGGAGCCACGCTTCAGAGCATCAATCATGATGAGCTGCTCCATCAACCACTTGTTCAGCGGCTGAGCGTGGGACTGCATGACAAAGCAGTCAGCACCGCGAACAGACTCTTCAAAACGGATGAAGATCTCGCCGTTGGCGAAGTCGCGTGCGGTGGTGGGTACAAGGTCGATGCCAAGTTCCTTTGCAACATTCTCCGCGAGGTCCGGGTGGGCCCGGCCGGAGAAGACCTTGAGGTCCTTGTGGCTTTCGACTTTCTTACCGGTCATTGGTGGTGTCGCCTTTCAGTTCGCTCTCGCGTGCGCGCTGGGCAGCTTCGGCCGCGGCCGTGCCGGGGCGTTTGTTTTCCACCCAGCCTTCGATGTTTCTCTGGTGACCTTCCTTGATAGCAAGGGCACCCGGGGGCACATCTTCAGTCACTACTGTACCCGCGCCGGTGTACGCGCCATCGCCGACATTGACTGGAGCGACAAACATAGTGTCAGAGCCGGTACGGCAGTGGTCACCGATGGTGGTGCGGTGCTTGTTCACACCGTCGTAATTGACGAAGACGGAGGAGGCCCCGATGTTCGATTCACGTCCGACGGTGGCGTCGCCGATATAGGTCAGGTGGGGCACCTTGGAGCCCTCACCGATCTGCGCATTCTTCGTTTCCACGAAGCCGCCGAGCTTGCCGCGGGCACCGAGCTTGGTGCCCGGGCGGATGTAGGTGAATGGACCGACGGTGGCTTCTTCACCGATAACGCCAAGCTCACCTTGGGTGCGCACGACGGAGGCACGCTCGCCAACCTCAAAGTCGGTCAGGGTGGTGTCCGGGCCGATCGTGGCGCCATCACCAATGACGGTGGAGCCCCACAGCTGGGTATTCGGGTGAATGGTCACGTCCTGGCCGATTTCTACCTCGACACCGATCCAGGTGGTGTCCGGGTCGATGATGGTCGCCCCGCCACGCATCGCCTTTTCCACGAGCTTGCGGTTGAGTTCCTTGCCGGCAGCAGCGAGCTGGACGCGGTCGTTCACACCGGCGAGCTCACGAGCATCGGGGGCAGTGAACGCAGTGACGGTTCGGCCGTCGTTCACCGCGATGCCGAGCACGTCGGTGATGTACAGCTCGCCCTGCGCGTTGTCAGAGTTAATGCGGGTCAAAGCCTCGCGAAGCACAGCGCCATCGAATGCAAAGACACCTGAATTGACCTCGGTGACCGCACGCTGCGCGTCATTTGCGTCTTTTTCTTCGACGATCTCGCGCACATTGCCGTCGCCATCGCGGATGATGCGCCCGTAGCCCGTCGGATCCTCGAACTCGAGGGACAGTACGGTCACAGCAGCCTGCGCGCTTTCATGCTTATCGACGAGCGCCGCCAGCGTCTCCGCCGTCAACAACGGCACATCACCATTGGTGACCACGACGGTGCCAGCAAAATCCGGGATGGCCTCCAGGCCGACCTGGACCGCGTGACCAGTACCGTTCTGTTCTTTCTGCACAGCCTGGAGGATCGTGGTGTGCATGTCGCTTGCAATAGCGTCAACGGCAGGGGAGACCTGGTCGCGCTGGTGGCCAACAACAGTGACGAGGTGAGCAGGGGAGATACCGGCGGCCGCGTGCAGCGAGTGTGACAGGAGGCTGCGCCCACCTATCTTGTGCAGAGTCTTCTGCGTGGTCGATTTCATGCGGGTTCCGGCACCGGCCGCTAGAACGACGACGGCGCACTCGGAATGGGTGGGCACTTGAGAGGTTCTCCTTTTGTTGAATCCGAACCGCGGAGTTTTGTGGACCAGCTTAACGCCTAGGACGCGTTTGCTGAGACTTCTTTCAGATTCGCAGCGCCAAAGACACCGACGAAACCAACAATGGCGAGGAAGACGAGCGCTGTCTGCGTGCCGAATGCTGCCACGGCAGAGGTAATCGCACCGACCACCAAGAGCACGATGCCCATGACGGTATTGGAAGCACCAGTGATCAAGGTGCGCTTATCCCCATCAGCCATATCGACGAGGTACGTCTTGCGACTTACCCGCACCGTCGTGTGCGCCAGATTGACCAGGAAGAAGCCCACCGGCATGACCCACGAATTGATGCTTTCTGGTGCCAGACGGGCACTCAGCACCAGCAAGAGAAGAACGACCGACGCTGTACCAGCTGCCCAGGCCATTGCGTTCTTCGAGGACTTGTCCGACCACCAGCCGGACACACGTCCGCCGATGAGCGATGCGCCGCCTGAGGCGATGATGAATGCGCCCAATCCGGTCAGATCCGAACCATTTTCTTGACCGAGAATGACAATAAACGGTGTCGAAAGGGCAGTGACCAGCATCAGGGAACGCACGATTAAGAATTTCTGCAGGTCCCGGTCGCCCTTGACCAGTGCCCACATTTCTTTGAAACCATGCGACGTTGTGTTGTCATCTGGGTTGCTTTCGGGCTCTTTGATACCGCTGAACACGATCGAGGCGAAAGCCCACGTGGATGCGCCCAAACCAAGCAAGGCAACCAGGACCCACCGTGGCAAGTCATTAGGCAAGAACGTCAACGCTAGACCCACCGCTAAGGTGAATCCGCCGCCCAGAGCAGTTGCCCGCCCGGTGATGTCACCGCGGTGCCCCTTGGAGATCGTCCGGCCTTGCACGTCCTTGCCCGCGATCGAACAAATTGCACGGAAACCGGCCAGGAAACCCAGCAAAACCAAAACGGTGATGCCGAGTCCAACACCGCTCAAAAACATCGCGGCCACAGCGATCAAGGCTGCTGCGATTGCCTGACCCCACGAACCGATCAACCACACGCGCTTGCGCGATGCAGCCGAAGTCACCCACGGGCTCAAGGCGAACTGGGGGAGCATTGAACCAGACTCGCGGATCGGCACCAAGAACGAAGTGAACGCAGCTGGGACACCTGCCGCAGTGAACAACCATGGCAGGACCGTCTTCGGAGCCACGATCTGGTCGCCGATATTTTGCAAGCCATGCGACCAGATGAACCGCCGAGCGTTGTGTTCCTCATTGGGCAAGGGGGAAGTCATACTCCGGATAGTAGGGTCAAAGGTAATAGGGGGCAGTGCTAAGCATTGGCTAACCCTGACCTGAGAGGAGCAATCGAATGCAACGGGAATTCGGACGACGGACCTTCTTCAAAGGAATGCTCTTGGCTACAGCAGTCACGGTGACTGCCTGTGCAGGACCAGGCGGAGTGAGGTTTCGGCAGACAGCGCCCGAAGGCGCAAAAGAGGACTACCGCGACCTTCCCATTCCTGAGCTCTATGAGGGCGAACTCGACGGAAACACCCGAAAATTCGAGCTGACCGCACAGACCGGCCAAGCAGAGATCCTGCCCGGGAAAATGTCTAATACCTGGGGCTTCAACGGTGCATGGCTTGGGCCGACCTTGTACATGCGTCGTGGTGAGCACATTGAAATGACAGTGCGCAATGACGTTCCTGAACCCACCATCGTCCACTGGCATGGGCTCCACCTGCCCGCCGCAGCTGATGGTGGACCTGCCCTGATGTTTGATCCGGGTCAGACCTGGGAACCGAGCTGGGACGTCGACCAGCCAGCCGCCACGTGCTGGTACCACCCACACCCGCACAATGTCTCCGGACTGCATGCCTACCGCGGATTGGCTGGTGGGCTCATCGTCGCTGACGATGAATCCGATGCACTTGACCTGCCTCATGAATATGGCGTCGATGACATCCCAGTCATCATCACTGATGCCAAATTCCGCGAAGACGGAAATTTGGACGAGACTTTCGACCCGGACTACGGGCTGCTCGGTACAACACCGCTGATCAATGGCATCACCAAACCACAATTCGCGGCGACAACGCGCCGGGTGCGTCTGCGCCTGGTTAATGGCTCGACGATGCGCTTCCATCACATCGTCGTGGGCAAGGCCTTCCACGTCATCGCAACGGATCAAGGCTTTTTGGATGCGCCGGTCGAGGTTGACGCTATTTTGCTCAGCCCAGGTGAACGCGCAGAGATCATCGTTGATCTTGAGCCTGGTGAAGAGCTCATGCTGCGTAGCGACGGCGTCCCCAACGGCGGCGGACTGCCCAAGGAAGAAGTGGCCAACGGCTTCGGGCTCCGCGACACCTTTGATCTGCTCAAGATCACCGGCCCTGCAGAAAACGTCCCGGAGGCGGGAGAGTTGCCAGGGAAGCTGGTGGGCGTCGATAAGCCTGACGTGACTGGTGCACCCGAGCGTGAGTTCCGCTTGAACGGATTTGAAATCAACGAGCAATCAATGGATATGGAGCGCGTGGACATCGTCGTTGATCACGACGGGCCGGAAATCTGGCGTGTGACCAACGAGAATGCCGACTGGCCGCACAATTTCCATATCCACAACGCACGGTTCATGGTCGATTCGGTCGATGGGGGCGAAGTCGCCTTCACTCAAGGCTGGCACGACACCATCTATGTCCCGCCACAGGCAACCGTGACTTTGCTCGTGGAATTTGGCTACTACCCCGATCCGACGCTGGCGTACATGTACCACTGCCACATGCTCTACCACGAGGATCAGGGCATGATGGGCCAATTCGTCATCGTCGAACCGGGCCAGAATCCGGAGCTGAAGTCACACGCCCACTAGCTCAGCGGGGTGCAGTCGCTGTCGGGTGTGTAGGCGAAGTACATCGTCTGGGACTCGGCAGCGGACAGGCGGATGTGCAAAATATTGTCCTTGCCGCCGTCGAGCTTCCAGTTGTGCGTGTCCCATTCCCCGTTCTTCTCCACCGTGGGCTTCTGCCCAGGGACGACATTGTCGAAGTCGTCTCCGGGCTGCCACGGATCAATCGGCTGGTTGTCGAAGTAGGCGCCGCCACCATTCCTCGAGATCGCGGTGATCACACCGTTATCCAAGAACACTTGTGCTTCCTCGAACCCTCGCTTTTGGTACGTGCCGATCGTGCAGCCCTTCACATCTAGCTCGGCAGGCTCGATTGAGTCTTCATCGAGCCCGTTGTCGATCGCCTCGTCCTGGCTCATCCCGATCGTCAGGTCGCCATAACCCCACGGCGTCATGCTGCCGATCATACGAGCCTCGCGAGAGAGATTGCCTTCTTCGCCATTCTTTTCTGGCTTCTTTGCTTCAGTCTCGTCTGCTTTCTCGCTGCCGTATGCGCCGTCGGTGACCTCACGGTAGAAGTCCAGAACCGGGCCGGAGCGAGCCAAACCGATTTCGCCTTCGATGTCCTTCCATTCCGAGGCTTCGTAGGTGAGCTTGCCGGTCAGCGACTTGTCAACGGAAGTGAATTCCGCTTCGCCCTTCTTCTCATCACCACCGGTCAAGTGCCAAGTTCCACCACTTTCACAATTGCCGACGCTGATCTTTTCTTCCTTGGTCACATTGTCGATGTGCTCAAGCACGCCGTAGCAACCACGCTCCGGGTACGTCACCGTGAACACATTCGCCTTGCGTGAACCACGGAAAATCGCTGTTTCGGTGCGGTTATTTTCCGGATCGTTCTTGTCAGTCCACTCGATCGTGGCGATCTCACGCACACCATCGGAGGGGAATTCAATGCCATCAGGTTCAGCACCCGGTGCTTTGGGGTTGAGGCCCACTTCGCCAGAGGTATCCGCCGCATTAGTCTGTGGCAGATCCGCCGACGCACTAGCACCGTCCGGAGTGGTGTACGACGCCGACATTGATTCATCATCACCAGGTTCGAAGGTCCACTCGACACCACTGTCGCCCTCACCATGGACGATCTCTTCGCGGTACGTGTGCTCGCCAGTCTTCGTCAGCGTGGAGTGACGTTTCAGGGTGGGGGAGGTCAGCTCACCGGTATCGCCGTCGTCGTGGAAGCGAATGACAAGAACAACGGGCACGGCGTCGTCGGTAAGCCCCTCAGCGTTCTCGATCGTGCCGCTGTAGCGGGTTTCGTTGTATGGCTGCGCGATGTTTCCACGGGAGCCGAAAAGGTCGGACTGATAGGCGATCACAGCTCCGATGGTTGCGAGAAGCAGCAGCAAGACGGAGAGGATCGCGATGAGAATCCTGTTTGTTTTAGTCATTAGTTTTCGCACTTGATCAAGTCAGCGATGAAGTCTTCCGGTGCGCCCATTTCGCGCAGCTTGTCCGCATCGAAGCACGGATGGCGGGTCTGTGAGGAGCGACCGTCGGCAGAAAGGGGCTCCCACTCGCCGTCTTCGAAGTGGAATTCGACGATGTAGTCAGAGTTATTCACGCCCGCACGAGCCCACTCGCCATCGCAGTACATGACAGCGGTGCCCAACGGGGAAGGCCAATCTTCCACCTTGGCGTCGAATTCGGACGCATCGCATGCGCCCTTGGCCTGCGTCTGCTCCTCCTCATCGCTGTCATTGCCAGTGAATTCGCGGTAGAAGTCCAAAACGGGGCCGGAGCGGGCGATACCGATCTCACCATCGATCTCGTCCCATTCACTGTGGCGGAAGGTCAGGTCACCGGTCAGCTTTCCATCCGGGGAGGTGTATTCCGCGGAGCCACCGCTGGGGTCGCCGGAAATGAACTTCCACGTTCCGCCACTTTCGCAATCGCCGACGGTGATGTTTTCAACCCTGTTGTTGGGGTCGGTGCTATCGACTGTGCCGTAGCAGCCCCGGCCCGGATAGGTCACCGTGTGAGTTTTGCCGTCAGTGGAGATGCGGAAGATCACCTCATCGGTGACGTTCTTGTCCGAATCATCGGCGTGGACCAATTCGATCGGACCGGTGGAGCGGAAAGAACCATCGGGAAATTCGATGCCATCAGGGTCCGCGCCGGTGGCCTTGGGGTTGAGGCCGACTTCGCCGGAGGTATCAGCCGGGTCGGTCTGCGGTAGGTCAGCAGAGGAGCTGGCGCCGTCCGGGGTGGTGTAGGAGGCAGACATCGAGTCATTGTCGCCAGGCTCGAAAGTCCACTCGACACCGCTATCGCCTTCACCGTGGACGATGTCTTCGCGGTAGGTGTACTTATCAGTCCGCGTCAGCGTGGAGTGACGCTTCAAAGTCGGTGAGGTCAGCTCACCGGTCTCACCATCGTCGTGGAAGCGGACGACGAGGACGACGGGCACGGCGTCGTCGATAAGCCCTTCGGCATTTTCGATCGTTCCGCTGTAGCGCGTCTCGTTGTACGGCTGGGCGATATTGTCGCGCGAGCCGAAAAGATCGCTCTTAACAGCAATAACTCCGCCAATGGCGGCAAGAATTAGAAGGAGTACGGCCAAAATGGCCAGCAAAATTTTGTTGGTCTTCGTCACAGGTTAAGCGTAGCTGGCTCACACGATGCATTCATGAAAGTAGGCGGGAATTCAATTCGTGGGAGTCATGCGGTAAGCTCTTGACCGTCTTTCCCCATGGTGTAATTGGCAACACTACGGTTTTTGGTACCGTCATTCTAGGTTCGAGTCCTGGTGGGGAAGCTTTTTTATCGCCCGGACTCAAGCAGCAACCAGGGGGTTTGATGGCTGACAAGCCGCAGAATGTTCCGATGCTCGCCGGGGTGTTAACCCAGGCGATGACCGACCCCAAGCTGAAAGGCTTGAGCAAACGGGTAGGGGACCCCACACTGCATGTCACGGGCATTGACCAGGTGCGTCCGTGGGCGGCAGCGACAATCGCGCGGAAGGCGCCCGTTTTGCTGGTCACTGCGACAGGGCACGAGGCGGAAGACCTCGCCGCTGAGCTTGGTGCATTATTAGGTTCGCAGCATGTTGCGTTGATGCCCGCATTCGAGACCCTGCCGCACGAGCGTCTCTCGCCCGCAGCGGACATCGTGGGCCGCCGCAACCAGGTGTTGCACGGGTTGAGCGAGACTTCGGTAATCGTTGCATCAGCGCGTGCGACGTGCCAGCCGCTGCTCCCAGCAGTCGCGCCGATCGTTATCGAACACGGCGAAGATTATGACTTCGAAGAGCTCACCGCATCGCTGGCGAGCTTCGCGTACGACCACGTGGACATGGTGTCCGGGCGCGGCGAATTCGCCACACGCGGCGGCATCATCGACGTTTTCCCAACCACGGCCGAGCACCCCGTGCGCATCGAATTCTGGGGCGACGAAGTCACTGAACTGCGCGCATTCGCCGTCGCTGACCAGCGCACCATCGAGGACATCGCGCGCGTCGAGCTGCACCCCGCACGCCAATTGCTTATCGACGACACCGTCAAAGCCTCTGCCGCCTCCCTCATCCAATCCCACCCCGGAAACCGCACCCTGGTCGAGCTGCTGACCCGCATCTCTGAAGGCAGCTATGCCGATGGAATGGAAGCGCTGATTCCAGCGCTGACGAAATCCTCCTATTCCGTTCTTCCTGAGCTGATGCCTTCCGGCTCTGTGGTTTTGGTGACTTCGCCGGAGAAGGTGCGCACGCGCATCTCCGACCTGCAGGCAACTGACCAGGAATTCCTTGAAGCCGGCTGGGAAGCTGCCGCGATGGGCGCTGACGGTCCCGTCGCTGCTGAGGGGCTGGACGTGTCTGCGAGCTCGTACCGTTCCTTTGAATCCCTCGAGGTCTCTGCGCGTGAGGCGGGCAATGCATGGTGGACTTTCGCTCCTCCTGGCATGCTCACCGCGGGCGAAGATGATGCCGTCACCCTGCCGCTCGAATTCGAAGCTGCGCCCGCTCCGAAGGGCGACCCGAAAGAGATCGAGGCGCTCTATAGCCAGGTAAAAATGCACCTGCAAAGCGGTGGCCATGCCGCCTTCGTGGCACCAGCGAAGGGCACTGTTGACCGCATGGCTGAGCGCTTGCGCGAAAACGGCATTTCCGCGCGCGTGGCCACCCCGGGCCTTGAGCCTGTCGAAGGGCAAGTGACGCTTTATCAGGCGCTGTCCCATGCTGGTCTGTCTTTCCCCGGTACTGGCCTGGTGGTCATCACCGAGACAGATGTGACCGGCAACCGCGTTGGCGACATCGCCGGGGCGAAGCGCCGCGCACCGCGTCGTCGCAATCGCGTCGACCCTTTGGCACTCAAGCCAGGTGACTACGTCGTTCATGACACCCACGGCATTGGTCGTTTTGTGAAGATGGCCGAGCGCACGATCGGTACGGGTGAGGATTCCTCGCGTCGCGAGTACATCGTCCTCGAGTACCAGCCCGCTAAGCGTGGCCAGCCCGCCGACCAGCTGTGGGTCCCCATGGAATCGCTTGACCTGCTGAGCAAATACTCCGGCGGCGAACAGCCCAGCCTGTCCAAGATGGGCGGATCTGACTGGAAGAACACCAAGCGCAAGGCGCGCGCGGCGGTTCGTGAGATCGCCGGTGAGCTCGTGCAGCTCTACGCCAAGCGTGCTTCCGCGCCGGGCCACGCTTTCGCGCCGGATTCGCCCTGGCAGATCGAGATGGAGGACAATTTCCCCTTCGTCGAAACCGAAGACCAGATGGCTGCCATCGAGGCAGTGAAGTCTGACATGGAAAAGGCCACGCCGATGGATCGCGTGATCGTCGGTGACGTCGGCTTCGGCAAGACTGAGGTCGCTGTCCGTGCGGCATTCAAGGCAGTCCAAGACGGCAAACAGGTTGCGGTGCTCGTGCCCACCACGCTGCTCGCTCAGCAGCACTTTTCCACCTTTAGCGAGCGCATGGACGGCTTCGGCGTCAATATTCAGGAGCTCTCCCGCTTCACTACCGGCGCCGATGCGAAGAAGATCATGGCTGGGCTTGCCGACGGCTCCGTCGACGTCGTCATCGGCACCCACCGCCTCCTGCAGACCGGTGTGCAGTGGAAGAACCTGGGCCTCATCGTCGTCGATGAGGAACAGCGCTTCGGCGTTGAGCACAAGGAGCACATCAAGGCACTCAAATCTCACGTTGATGTGCTGACCATGACCGCAACGCCGATTCCGCGCACCCTGGAGATGTCGCTGACTGGCATCCGAGAGATGACCTCGATCACCACACCACCAGAGGACCGCCACCCGGTGCTCACGTACGTGGGCGCGCAGGAAGACAAGCAAGTCGCCGCCGCTATTCGACGCGAGCTGCTTCGCGACGGCCAAGTCTTCTACATCCACAACAAAGTCTCCGACATCGAGAAAACTGCCCGTCACCTACGCACCCTCGTTCCGGAGGCACGCATCGTCGTAGCGCACGGCCAGATGGGGGAGCAGCTGCTCGAGCAAACAGTCCAGGGCTTCTGGAACCGCGACTTCGATGTTTTGGTGTGCACCACCATCGTGGAAACTGGCCTGGATATTGCTAATGCGAACACCTTGATCGTGGAGAATGCGCAGAACATGGGTCTATCCCAGCTGCACCAGCTGCGCGGTCGCGTGGGTCGTTCCCGCGAACGCGGTTATGCCTATTTCCTGTACCCGAAGGACAAGGTGCTTACCGAGACCTCCTACGACCGCCTCGCCACGATCGCCCAGAACAACGACCTCGGCGCCGGCATCGCCGTCGCGCAGAAGGACTTGGAAATGCGCGGTGCCGGCAACGTTCTAGGCGCTGAACAGTCCGGACACATCGCTGGTGTCGGCTTTGACATGTACGTCCGCCTCGTCGGCGAGGCAGTGGAAACTTACAAGGCACTCATGTCCGGCGACGTCGTCGATGCCACCGATCAGGGCCCGAAGGAAATCCGCATCGATCTGCCCGTCGACGCGCACATTCCGGAGACCTACATCAACTCCGAGCGCCTGCGTCTGGAGAGTTACCGCAAGCTCGCCGCCGCGCGTGATGATGCCGAGCTCACCCACGTTGCCGACGAACTCATCGACCGCTTTGGCGAGATGCCCGAAGAAGTCCTGCGTCTCTTCGCCGTCGCACGTCTGCGCCACCAGGCCCGTCGTGCCGGGGTTGCCGACATCACCATGCAGGGCACCCGCCTGAAATTCCACCCGGTTGACATGCCAGATTCGAAGCAGGTGCGCCTCAAGCGCCTCTACCCGGGTTCCAATTACCGCGCCGCAGCCAAGGCCGTGCAGGTGCCGTTCCCGCGCGAGGGCGGAGCGAAGAAGGCCCTCAACGCGCCGAACCTGCGCGATGAAGAACTCCTGCAGTGGATCGCTGACTTCTTGAGCGAGATGTTTGACATAGAGAAAATCTCAGTGCGTGGTGACGGTGAGAAGCCCGCGAAAAAGCGCGTCTTCTCCGTCAGCGAGTAGGACTGTTAGCCGAGCACCAGCGGCATGACGATCAGCATCGTCGTGCTCCATGTCAGGTGCACAGCAATGGGGGAGAGCACTCGGCGTGAACGGGAGGCCTCAAAGAAGCACACGGCGCCGAGGACTCCCGCTGCGAAAACCAGCAATGGGACGCCCATCGCGATGGTGACCACGCAGTAGAGCAATGTCGAAAGTACACCCGTCGCAGTCTCCGAGAACCTCCCCCGCAGTTGGTGCGGCACGGCATCGCGGTAGACGAGCTCCTCACCGATGCCATTGATGACAAGCACAACTAGTGTCGGTGCCCAACCACCGGCACGCGGCATGGCGAGCAGCTCAGTCACAGGCGTGGCGAGCAGTGGAATGTGCTTGACCACAACAGCGCCCATCATGAAAACAACCGCCAAAGCAGCGCCGATTACGACACCCCGCAGCACATCGGCTTTCGGCCCGCGCAACGCATCACGGTTGCCCCAAACCCACCACGTCGCAGCATAAATGAGAGCGGCAAGGACCGTCAGTGCATAAAAGGTCGCCGAGCCATCACCAGCACTCCGGGCCAGGAATAAGCCCAGGCCGCCGAGTAAACACGGGAGCAGAACCAGCCAAGAAGAAGCGACACGAGACCTCATGATGGAGCAAGTATATGGTCGCGCATGACCGTGCCGTACACTCAGTCACCTAAGCCCCTATAGCCCAATTGGCAGAGGCAGTCGACTTAAAATCGATTCAGTCAGGGTTCGAGTCCCTGTGGGGGCACAATTTTTGCGTCACGTCCTAACGCTTCGGGTCGATGACCTGCAGGGTCAGTGGGGCAGAGGTGAGCGTGTAGGTTCCTGGCGTGGAGTCGACAACGGCCAAGATTTCATGGCGCAGCGCGTGATCGACGTCCACGGTGATGTGGGCACCGGACTCATTATTGCCGTAAGCAACGTGTGTTTCACCAGCAGGGACAAAACGTGCCCATCCTGAATCTTTTTCGCCCACGATGGCGAAGGGACGCTCAAAGCCCAACCGCCATTTCATTGCGCGGAGCAGGTGCGCGGCGGCACGAGTAGTCAGGTCGATACGTCCCGTTTCATCGACAGCAAAAAATTTTGAAGCCACCGCCCCGATCGAGGACCCTTCGGCTTGGATGAGGGGGATAACGGCGGCGTCGATAAGCGAAGAAGCGCGATCATGCTTGCCGACGCCCAACGGCACCACGTCCCCCAGCTTTCCCGCGAACTTCAACGGATCCCAACACAACGCCGCTTCCAGCTCATCGTCCGTGACTGCCACAGCATTGAGGAATCGAATGCGCCCCGTCGGCGCGTTCAACAGTGGAATGAGCGGATCCGCAACGAAAATGAAGCCGGTCAACGTAGCGCCCTCACACACCGGTTCGTGCAGGTCCATGTAGTGGCCCGGCGCAAATGAATTGCCTGATTTGCGCAGATAACGCGCCAAATTCCGCAGCCGCTGCACCGGCCATTCCGGTGGTGTGTGCTGATCCGGCACCCGCAACGTCAACTCATCTTGCATGCCCGCGACTGGTGCCGACGAACGCGTCCGTGACACCCCATACGTCACGTACAACAAATGGGGCACAGGCTTATCGACGCGATACACCAGCACCGCCACCTCGTCCGAGAACCGCAACTCCCCGTGGATCTCTAAAGGTGCGCCTCCAGCGGTGGCTTCCAAGTGCGCGCACAAGAAATCGCCACCCGTCTGCCGCGAGCCACGACCAAACAAACGCCGCCACTTGACCATGCTTTTCATACTATTTCGCCACTCGCGGGAACGAAACAGCGAGGTGGTGCGTTGAACAGTATGATCGGTGAACGGTTTTTAAACCGCTTGGACCTATAGAAAGGAACTCGAGAAGCGTGAAATCTAACAACCCCGTCCTGACACGCCTCCCGCAGGCACAGAACAACACCGGGTACGCCCAGCCGCAGGCTGGCTACCCGCAGCAGAACCAGTACAACCAGTCAGCTGATCGCCCCATCACTGTCGACGACATCGTGACCAAGACCGGCATCACCCTTGCCGTCATCGTTGCATTCGCTGCCGTCAACTTTGGCCTGGGCCTCGTGAACATGGGCCTCGCGATGATTCTGACCTTCGTCGGCGCCATCGGCGGTTTCATCACCGTCCTCGTCCACTCCTTCGGCCGCAAGTACGGCTCCGCCGCAGTGACGTTGATCTACGCCGTCTTCGAAGGCCTCTTCGTTGGTGGTTTCTCCTTCCTTGTCGCCGGGTACACCGGCGATAGTGCAGCAGGCAGCATCATCTTCCAGGCCATCCTGGGCACCATCGGCGTTTTCGCTGGCATGCTGTTCGTTTACAAGACCGGCGCGATCCGCGTCACCCCGAAGTTCACCCGCATCATCACGGGCTGCATCATCGGCGTCGCGGTCCTCGCACTGGGCAACCTGCTGCTCTTCGTTTTCACGGGTAACTCCCCGCTTCGCGATGGTGGCGCCCTTGCCATCGTCTTCTCCCTCGTCTGCATCGTCCTCGGTGCTCTGAGCTTCCTCACCGACTTCGACACCGCTGACAAGCTCGTTCGCACCGGCGCACCTGCCAAGATGGCATGGGGCGTTGCTCTCGGCCTCGCCGTGACACTGGTGTGGCTCTACACCGAGATTCTCCGTCTCCTGTCCTACTTCAGGGACTAACCAACCAGATCCAAGCGGTTGCCCCTGTGGATAACTTCGGTTTGTCCACAGGGGTTTTGTTGTGCGCTTTTCTT
>NZ_CAMXWS010000007.1 GCF_947253065.1 uncultured Corynebacterium sp.
TTGGCGTTCCGTACATCCTCGTTGCACTGAACAAGTGCGACATGGTCGACGACGAGGAGATCATCGAGCTCGTCGAGATGGAGATCCGCGAACTCCTCGCTGAGCAGGACTACGACGAGGAAGCACCGATCACCCACATCTCCGCACTCAAGGCTCTCGAGGGCGAAGAGAAGTGGGTCCAGTCCGTGATCGACCTCATGGAAGCATGCGACAACTCCATCCCGGATCCGGAGCGCGAGACCGACAAGCCGTTCCTGATGCCGATCGAGGACATCTTCACCATTTCCGGCCGCGGTACCGTTGTTACCGGTCGTGTCGAGCGTGGTGTCCTGAACCTCAACGACGAGGTCGAGATCATCGGTATCCGCGAGAAGTCCCAGAAGACCACCGTCACCTCCATCGAGATGTTCAACAAGCTTCTCGACACCGCTGAGGCTGGCGACAACGCTGCTCTGCTGCTCCGTGGTCTGAAGCGTGAGGACGTTGAGCGTGGCCAGGTCATCATCAAGCCGGGCGCTTACACCCCGCACACCAAGTTCGAGGGCTCTGTCTACGTCCTGTCCAAGGACGAGGGCGGCCGCCACACCCCGTTCTTCGACAACTACCGTCCGCAGTTCTACTTCCGCACCACCGACGTCACCGGTGTTGTGAAGCTGCCGGAGGGCACCGAGATGGTCATGCCGGGCGACAACGTCGACATGTCTGTCGAGCTGATTCAGCCGGTCGCTATGGACGAGGGCCTGCGCTTCGCTATCCGCGAGGGCTCCCGCACCGTCGGCGCTGGCCGCGTCACCAAGATCCTGGACTAGTCTTCGACTAGTTTCCTAGATCAGCCGCATCCCGTAAGGGGTGCGGCTTTTCGCTTTTCTCCAGTTATCCACAGGTCTGGTTCTTCGCCCTGCGTTTGGTGGCGCCGGCTGTTTATTGTTTGGGGCATGAACGATTTCGCGGTTTATGTTGGTGCCACCAACGCCATCGACTCGCTGGGCAGTTTCGATGCTCAGCTGCTCATCGATGCCGGCGCCAACCCCAACCGTGTTACCGAATGGGCCAGTGTTCACGAGACCTACTACGGGAAAACCAAGCACTCCCGCCAGCAGGCTCATGCTGTACGGATTGCGCGTTCGACGTCGAAGTCGTTGGATCAGTTGGTGTTTATTGAGCAGCAGGTCAAAAAGGCCAAGGATCCGTGGAAGACGCGTTTGGCCCTGTTGTCGGTGGAGGGGAACTACGCGACGTTGAAGCGTCGTGCGAAAGACATCGTGGAGGTCCCGGAGAAGCCTGCCCCGAAAACGTCGGTGCGGTTTACCAAATCGCGTAAAGGTAAGCGGTCGTTTACTGCTACAGGTTCTGAGCGTGATATTGCTGCCCTTGAACACGCCCTGCGCCAGAATTTGGATGCCACCCGTCCTGAGGGTCCGCAGATGTATGAGGCGTTTGCCCGCCTGTTGCGTTCTGGTGGTGGGGTGGCCTTAGCGGTGCCGCGGCCGTTGGTGGTGATTCCACTATCCGATTACACGAAGATTCTCGGCGGCCACGGCGATGAAACAATTCTTGGGTTGTCGGATGGCACCACGATGACGGGTGCGGAATACCTTGCACAGTTTCATGGTGCTGAGCTTGAGGTGGCGTTGTTCCACCCGGCGGAAGGTGCGGTGAACCTGTACCGCACCCAGCGGTTCGCTAACAGCAAGCAGCGGGATTTGGCGCGGGCAACGTTGACGACGTGTCCGGTGCCGGGGTGCCGGCATGCTGCTGATCATTGCGAGATTCACCACATCACTGCCTGGGCGCGTGGTGGTGAGACGAATATGGCGAATTTGGCGCCGGTGTGTAGGTATCACAACCGGACTAATGATGATGACCCGTGGCGCACACACCGGGGTCGAATACGAAGGCGACGCGGCAGCCCAATCTGGGTATCACCACGAGGAAAACCGGTACCGAATACCACCCACCGGTACGGAGCCATGCACCTACTGTTCGGCAGCTAGATGCATGTGCACATGACGGGACCGTAGACTCACCAGGGTGCAAGACCCGACTCGAATTCCGCGCGTCCTGGATAGGCTTCGTGATGCCTGGGAAGGCCAACCCGACCTGCCACTAGCCACCCTCTTCGGCATTCTGGCCAATCGAGGTGCCGGTTGGGGTACGACGGACGAAGAACTCGAGCAGTTACTCATTGTCGAATCTTTGACGCACCCCTCCGAGCTACCCCGCGACGATGATGGCCGTGTCGCTGATGACCTCTTGGTTGAAACGCTTTCCCCTGATCAACGCGTAACACTGACCAAAAGCGGGGCAGTGGTCGTGCGCTCTGGGGATCGCGACAGGCAACCTAGTGTGTGGCATTACAGCTCTGTACGCCCAACAGGCCCTGGACGGATGTTGACCGTCATGGATGGGGAAGGACTGGCGCATCGCCTGGGCATCGTCACATTGATTTCGCAGATCAAGAGCACCACTAACGAAGATATCGAAGGGCTGGAACGCGCTGAGATCGGCAACCACGTGTGGCTCGCCGTCCTAGCTGACGGAAGCAGAGTGCTCATCACTCAACGGCTCCACCTGTGGACAACGCAGCGACGCACTGTAACGAAAACAACGCACGCCTGGAATCAGATCGTGCGTTGTCGCGTGGGCGAAGAATTCGTCTACGTGTCGGGTGGAGGGGAGACGGTGGGGCTGGGGATCGTCGATAAGCTGCTGCTCGTGGAGAGCTAAGCAGTGACCTTATCGAGGTGAAGCTTGAACACTGTGTCGATATCCATGGTGTCTAGCGCGTCCCGGAAATCCGCGTCGACCTGCTCGACATAGGCCACGATGCTATCAATGTCGAAATTCGGATTCGCGGTGATCGTGAACGTTGCAGTCGGACGGTCCCGAACATAGGCGACGGACTGCTTTGCGCTCGCCACGAGCTCCGACTGCTCCGCATGCTTGCACGCTGCCTGAGCCACGCGCGCCACGTTGATGCGAGTCTCGCCCTGATCTTCGTGCGCCGGCGTAATGAACCGGCTGTTGAACCCACGGTTGCGGATATTCGGCATGATCAGCCACATGCCCACGATGATCGCGCCGATCAGTGTGCAGATGAGAGCTGTCGCGTACCAATTCATGCCAGGCACATCGCTGAGCAGCGAACGGTTCACGCCACGCACGTACTCGCTGACATACGGGATCTCCCAGTACAAAGCAGCGGGCACAAGTCCGCCCACGAGGAGAAGGACGCCGAGCAGGAAGATGATCAGGCGGTCAAAGAACGCCAGTGTGCGTGTCATGCCAGCTCCTTCGGTTGGGTGGATTGATGGATTTTGATGCGGACTTTGGGTGGTCGCGTAAGGCGCTGCATCTCGTCGGTCAGGATGTCGGAGAGGCGTTGGTCGAGAGCTGATGATCCGTCGTCTTCGACGTTCAGCGTGAGCTTTTTGCGGGTTGCGCGGGAGGCGATATTGGTGCGCCCGAGCTCATTGCGTGCCGACGCCGTCGCCCGCCGCGCCACGTCCACCGGCCGCAGCCAGATGGATGAGGCCGAATCGACCTGCACGTAGCGGCGCGGTCGTGGTTTGAACGCTGCGATGATGAACCACAGGCCGATCGCGGCGATGACAATGCCGACTGTGACGCCGAGGGGTGTTGCGCTTGCGGTGCCGAGCCACTCGAGCGTGGGTCGGATCCACGAGTTGTCCGGGTCGTTTTCTTGGTAGCGGTACCAGAGGTCGCGGCCGATGACGCCGGAGACGGTGAGCAGCACGATTCCGAGGAGGACAGTCAGCCACCGTACTGCGGGGTTTCCCTTGGGTTCGGCGCCGGCGCGGGGGCCGGTGGGTGTCGCGTCAGTCACGGGCACTAGGCCTCCTCTTCTGTTTCGATGGTGATCGGCTTGAGCGGACGCTGCTGCGGCACTTGCGGCTTCACGACGTCGAGCTGCGGCACGCTGATCGCACGGAGCGGCGCGGGCATCGGCTTATCGACGCCCACATACCTCAACCTGTTCACCCTGATTTCCCTCAGTGGCTTCTGCGCCGGGAGGGAAACGGGTGTGAGCTGTGCAGCTCTTGCGACCTGGATGTATTGCAGTGGTCGCTGGGCAGGGCGTTCAACTGGGATGCGGGGTGCGTACTGCTTGATGTTGATGTCGCGCAGCGGTGCCGGGGCTGGCGGTGACACCGACCGTGGGTGCGCACCGTTGGCACTGCCGAAGGTGTTGACGCTGATCGCGCGCAACGGTGTCTGCTCCGGGCACTGGGGGAGAGTTGGCTGGAATGGCTCTGGTGTTTCTACCGAGTCAACGCGTGGCGGCTCCGGTATCTCAACCGAGCGGGGACGAGATGGCAGGGGAGCGGAGATGCTACGGATCTGCTGAGGCTCAGGTGCCTCGATGGATGCGATCTTTTTGTACGTCGAGTCGTCTACTTCGATGTCCGCAAGTTCGATGGGCTCTTTCACATGCGGAGACGTCACCTGAGAACGAGTGACCCGTACCGGGGCTGCCGCAATCTCCGTGAGGTGGAGCTTGAGGTCATTGCGGGTGACACGTTCACCGAAGGCTGTGGATTCAGCGTCGACGACGTTCACGTTGACCTTTGTTACGGAGAGACCTGTCAAGGTTGTGACGTGGTTGCTGACGGTCTGGCGGACCTCGTCGGTAATTGCCCCGATGGGGGCGGGATACGAGTTCACGATCTCCAAGTCCAGGATGACGGAGCCGCCGGGGCGGTCAATTTGCGCGTCGATGCGCGGGAAGCTTCTGCCGGCCAGGCCAGCGAGCTTTGCATCGATCTCGCGTACGTCAGGCACCGACAAGACAGCGATTTCAGCGACGCGTGCGACGGCCTTTTCGCTAATGCGGTACGAAGCAGGATCCATTAGCTACGACCCCGCCCAGAGGTGGTGCTGACCAAATCAGCCAAATCAATACGGCCTTCCAGCTGCGCACCGACGACACCACCGATAACGCCGAACAGCAGCGTGAAGAAGAACCCGATCCAACCGCCGAGGATCAAAGCGAACGCCAGCACGACACCGACGACGGCGCCGAGGACGGTCTTATTGGAGAAGATGTTCATGGGTGCTCCACTTTTCTAATACGTTTCCAATGCGTTGCAGGTAGTCCAGCTCTACACAGCTCTACACAGCTCTACACAGCGTCATCGAACACGACGTCGATGACTGGCTCCGAGCCCGAGCCCGAGCCCGACTCTGCGAAAACAGGCAAAGCGCTCACTGCCTTCCGCACGTCGCCTACGATCTCGGGGATCTGGCGGCGTGAGCGCAGGTCGTAGGTGAGGTGTAGGGAGAGGTGGGGGACGGTGTCGTCGATAAGCTGAATGCCTTCGATCATGGCGCCGCTGACCCGCAGGAATGCTTGGCCCATGCGGCCGCCGGAGACTCCCGCCACACCGTCGACAGAAAGAGCTGCGTCACGGATTGTTTCCGCGGTGTCCTTGGTGACGGAGAATGCGGCCATTCCTACTGGTCCAGAGCCTGCTGGTTGGACGTCTCGGTCTCAGTTGTCTCTTCCGGCAGGTGCACATCGTGGACGGAGACATCGACGCGGTCAACGATCAGGCCGGTCATACGGGTGACCGCGATGGTGATGTTCTCGCGGATCGCGTTTGCCAGCTCGTGGATGGCCACGCCGTACTCAGCGATGACGGCGACCGCGACGCTCGCGTGACCATTCTCCACAGCAACATTGACGCCCTGCTGGACGTTGGTGGAAGACGTCAGGGACTCACGCACAGCGCCCCACATACGGGCGGCGCCGCCACCGAGGTTGTTCACGCCGGACACCTCGCGTGCGGCGATGCCTGCGATCTTGCCCACAACATTGTCATCAATAACGGTGGTGCCGTGGTCGGTCTCAAGCACCTCATTGCGCGGCTGCTCCGGCGCCTCCGCAGGGTTATTGGTAGCCGGGGTGTTCTGGTTTGCGTTGTTGTCTGCCATGACATTCCTTTCAACAGGCTTTTATCTTGTGCGATATGTACAAAGGCCAATCCTATGTCCAAAAGTCTGGCCCGGCTATGACGCGCAGCAATCGACATCATTTCGATATATTTCCGTAGTTTGCGTTTCCGACGACCTGTGTGTTTGAATACTCGGGTTGCTTTAACACGGCGCATCCGCGTCGCTGGTAAAGCGAACATGACACCTTTGCACGATGAGCTCACGCTTATCGACGAAGGACCTGCGATCGAGCACAGGCCACCACCGAGTAGGCACTCTCGAGACCGGGGACCGGAGAAGGGGCATGGCAAATAAACAGCGGCAGTACGCAAGGGCCACGTGAGTGGATCGTGCAAACGATGTGCTCAAACACCCTTCCGAGCCTGACACTGGGAATATTCCCAGCGGAAGCACTGACACGAGCGTTGTTTATTGCGCGCGTGCAACTTCCGCGGAAGTCATGGCAGTCATTCGTTTGAACAGACACTGGCGTTGGCGCCGGCCCTAAACCGGACAACGTTATAGAGAAACTGAAAGCTACACATCTCACCACTTTCATCGGTGATGAAAAGTGAGATAGCGAGGAAGAGGTTAACGTGGCGGGACAGAAGATCCGCATTCGGCTCAAGGCCTACGACCACGAAGCGATCGACGCATCTGCGAAGAAGATCGTGGAAACGGTTACCCGCACGGGTGCCCGTGTCGTTGGACCGGTGCCGTTGCCCACTGAAAAGAACGTGTACGCCGTTATTCGTTCTCCCCACAAGTACAAGGACTCGCGCGAGCACTTTGAGATGCGCACCCACAAGCGCCTCATTGACATCCTCGACCCGACGCCGAAGACGGTTGATGCCCTCATGCGCATCGACCTCCCCGCGAGCGTTGACGTGAACATCCAGTAGGGAGAACAAAACATATGACTAACGAGATCAAGGGCATTCTGGGCCGCAAGCTCGGTATGACCCAGATCTTCGACGAGGAGAACCGGGTCATTCCGGTGACCGTCGTCGAGGCTGGGCCGTGCGTTGTCACCCAGATCCGCACTGAAGAGACCGATGGCTACTCCGCCATCCAGATCGCTTACGGCGAGATTGATCCCCGTAAGACGAAGAAGCCTCAGGCAGGCCACTACAAGAAGGCTGGCCAGAACCCGCGCCGTCACGTGGCAGAGATCCGCATGGATGACACCTCTGCTTACGAGCTCGGCCAGGAAGTGACCGTCAACATCTTCGATGGCGATACCTTCGTTGACGTTGCCGGCACCACTAAGGGCAAGGGTTACGCAGGCGCTATGAAGCGTCACGGCTTTGCTGGCCAGGGTGCCGCTCACGGTAACCAGGCTGCGCACCGTCGCGTCGGCTCCATCGGTGGCTGTGCTACCCCGGGCCGCGTGTTCAAGGGCACGCGCATGGCTGGCCGCATGGGCGGCAACCGTGTCACCACCCAGAACCTCAAGATTCAAAGGATCGACGGCGACTCGAACCTGCTCCTCATCAAGGGTGCTATCCCTGGTGCTAAGGGCAGCCTGGTTACCGTCAAGACCGCAGTGAAGGGCGGTGCTCACGCATGACAAACCTGACACTCGATGTCCACACCGCAGACGGAGCCACCAAGGGTTCCGTTGAGCTCCCGGCTGAGTTCTTCGACCGCGAAGCATCGGTTCCGCTGATGCACCAGGTCGTCATTGCACAGCTCGCCGCGAAGCGCCAGGGCACCCACGCTACGAAGACTCGTGGCATGGTTGCCGGCGGTGGTAAGAAGCCGTTCCGCCAGAAGGGCACCGGTCGCGCTCGTCAGGGCTCGATCCGTGCACCGCACTTCACTGGTGGTGGCACTGTCCACGGTCCGCAGCCGCGTTCTTACGCGCAGCGCACCCCGAAGAAGATGATCAAGGCCGCTCTCGCCGGCGCCCTGACCAACCGCGCTCAGAACGACCGCATCCACGTGGTCGAGGAGCTCGTTCCGGGTCAGAACCCGTCGACGAAGTCCGCTCGCACTTTCATCGAGCGCCTGACGGACCGCAAGTCGGTTCTTCTGGTCATCGGCCGCGAGGACGCTAACTCCCGTCTTTCCGCACGGAACCTGCCGGGCGTGACCATCCTCGAGCCGGGCCAGCTGAACGCATACGACGTTCTCAACGCTGACGATGTCGTCTTCTCCGTTGAGGCTCTGCACGACTTCGTCAACCGCGCAAACGGTGAAGCCGTGGCCGCAGCAGCAGAAAGCGAGGAGAACTAATGGCTAAGACAGCTAACTCGCGCGACATCATCATCGCCCCGGTCGTCTCTGAGAAGACCTACGCGCTGATGGAACAGAACACCTACACGTTCTACGTCAACCCGAACGCGAACAAGACCCAGATCAAGATTGCCGTGGAGGACATCTTCGGCGTGAAGGTCGCTTCCGTGAACACCGTCAACCGTGAGGGCAAGCGCAAGCGCTCCCGCAACGGTTGGGGCAAGCGGAAGGACACCAAGCGCGCGTACGTCACCCTCCGCGAGGGCAGCGACTCCATCGACATTTTCGGCGGCGTCGCCTAAGGGCGATCTCACCGAAAAGAGAGATCTAAAGAGGACAAACTATGGCTATTCGTAAGTACAAGCCGACAACCCCGGGTCGCCGCAACAGTTCCGTTTCCGAGTTCGAGGAGATCACTCGCTCGACTCCGGAAAAGTCCCTGGTGCGACCGCTCCCGAAGAAGGGTGGCCGTAACTCCCACGGTCACATCACTACCCGTCACCGCGGCGGCGGTCACAAGCGCCAGTGGCGCGTGATCGACTTCCGTCGTTCCGACAAGGACGGCGTTCCGGCAAAGGTCGCTCACATCGAGTACGACCCGAACCGCACCGCTAACATCGCTCTGCTGCACTACGCAGATGGCGAGAAGCGTTACATCATCGCACCGAAGGGCCTGACCCAGGGCACCGTCATTGAGGCTGGCGCTGCAGCTGATATCAAGGTTGGCAACAACCTGCCGCTGCGCAACATCCCGACCGGTACGACGATCCACGCTGTGGAGCTCAAGCCGGGCGCAGGTGCCAAGCTGGCACGCTCCGCTGGTACGTCCATCCAGCTGCTGGGTAAGGAAGGCAGCTACGCAGTCCTGCGTATGCCGTCTTCTGAAATCCGCCGCGTGGACATCCGTTGCCGTGCAACCGTTGGTGAGGTCGGCAACGCTGACCAGATCAACATCCGTTGGGGCAAGGCCGGCCGTATGCGCTGGAAGGGCTGGAGGCCCACTGTCCGCGGTGTTGTCATGAACCCGGTCGACCACCCGCACGGTGGTGGCGAGGGCAAGACCTCCGGTGGCCGCCACCCGGTTTCCCCGTGGGGCCAGAAGGAAGGTCGCACCCGCAACCCGAACCGTTATTCCAACAACATGATCGTGCGCCGCCGTCGCCCGAATAAGAAGCGCTAAGAGGAGGTAACTTCACATGCCACGCAGCCTGAAGAAAGGCCCGTTCGTAGACGAACACCTCCTCAACAAGGTGGACGCACAGAACGAGGCTGGAACCAAGCAGGTCATCAAGACCTGGTCCCGTCGTTCGACCATTCTCCCCGATTTCATCGGTCACACCTTCGCCGTCCACGACGGCCGTAAGCACGTGCCGGTGTTCGTCGATGAGTCCATGGTCGGCCACAAGCTCGGTGAGTTCGCACCGACCAAGACCTTCAAGGGTCACGTCAAGGATGAGAAGGGGCGTCGATAAGCGATGAGTGAAACGATCACTTCCGCACACGCAACCGCGAAATATGTGCGCACTTCCCAGATGAAGGCGAACCGTGTTCTCGATCTCGTCCGCGGCAAGTCCGTGTCCGAGGCTCTCGCTATCCTGAAGTACGCGCCGCAGACCGTGTCCACCCAGGTGGCCAAGGTCGTCGCGTCCGCAGCAGCGAACGCCGAGAACAACTTCGGTCTTGACCCGCGCACGCTGGTCATCTCCGAGGCATACGCCAACGAAGGCCCGACCATGCGCCGCTACCAGCCGCGCGCACAGGGCCGCGCCTTCCAGATCCGTAAGCGCACCTGCCACATCACCGTGGTAGTTGAAAGCCAGAAGGAGGCATAAGCAATGGGTCAGAAAATCCACCCGCACGGCCTCCGGCTGGGCATCACTTCCGACTGGAAGTCCCACTGGTACGCCGACAAGTCCTACGCGGACTACGTCGCTGAAGACATCAAGATCCGCGAGTTCCTGAACAAGAACCTGCAGCGCGCCGGCATCGCTGACGTTGTCATCGAGCGCACCCGCGACCGTGTCCGCGTGGACATCCACACGGCTCGTCCGGGTATCGTGATCGGCCGCCGCGGTGCTGAGGCTGACCGCATCCGCCGTGAGCTGGAGAAGCTCACTGGCAAGATGGTCGCCCTCAACATCCTCGAGGTCAAGAACGTTGACGCTAACGCCGCACTGGTCGCCCAGAACGTGGCTGAGCAGCTGGTCAACCGCGTGGCATTCCGCCGCGCAATGCGCAAGGCTATCCAGTCTGCAATGCGCCAGCCGCAGGTCAAGGGCATCAAGATCCAGTGCTCCGGCCGTCTCGGCGGTGCTGAGATGTCCCGCGTTGAGCGCTACCACGAGGGCCGCGTCCCGCTCCACACCCTGCGTGCGGAGATCGACTACGGCCTGGCTGAAGCAGAGACCACCTTCGGCAACATCGGTGTCAAGGTGTGGATCTACAAGGGCGACGTCGTTGGTGGCGTGCGCGAGTCCGAGCTGAACGCTCCGGGCAATGACCGCCGCGGCCGCGGTGACCGCCGTCCCCGCCGCGGTGGCCAGCGTCGCCAGCGCGCAGAGCAGAAGAAGGAGGGCTAAGACACATGCTTATCCCTAAGCGCGTTAAGTACCGTCGCCAGCACCGTCCGGGTCGTTCCGGCGTGTCCAAGGGCGGCAACACCATCAACTTCGGTGACTTCGGCCTGCAGGCTCTCGAGCCGGCTTACATCACCAACCGCCAGATTGAGGCAGCCCGTATTGCCATCAACCGTCACGTCAAGCGTGGCGGCAAGGTCTGGATCAACATCTTCCCGGATCGTCCGCTGACCCAGAAGCCGCTCGGCGTGCGTATGGGTTCCGGTAAGGGCCCGGTGGAGAAGTGGGTGGCCAACGTTAAGCCTGGCCGCATCCTGTTCGAAATGTCCTACCCGAACGAGGCTGTCGCTCAGGAAGCTCTGCGCCGTGCTGGCGCTAAGCTGCCGTGCAAGACTCGTATCATCTCGAAGGAGGACCAGTTCTAATGGCTACTGGAACCCCTGCACACGAGTTCCGTGAGCTCTCCGATGCTGAGCTGAACGACCGCCTGGGCGCTCTCAAAGAAGAGCTGTTCAACCTGCGTTTTCAGCTTGCTACCGGTCAGCTGACCAACAACCGTCGTATCCCGGCGGTGAAGCGCGACATCGCACGTCTTTACACCGTGCTGCGTGAGCGCGAGCTTGGCCTGTCCACCGTCCCTGGTGAAGGAGCTAACTAATGTCTGAAGCAACTACTAAGGCTCTGCAGAAGCGCCGCCGCGGCTACGTCGTGTCCGACAAGATGGATAAGACCATCGTTGTTGAGATCGAGGACCGCAAGTCCCACGCTCTGTACGGCAAGATTGTCCGTACCACCAAGCGTGTGAAGGCACACGACGAGGAGAACACCGCTGGTGTCGGCGATCTCGTCCGTATCGAGGAGACGCGTCCGCTGTCCAAGGACAAGCACTTCCGTCTCGTTGAGATCATCGAGAAGGCTCGCTAAGCACTTTCGCTTATCGACGTCTCGTACGCCCGCCCTCCCATCCTTTCTTCGGATGCGGAGGGCGGGCGCTTTTTGTCTTTTAAGATGGTGCGCATGTTGCGGAAGGTCATTGGTGGCGTGGTCGGCGCGGTGGTGCTTGCTCTTTCTGGGTGCGGCGACCCGTCGGAAAGTGAGCGCGGTGCGCTGGAGCAGTGGGCTGCGTCTGACCCGGCCTTTGAAGATCTGAAGTTTTCCCCGGTCATTGCGGGCGGTTTTCCGTCTGGCACGATCTCGGTCGGCGGGACGGTGGCAGCAGAAGACGTCGCTGAGTTTGTCGCTGCCTTGGTCGCGCTGCGCGAAAAGGGGGAAGAGCTTGACCAGGAGTTGACGTCTCATGTGAAAGCGCAGCTAGGCAACACTGGTTTTAAGTGGCAGGGCTCATTCCCATCCGCCGAGTTCGGAGCAGAGGCCGGAGAACTATTAGAGCCATTCGCGGCACCGGAGGTAGCGGAGGTCTCAATCAAGGCAGCGGGCCCGGGTGGGGGAGTGGCTGTGGAGGTGGATAGGGAGGCGTCGATAAGCGATGCTGCTGCCCGTGACTTCCGCGACAGGGCGTATGCGCACCTGGGTGAAGGTGCCATCTTCATGCTGCGTGGGTTCCCGCTGCATCACCCTGTGCGTGAGGAAGGGGTGCCGGGATGGGGCGCGGCCAGCCCGAATCTCGCACTGCGTGCTGATGGCGTGACGCTGAGCGAGCTCGTTGCGCAGGCCGAACGCGTCGATGCCGCAAGCTCGCTATACCTGTATCACGTGGCCAACGGCGGGCCTGTGAGCGTGTGGTATTTCTACGCGGACGGCGCGTTCAACCCTGATGACCTGCAGCCCATCAAGGAGATTCTGCGCGAGTCGGTCGACGGGAAACCCGCCAATGTGATCGTAAGCGGCCCGGGTGGCGAGCTGCACCGCGAAATGGTTGGCGACTAGCCCGCAGCGACGGCGATGCGCTCGGTGAAGCGGGCATAATCGTCGCGGATCACTCCAAGCGGTGCGACGACTTCGGTCTCAGATGTCGCGGCGATTTCTTTTCGTAATGCTGATCGCGTCCTGCGTTTGACTCCCGCGCCGATCACCCCGCCGAAAACTGCAGTGACGAGCCCGATGACCAGGCCCGTCAGTAGTCCGGCCATGATGAGCAGGGTGGGAATGGGCCAGCCCTCGACATCCGGGACGAGGTCACTGCCCAAAAGCGGAGTGAGCACACCTGGCACGAACGCGACGATGAGGTACCACAGCACACCGATCAGCGCGGCGAGCAGCGCCAACCATTGAACGATGGTGAGCAGCGACCAGGCTTTCGACGGCTCCGCAGGCAAGCGCGTGCGGGCGACGGCGCGGTCGAGGGCAGCAGGGAGACGTGTGGCCACCTCGTCGGCGCGGTCGGAGACGGCTGACGCCCATTCCGGTGGGAGGTCTGCTGCGGCGGCGGTGGCGTAGTTGCGCACGCCTCGGTTAGCTACCGCCTTTGATGCGGCGTCCAACTCGGGCAAGGAGGAGCGGTGCACGCCGACCTCATCAGCTTCTTCGCGCAATCCCATGCGCTTGAGCGGGTCAGGACGGAAACGTGTCACCCAAGATGTCAGCAGCCAGCCGGTGCGTTCATGCAGACGCTTGCGGTAGGCGGCAGCCGTCGAGGTAGCCACGCGGTCCGCGCCCGCAGCCTGGGCGAGCACCCCATCCAGTTCACGCTTTGCACGCTTATCGACGTCCCCCGCCTTCCCCGCATCCCGATACTCCTCTGTCGCGGAAGCGATATCCGCTTCGATGCGTGCGGATTGCGCCGTGTGCGCCTGGGCAACACGAGCGATCGCGGCGCGCAGATCCTCGATCCCAGCGCCGGTGTGGGTGGAGGTGGGGATGACGCTGACATTTTGCAGGCCATCATCGCGCAAGAGCTGAGCGAAGGACTGGGAGACCGTCGGCAGATCGGACTGCGCAAGCAGGTCCGTTTTGTTCAGCACGGCCAGCGTCACGGCGGAGTGGTTCGCGTGGGGGCGGATGAACTGGTCATGAATGACACTGTCGGCGTATTTCTCCGGGTCCGAGACCCACACAAGGACATCGACCTGGGATGCCAGACGTTCTGCGATCTCGCGGTTAGCCTGCTCCACCGAGTCGAAATCGGGAAGGTCCAACAGGATCAACGGGCCGGCTTTGGAGGCGAATTCACCGTTGCGATTGCGGCGGTCTTCTACCTCGAGCCAGTCGAGGAGTTCCTCAGAACCATTCGGCTCCCAGATCGCGGCCAACGGAGACGAAGTGGTTGGGCGGCGGGCGGCTGCTTTGCCCAGGTCTTCGCCAACTACTGCATTGAAAAGCGATGTCTTTCCCGAACCGGTCGCCCCGAAGAATCCGACGACGGTGTGCTCGGCTGACAGGGCACGTCGTTCAGCGCCTGCACGAGCGATTGACTCGAGGCGTTCGCGCTGCGTAGGGGAGAGGTACGGCGCGCCGATCTCAGAAGCTTCGCTGAGAGCTGTGAGACGATCACCGAGAGATGCCGTGCGTTTAAACAGTGCCATTGGAGTCGCCTTCCTCCGGTGCGTTCGGGCGTTGGAATCCGCCACGCAATTGCGCGAACAGGTCACGAAGCGGGCCGCGTTCGGCAGTCTCGTCGAGCGTTGTGGGCGCCTGTTCTGTCGGCGCTAGCTCTGCGCGGGCGGGGCGGGCTGTGCCGGCCAGCTCGGGGAAGCGCTCGCCAACGGCGGCATGCGCCGTCACCGCGGCGTGTTCCAACTCTTCAGCCCTAGTGCCTTCCAGCAGGGGATCCGTGACTGGGAAATAGCGCTCGCGCTCGCGTTGGAGCAGCTGGCGGAGACGCTCGTTGAGGTCATTGCGGGCATCGGTGGCCATGCGTCGAACGGTGTCCTCGCCGAACATCGTCTCCAGTAGCTTCTGGCCAAGGACTGCAGAACCGCCGGCGATGGCTACTTCGCCGCCAGTCAGTCCGGCGGTGGAAGCGAACACCACGAGCATGAGCGCAACAGTGAGCACATTCAGGCCGAAGGACATGGCGCGTGCGCGTTGCCGCTTCGAGCCGGCGGTCTCTTGGATGCGGTCGAGCAGGGCTGCTTGCCAGTCGCGGACGAGGGTGGCAGCGAGCTCGTCGATATCTGCACTTGAGCGCGCGAGTGCGGGGTCGGCTTCTGCGCGGAGATCCGGTGCGACGGAGCCGATGTGGGACCAGGAACGTGCGGCGGCGGTGTCGGCCGCGTCGACGATGACTGCGTGCAGCCCGGATTCCAGTTCGGTTTCCACCTCCCGCAGGGGAGCGGGCTCGCCGCTGAAGAAGCTGCCCACCTTATCTACTGCCTGGGAGAACCAGCGCTCAAAACTGCGGGTCACATCGGACGTGCCCACGATGTCTTGCCACCTGTCCATGACTTCGGTGCGCAACATCTTGCCGTCGGAGGTGGCGTCGATGACGTGGCTGTGGGCAGCGGAATACTGTTCGCTGATCGCGCTGTCGAGTTGCGCGGCGAACGCTTCCTGGCGGGAACGCGCTTCAATCAGTTTATCGACGCGCCCCAGCGCCCCCGATGCCGCTCCCACCACCGTCTTGCCCGCGACGGCACGGCGTGCAGCAGAGTCTTCAGCGAGGCCCGTCAAATACGAGCGCAGTTCGGCGACCAGAGTGTCTTGTAGGAACTCTTCCCCGTTCTCACCGCCGAGATCAGGGACGAAGGGGACCGTGAAAACAGTAGCGTTGCCCAGGCCGGCTTCATTCATCATGCGGCGCAGGTCATCGGGAACTGTTGCTGCTGATGCTTCATCGAGGCGGTTGAGTACCACCACGACCTCAATGCCGCGTCCGGCGGCGTCGTGGAGGAAATTCCACACCAACTGGTCGGCATAGCGGGCTGGGGTAGTGACGAACACCCAGAGATCAGCGGCAGCGAGCAACTGCGAAGCCAGAGCGCGGTTGCGGTCGTCGATGGAGTCGAAATCGGGGGCGTCGAGAAGCGCGAGCCCCTCTGGGATGCTGCCTGTCGGGACGAGACGCAGCGTCGTTGACTGCTCATCGCCAGCGCCGTGCGAACGCGCGAGACCTGGTAGGACCTGTGGCGAATTGAACCAATCCGCGTCCGCAGGATTAGCGACCAGCACTGGCTGGCGCGTGGTCGGGCGGATCACGCCGGGATTGGAAACGCGCTCACGGAGCACGGCATTGACCAGCGTGGACTTGCCGGAACCCGTCGAGCCACCGATAACCGCCAAGAGCGGCGCATCGAGGTTGGCCAGGCGGGGCAGGACATAATCGTCCAGTTGGTTCACAATGGCGCGGGCGTCGTCGCCTGCGGCGCCGTCGATACGCGTGCCTGCGACGGCATCGCGCACCCGGCGCATCGCATCAAGCATGTCAGGGGTAGAAGCACTCACCTGATTCATTCTGGCAGATGGCCAGCTGACGCGGGGATTATGCCTTAGTCGCGGTAATTCGTGCGGGTGCGGTTCAACCAGCCATAAATACCGCCCATGATCAGGCCGCCACCGACGAGGTTGCCCAGCCAGACCAGTGCCCAGTTGCGTGCCACGTTGCCGATGGTGAAGCCGTCAATGGAGGATGGGTCGAACATGAAGCCAGCCAGGGTAGTGAGCACGAAGTTAGCGATCGAGTGCTCATAGCCCATGGCGGCGAAGGACGGAATGACAATTGCGACTGCCCAGATCTTGGCGCTGTGGTCCTTACCGGCCTGGGCGGTAAGAATGAAGCCGATATTGACAACCATGTTGGCCAGGATGGCCTCGATGAACAGGGTGCCGCTTGGCTTAGCCAGCTTCGCTTCCCACAGGTCCGCAAGGAAGGGGAGCGTGTCCATGGCATTTTGTCCCGTTGTGGTCAACGAGATCAAATATGAAACAGCAATTGCGCCGACCAAGTTGAAGAACGTGACAAACAAGATGATCACAAGACCACGCGATATGTTGTTCAATTTGTGCACGTATCCGTAGGTCATGAACATCATGTTGCCGGTCGCCAACTCCGCCTGGAGGACGACCATGATGTACAGCGTCACCGCGAAAAGCATTGCGAAGGGGTACTTGCCCCAGCCCGGGGCGTATGCCTCAGTCAGAGTTGCAGTCGCGGCTGCGAAAGCAGTCATGATGCCCAGGTAGACACCAGCCATGACGCTTCGCAAGGCAAGGCGACCTGGTTCACGACCGAAAAGGTCGAGCTTATTCTGGATTGATACGGGGGCCTTCTCACTGAAACTCACTCTTCCAAACTAAATGATTCTGGGAAAAGTGGCTAACCCATTTCCGCCCGCGAGCGACTCTTATGTGCTATGCATTTGCTTTTGTCCGTGAGGCCTGATCAAAGAATTCGCGTTCGTAGTAGCACGCGTACATGAATGCGTCGGCCGCGTCGGCCCGCTGAGCTTCCGAGGCGTTCGACAGTGCCTTTTCTACGGATTGCAGCGCCATACGCACGGCATCTACGAAATCTTCGCCGCCGTACATCGATAGCCATGCGTTGTACGGATGGTCCGGATTGTTGTTTTCGGCGAGGTGTAAACCGACTTCTGCGTAGAGCCAGAAGCACGGCAAAACGGCCGCAGCGCCAACAACGTAGTCTCCGAGCGCGGCTTGTGATGTGAGCATATTCACGTATCCAAGAGTGATCGGGGAGGGTGGAGTGTCAGCTTCCACGTGGTGTTGGGAGATCCAATTCCGGTGCAATTCCGATTCGGCTTCGATCGCGACAGTGGCGGATTGTGACCACCACACTTGGTCTTCCGCATCGGGCGCCTTCGCGCTCACTGTCGCGAGTGCGCGGGAGTATTCGCGCAGGTAGTAGGCATCTTGGACGAGGTAGAAGGCGAAACTCTCCTCTGGCAGGGTGCCATCGCGCAGTGCACGAATGAAGGGGAGGTCCAGTGTTTCTGGCCATACCTTCTTGGCCGCTTTGTCCCAGAGTTCGCGGGTGAATGGGCCGGCTGCAGCGATTTTGGGCTCGAGTGAGGGGGAGGAGGGGGCGGTCCAGTCGTCGTCAAGCTTCCACGGCGTTGTGGATCCTGCTGCTGCGAGGCGACGCGAACGGTGGAAGTGATCGACGGGCCCGTGGCCGGATCCGACGTTGAGCTCATCGGCGTGCGCGATTGCTTCGTGGAGCCAGCTCGACGTCCATGAAAGTGCGGTGTCTGCGTCGATGGCCAGGCGCGTGGCCAGCGCGGACGACAGTGAGCACCCCGTGCCGTGCGTATTCTTCGTATTCACGCGGGGGACGTGAACGACTTGGATCTCGCCTTCGGGGCTGACCAACGCGTTCGACGCGTAATTCTCTTCCAGGTGGCCGCCCTTGACCACAACCTTGACATTCGCTGCCCTCGCGTACGCGCGACCTTGCTCGATGGCTTCGTCGAAGGTTTTCGCAGGCGTCGTGTTCGCGAGCACAGCGAGTTCTGGAATATTCGGCGTGACGACGCTCGCGTGATCCCTCACGAACTGCCGCATCGCCTCCTCCGCGTCCTCGGTGAGCAAACGATCCCCACTCGTAGCCACCATCACCGGATCCACCACAACCAGTTCGACCGGGTGTGCCGCCAAATACGTCGAGACCGTATTGGTGGTGTCCACATCACCCAGCATGCCGATCTTCACCGCATCCACCTCGACGTCGTCGAAGACCGCGTCCAGCTGCTCCTTCAGGAAGTCCTGCGGGGGAACGTGGATGCTGCGCACCCCGTGCGTGTTCTGCGCCACTAGCGCCGTCACCACGCACATGCCATAACCGCCGGCAGCTGAGATCGACTTCAAGTCCGCCTGGATCCCTGCCCCGCCCGTGGGGTCCGTTCCCGCAATGGACAGCACATTCGGGATAGCGCAATTGGAAGTAGACAAAGAATTAGGCAAAGAAGCCATCAGACATTCCTCCGCGAATACTGGTTCGATCAGGTTCAACGGGTGTTATCTCAGCCACGTGTCTATTGGTTCGCGTGGCACCCCGTGTCTTGTTCCGATATCGTACGCGAACGCCTGCTCACGGGGGTAGAAGGTCGGGCGCGGCGGGGATTTGGGTAAAGCAGCAGCGACGTGGTTTAATACCACAGTTGTCTAGCGCTGGTCGTAGCTGATGCGCGTTTCCGAGTTGAGGCTGCGAGACCCTTCGACAGTGAGCACTGTTCGTCGATAAGCGGATAGGCACAAATAGACATTGACCACGTGCGTGCAGGACGGAAATCTGGCGCACATTGATCCAGGTCAGGAGACCAAAAGTGATTCAGAAAGAATCGCGTCTGAAGGTCGCCGACAACACTGGTGCACGCGAAATTCTGTGCATCCAGGTGCTCGGCGGTTCTGTTCGACGCTTCGCCGGTATCGGCGACACGATTGTCGCCACCGTGAAGGAAGCTGCCCCGGGCGGCAACGTCAAGGAAGGCGAGATCGTTCGCGCCGTCATCGTGCGCGCGAAGAAGGAGACCCGTCGTCCGGACGGTTCCTACATCTCGTTCGACGAGAACGCAGCCGTTCTGATCAAGAACGACACTGAGCCCCGCGGTACCCGTATCTTCGGCCCGGTTGCACGTGAGCTGCGCGACAAGAAGTTCATGAAGATCGTGTCTCTCGCACCGGAGGTGATCTAGTTGAAGATCAAAAAGGGCGATATGGTTCAGGTCATCGCTGGTAAGGACAAGGGCGCGCAGGGTCGCGTCATTGAGGCTTACCCGAAGCGCGACCGCGTCCTCGTCGAGGGCGTTAACCGCGTGAAGAAGCACGTGGCCAACTCTTACAACGAGCGCGGCGCTGAGTCCGGCGGCATCGTCACCCAGGAAGCTCCGATCCACGTGTCCAACGTGATGGTCGTTGATTCCGAGGGCAATCCGACCCGTGTGGGCTACCGCTTCGATGAGAACGGCAAGAAGGTCCGCGTCGCCAAGTCGAACGGGAAGGACATCTAATGACCGAGGCTAATTACACGCCGCGTCTGAAGACGCGTTACAAGGACGATATTCGCGGCAAGCTCTCTGAGGAGTTCGGCTACGAGAACGTCATGCAGATCCCGGGTCTGACCAAGATTGTGGTCAACATGGGTGTCGGCGACGCTGCTCGTGACTCCAAGGTGATCAACGGTGCACTCGAGGACCTGACCGCTATTACTGGTCAGAAGCCGCAGCTGCGTCGTGCGAAGAAGTCCATCGCTAACTTCAAGCTGCGCGAAGGCATGCCGATTGGTGCGAAGGTCACCCTGCGTGGCGACCGTATGTGGGAGTTCATGGACCGTCTTCTGACGGTTGCTCTTCCGCGTATTCGTGACTTCCGTGGTCTGTCGGACACCCAGTTCGACGGCAACGGCAACTACACGTTCGGCCTGTCTGAGCAGACCATGTTCTACGAGATCGACGTGGACAAGATTGATCGTCCGCGCGGTATGGACATCACCATCGTGACGTCTGCTACCAACGACGAGGAAGGCCGTGCGCTGCTGCGTCACTTCGGCTTCCCGTTCAAGGACAAGGACGGCAAGATGCAGCGTCCGTAAGCTTTTGCTTATCGACGAAAAATAGCCCCCGCCACCTGGTATTTCTTCTACCGGGTGGCGGGGTTCGCTGTTTGTAGCTACTGAACCCGTCGATAACGTGCAGGTGGCAATGTCGGGCATTAAAAATGCCGGTGCGAGCACTATGTACCCACACCGGCAGAGGAAAGGACGTGACTTACGTCCTGGTGCTGAAATTGGTTAGTCGACCAGCTCAGCTTGCTTCATCACATCGCGCAGCACCTTTGCGGAGTGGGCGAACTGCTCGGACTCCTTCTCATCGAGGTTGAGCTCAATGACATCCTGGATACCGTTGCGGTTGATCATGGCCGGAGTACCAATGTAGATGTCTTCCTCGCCGTACTGGCCCTCGAGCAGTGCACTGACCGGGAGGACGACCTCTTCGTTACGGAGTACAGCACGGGTGATGCGGGCGAGACCGCCGCCGATGCCGTAGCTGGTGGAGCCCTTGGCGCGGATGATGTCGTATGCCGCGTCGCGGGTCTTAACGAAGATCTCGTCCATCTTCTCGGTGACGTTCGGATCAGTCTGTGCCAGCTTTTCCAAGCGGGTGTTCAGCGGAATGCCCGCAACGGAACCGGAGGAAACAGCAGCCAGCTCGGTGTCACCGTGCTCACCGATGATGTACGCGTGGACGTTGGAGGCAGCGACGCCGAAGTACTCCCCAAGTGCGTGGCGGTAGCGTGCGGTGTCGAGGACGGTGCCGGAACCGATGACCTGGGAGGACGGCAAGCCGGAGAACTTCCAGGTTGCATAGGAGAGAACGTCGACCGGGTTGGTTGCAACAAGGAAGATGCCGTTGAAGCCGTGGGCCATAACCTCGTCGACGATGGACTTGAAGATCTTCACATTGCGGCCGACCAGCTCAAGGCGGGTCTCACCATCACGCTGCGCGACACCAGCGCAGTTGACCACGATTGCTGCATCGCGGCAGTCCTCGTAGGTGCCCTGGGTGACACGGGTGTTGTGGCCGGACCACGGAACCGCGTGGTTCAGGTCCTGGACTTCGCCCCAGACCTTTTCTTCGTTCAGATCGATGATGGCCAGCTGGTCACACAGGCCCTGGTTCACGATGGCCGATGCGTAGGCCATTCCGACGTCACCGGCGCCGATCAGGACGACCTTCTTGCCGGGGGTTGGGGTGGTGCCGTTTTCTCCGGCCTTGTGCGATGCGTTCGGATGGATCATTGATGCTCCTTCGCTCGTGTTTGCTGCTGTGCTATTGAGCAGCCTTAGTTCCGAGATTAGCGCCGAATGTCTGATTGTGCCCGATTCGGAGTTATCCACAGGTCAGTGTTCGAAAGGAAGCGGTGTGGGTAGGGGGTCGCGATAGAAAAAGCGGTGTACCTTTCATGCACTGAAAACAAGGGGGAACTCATGGGTACGAACAATCTGGAAAAGATCAAAGACCGTGTACAGAAGCTGTTGAACCAGGCAGCGGACCGGGCAGGAACGGCGGAAGGGGAGGTGTTTTATCAGAAGGCTTTCGACCTGATGGCCACGTATGGGTTTGAGGAAAGGGACCTGAGGCGCCCGTCGGAAAGCGATGAGGTGATAATGCGCACATTTGCGCTCGGTGGTTCGTATACCGATATGCAAGCGTCGCTTTTGCTGAATCTCTGCAATGCGTTGCACTGCATGGGCTACATGGAAAGCACCCGGCGCTCCCGGAAAATCTCCACCGTCACCGCCTTCGGTCTCCGCCGCCACATAGAGCGGGTGGACATGCTCTTCGGAGTCCTCAATCCGCAGATGGCCGCCGGGGCGCAGCAGATCAGCGGCAGCCGCGCACTCGGTGTGGCGACGGTGGTGGCGCGCCGCTCTTTCATGGGCGGGTTCATCAGCGTGATCACTGAGCGGCTGCAAGCGGCCGAAGGCACGGTCGCCGCAGGCAAGGGCGAATACGCCCTCGCGCTGATGGACGACCGCGATAAAGCAAGTGACGCGATGAGCGCTTTCGCCGCGCAGCAGGGCATCGAATTCACCAACCGCGCATCGAAGGCGACGGTCGACGCCGGGTCGTATTTCCGCGGCGTGAGTGCGGGGGAGACCAGCGATCTCGGCCAGAGTCGTGTCCGCGCGCGCCCGGCGTTGCCGTGCTAGGCCACATCCGGGGCGCTCCGACGAGTTGAACGCGGATCAACGCGTCTATTACCGGGACATGAATTGTCGCTGCAGCGTTTGCGGCACACGCGGTGGTTCTTAGGCTTGGAATCACGTTTTGCCGAGCCACAGGAGTAGCCATGTCCCGTTCCACCCGTTTCGCCGCTGGCCGCCGCCCCGCAGTGCGCGCCGCTGTCGCCCTCACCGTTTCGGTCGCCCTCGCAGTCAACCCAGCACCCGCGGTCGCGCACGGCGGTCACCCTGAGCCGGCACCAGCCCCGGCGCCCGCTCCGCAGCCGGCCGCGGCACCCGCGCCCGCTATCCCAGGGCTGAACGACCTGTCGTCGCTGCCGTTCGACCTGGAAGGCCTCGGGCAGCGTGAGGTGAATATCGGTGGGGTCACGGTGCCGGTGCCGGCGGCGCTGGCGGGTGTCGTGGCCGCAGCTGCGGTGCTCGGCGGTCTCAGCTTCGTGATCATCCAGGCGATCACGGGAGCGCTGCCGGGTTCTTCGAAGGGGGACAAGGATCAGCCCGCACCAGCGGAGCCGATGAAGGCGGAGTACGCGAACCGCTTCGATTTCAGCGCCGTCAACGATGATCCGGCTGCTGGAGGGTTCAGCGGCATCGACGAGGTCGCGCCGGGCCGCTACGTCGTGCTCTCCGACGACAAGAACGAGCACGGCCCGGTCCGCGCTTATGTCTTCACCACGACGGACCACAAGACATTCACCCGCGACGGGGTCATCGAGTTCACCGATCCGGAGGGCAAGGCCTACGACGAGTTCATTGACCCGGAGGAAATCCGTGTCCTGCCGAACGGCAATTTCCTGTGGACCACGGAGGGCAACGGCAAGCCCGGTCAGGTCGTCGCGCCGCAGCTCATCGAGTCCGCGCCTGACGGCAAGGAAATCCGCCGCATCGACGTGCCGGGCTACCAGGTGCCCAACGGCGTTTCCACGCGCGGCATCTACAACAACAACGGGCCGGAGGGCATGACGCTTATCGACGGCGGCCGCACGGCCGTCACCGTCGAAGAAAACGCCCTCGCCCAGGATGGCGCGAAGAACTCGGAGAAGGACGCATCGGTCAACCGCATCACCTTCTACGACCTGGAGAGTGGCAAGCCGACCCGCGAGCTCGTTGTCAAGCTCGAAGCCGGACGTGGCGCGACGTCGCTTTTGGCAGACGACAACGGCGATCTCTACATGCTGCAGCGTGGCTTCTTCAAGGACCTGGGCGAAAACGGCGAGAACAAGGCTGAGATCTACAAGCTCGATCTCGACGGCGCCGATGACGTCCTGGGCAAAGAAAAGCTGGCCGGCGATGAGAAGACGGTGTCCAAGGAGCTCGTCTTCGATTTCGCCACCGAGAAGCCACACCCGGACAACGTCGAGGGGCTGGCATGGGGGCCGCGCACCGAGGACGGGCGCCGCACCCTGATCGTCGTCTCGGACAACAACTTCAACGAGACTCAGACTACGTACTTCCACACCGTCCTGGTCCCGTAACTCGCGGGCGTCAGCGCGAGGAACGCACGGTCAGCACCAGTAGCGCGGCCAAGACGCAGGCAACCGTGCAGGCCTGGTAGAGGCCGGGGTAACCGCCCAGATACCGCAGGCCAGCGGCGGCGAGGAGGCCCGCGATCATATTCGCGGAGCCCTGCGCCAACGTCATGATGGACACATCGCGAGCACGGTTGACCTTCGACGGCAGGGACTCATTGATCATCGCTTGCTCGACGGAGGTGAACAAGCCCCACGACAACCCGAGCAGAACAGCGGCGGTGATCGCGGCTTTCAGGGTGCTCACGAAAGCCATCAACTGTGTTCCAGCGGCCATCGCCACCGCCGCGGCGACGAAGAAGATCTTGCGGCGTTGGAGTTTGTCGGACAGGGCACCGCTTGCGGCCGCGGCGGCCATGGTGACCACGGCGAAGATGACGGTGAGGATGAGGACCCAGATATCAGGGTCAGCGACGCGGATGTGGTCGCGGAGGTAATAAAGCAGGTAGAACAACGCGGTGTATTGCGTGGCATGAATGACGAAGCGCGCGAGGAACACAGTGGCGTAGTTCCGGTAGGCATTGAGCGGCAGTCGCTCCAGCTCGGCATCCGGGTCGAAGACGACAGTGCCGAGCTCAGCCTGGTCGTCGAGGGTCGACTGGTTGGCGGCGGCATCGATCGCGCCGGGGCCGAAACCGAGTTGGATCACCATCCCGAAAGCGAGTCCCGCGATGACGATGTACGCCCAGTTCAGCGGGAGAAGGCTCGCAAGCGCAGTTCCGCCCACCAGCCCGAGAACGTAGGTGACGCCGAGGACACTGGAGATGACACCGAAATGCTTCTGCGGAACGACATCGGCAGTGATGGTCAACAGGTTGTTCGTCATGAACGCGACGAAGCATTGCACCAGGCACCACAGGGCGACCAACGCCCAATATCCGGGAGTCGCGGACATCGCGAGCATGCCTATCGACGCCAGCGGTACCGCCACCAAGATCCACGGGAAGCGTTTGCCCCAGCGGCGGGCCCAGTCAGATGCCGTCGATAAGCGCGAGCGGTCGGAGATGAACCCTACGACGAGGCTGGTGGCCACGGAGGATGCGCCGCCGCACATCATGAGAAGTGCGAGTGCGCCCTCGTGGCTGCCGGGGCGGACCGCGAGCATCTGGTTGGCCAGCAACAGTTGCGACGGGCCGGCCCACACGAGGCACGTGCCGATATAGGCGAGGGCGAATTTCCAGAAGAAGGCCTTTGGGTGGCGTTCCGCGATGGTCGTCACAGTGGTTGTCACGGTGGCAGTCACAGTGTTTACCTGCTTGTAGCTTCCCGGTACTGCGCATCGATCGCCGGGGTCAAAGCGTCGGCGCGGATGATGTCACGCAGCATGCGCGCGGCGGGTTTGACGTGCCGGTCGAGGTTCTCGTCGAGTCCGACGACCCCGAAGTGCTGCGCCATGCCCTCGGACCACTCCCAGTTGTCCACGAAGCACCAGTGGTAGTAGCGCTCGACGGGCACCCGGGACTGCGGCGTTCCGTCGGGTGCATCCAAGCCTGAATTCAAGCGGGCGAGCTCCTCGAGGTGGTCGAGAATGAAGCCGCACCGGAAGGACTCGCTGTTGTCGGCGGTGCCGTTCTCCGTGATCCAGATCGGCAGAGCGAATTCTTTAGCCAAGTGAGTGGAGACGTCGACGATGCCGCGCGGGTAGATTTCCCAGCCGAGGTCGTTGGTGGGGCGGCCGGGGAAGGTGGCGTCGTCAAAGCCTTTGACGGCGGTGCGGGAATAGTAATTGATGGCGATGGCGTCGACGAAGCGTTTCGTCGTCTTCGGCGTCCTGGTCAGCGCGGCGGCGGCTTTGGCGCGGGTGATGAAGTCCTTGTCGAGTGCTTTGGGTCGGCCGATGAGCGGCAGGAAAATGCCGCGGTAAAAAGCCTTTTCCATCGCGCCTTGGAAGAGATGCTCGACGATCGGGGTGATGAACCGATGGATCGGGTTGCGGGGGTTCATCGGGGCGAAAACGCGCTTGTGGTGCGCGAAGGTGACGCGGACTGTACGGCCGGGAGCGTCGAGGCGACGGTGGATCCGCTCGTAGGCGAGCAGGTGCGCCGCAGCCATGTTTTGCAGGACCTTCCTGATCTTCACGAAACCGCCGGAACCAGGGGGTTGGGATCCGAATAAGAAGGCTTCGGAGGCATAGACATTGGGCTCGTTGAGGGTGACCCAGTCGTCGATAAGCTCCCCCATGTAGTCGAGCACCACGTCGACGTACGCGAGGAACCGCTCTACGATGTCCGGGTTGGTCCAACCGCCGCGGCGCTCGAGCCACAGCGGTTGCCCGAAGTGGTGGAGGGTGACCAGTGGTTCGATGCCTTTCGCTTTGAGGTCGCGAAACTCCTCGGCGTAGCGTTCGAGCGCTTCTGTGTCGTATGCCCCGGGTTCGGGCTCGATGCGAGACCATTCGACGCCGACGCGGGCAATGGAGAATTCAAGTTCCGCCATGAGTTCGTTGTCCTCCCGCCACCGTGTCCAGTGATCGGTGGTGGGGTGGAGGCTGGTGCCGTCCTTGATATGTCCGGCGTTGGCCCACTGCGTCCAGTTGCTGGGGCGTGGCGAGCCTTCGATCTGCAGGCCGGCCGATGCCGTGCCGATGCGCATCCCGTTCAGCGGGATCTCCATTCTTCCTCGTGGCATGGTCTCACCCTAAAGACCGCTTATCGACGCCGACGTGAATCCGTGGAACCCGACCCCAAAAATGTTTTACGCACCTACGTTTGGGGGTGAAACTAGATAATTTTTTTGGTACTAATAAGCGTTTTCTCACGAATTCGCCCGCCCCGTCTTAATGTGTCGCAGGACACATTTATTCGGTTGAGATGGAGTTTCAATGACGAAGAAATTGGGCGGAATTCTGGTCGCGGCGGCTCTGACCGCGTCTGTCATGACTGGCGCGGGCGGTATCGCAAAGGCGGAAGACAGCTTCTATAACACCACCGATGTCGCGCCGGGCACTCCGGGCGAAATCTTGAAAGAGAAGACGGTGCCGTACTCCAATGTCTTGGGCTCGGCTGATTCTGATCTTCCGAATGAAGCGACCAAGATCATGTACACCACGACCGACGCGAATGGCGAGCTCGTTCCGGTGACCGGGTACGTGGTCGAGCCGACCTCTAAGTGGCGGGGCAAGGGGCCGCGTCCCACCGTCGTTATCGGGCGCGGAACGGTGGGCCAGGGCGACCAGTGCGCCCCGTCTCGCAACTGGCCGTTGGACGGGCAGCCGAATCCGATCGAGTCGAAGCGCACGGTGAATATGGAGGGCCTCTACGACTTCGCGCTGTCGAAGTACGGCGTCCGCGTCGTGGTCACCGACCTCGTGGGAATGGGCACCGAGGGTGTGCATACGTACATGAACCGCCTCGATCAGGCGCACGCGATGCTGGATGCCGGACGTGCGGTGAAGAACCTGGTCGGGGAGGAGGACTTCGGCAAGATCGGTTTCTACGGCCACTCGCAGGGCGGCGGCGCCTCCGCGGCGGCGGTGGAAGAAGCGCGGAATTACTACAGTGCCGATGAGCAAGCCAATGTCGCCGGCGCCTACGCCTCGGCGCCGCCGGCGAACCTCTACGAAGTGGCCCGCAATATCGACGGGTCCGACCTCTCGGGCGCCATCGGGTTCGCGATGAACGGCATGGTCGAGCGGTACGACGGCTTCGACGATCTCCTGGACAAATACCTGAGCGAGGACGGAAAGAAGGTCCTGGAGACCTTCAAGAATTCCTGCACCAACGAGATCACCTCCGAGCCGTACGCGTACATGACCACCCGTGACTGGACGAAGGACGGGCGCTCGCTCGAAGAAATCCTCAAAGAGCCGGACATGGCGACGGCCCTGGCGAGGATGAGGGAGCAGGAAATCGGCAACGGCTCTCCCGTCGCACCCGTCATGGTGATCAGCGGGCGCTACGACCGTCAGGTGGAGTACCGGCAGGCCCGGAACCTGGCCATGAAGTGGTGCACCGTCGACGATGCCAAGGTGGTCTACCGTGATGACGTCGTTCCTGAAATTGAAGACGGCATGAAGAATCACCTCGTGCAGGCGCTGAGCGGCCCGACCTTCGGCTTCAGCTTCATGATCGACCGATTCAATGACAAGCCGCTTGCCGACGACCAGGTGTGCGCGAATTTCAACGGCAACGAGGACCCTTACGGTTCGGGCGTGGCAATGAGCTCCCACCTGTCGTCACTGCCGCTGAGCAGCAAACTCGTGCCCGACAGCGCCCCGGAATCTGGCCCTAGTTCCGGTGTGGACGGCTCCGGTATCCGCTCGCCGGAAGGTATTCTCGCGACCATCATCATCGCCGTGCTCGGCATGGTCGGTCTCGGTGTCGGCGTGGCATGGCCGGCCCTGAGCCAGATGCTGAAGTTTTAGGGGATGAAGGGGGCAGGCGGGGAGTCACTAAGCAATTTGTGCATCTGGTGCGCTGACCTGTATGGTTGACCAACGGTTCTGCGCGCGCATGCTGCGTGTGTCAGATCCGCATTGAACGTATACATCCAACTTTGTTGCAGGCCCCCCGCCAAAATGCGGACCGTATGAAGGGTGGCGGCGAGCACTTCCGTTATTAAGCGGTAAGGAGCGCCCACTGTTTGAGTTTGGAAACATGCCGGTGACGGTGTGATTCGGACTCGTAGTAGCCCCCGACAGAACACACGGATAACGCGAGTCCCATGCATCAACGATGCGCCGGGACAAGGTGGGTTACGGGAACCGCAACGAGAAAGGTAAACGGTCAACCATGACCATGACAGATCCCATTGCGGACATGCTGTCTCGCGTGCGCAACGCTAACAATGCGCACCACGAGACCGTGTCTATGCCCTCCTCGAAGTTGAAGGTCAACATCGCGGAGATCCTCAAGCAGGAGGGCTACATCGCTGACTACAAGGTTGAGGACGCAAAGGTGGGCAAGACCCTCTCCCTCGACCTGAAGTACGGCCCGTCCCGTCAGGCTTCCATCGCTGGCCTGCGCCGCGTGTCCAAGCCGGGCCTGCGCGTGTACGCCAAGTCGACTGACCTGCCGCAGGTTCTCGGCGGCCTGGGTGTGGCAATCATCTCCACGTCCCAGGGTCTGCTCACGGACCGCCAGGCCCAAGAGAAGGGTGTAGGTGGGGAAGTCCTCGCCTACGTCTGGTAAAGGGAGGTTGAACAGATATGTCTCGTGTAGGTAATGCACCTATCGCAATCCCCAACGGTGTCGAGACCAAGATCGACGGCCAGCTCGTTGAGGTGAAGGGCCCGAAGGGCACCCTCTCCGTTGACGTCCCGGCTCCGATCACCGCTGCCGTTGAAGAGAACCAGATCGTGGTTTCTCGCCCGAATGACCACCGCGACAACCGTTCGCTCCATGGTCTGTCTCGTTCGCTGATCAACAACTGCGTTGTTGGCGTGACCGAGGGCTACAAGATCAACATGGAGATCTTCGGTGTCGGCTACCGCGTGCAGCAGAAGGGCAAGGACCTTGAGTTCTCCCTCGGCTACTCGCACCCGATCCTCATCGAGGCTCCGGAGGGCGTCACGTTTGCTGTTGACGGCAACACGAAGTTCTCCATCGAAGGCATTGATAAGCAGCTGGTTGGCCAGATCGCCGCGAACATCCGTCGCCTCCGCAAGGATGACCCGTACAAGGGTAAGGGCATCCGTTACGAGGGCGAGCAGGTTCGCCGCAAGGTCGGAAAGACGGGTAAGTAATCCATGAGCACTGAAGAAAAGACTACTCAGAAGCGCACTCCGGTCGGCCGGGATATTGCTACCCGCCGCCGTGAGGCCCGCGTCCGCCGCCACAACCGCATCCGCAAGACCCTGCGTGGCACCCCGGAGGCACCGCGCCTCGTTGTGCACCGCAGCTCCCGCCACATGCATGTCCAGGTCATCGACGACCTGGCCGGCCACACCCTCGTGTCCGCTTCCTCCATGGAAGATGCAGTGCGCACCCTTGAGGGTGACAAGAAGGCGAAGGCTGCCAAGGTTGGCGAGCTCGTTGCTGAGCGCGCCAAGGAAGCTGGCATCGAGACGGTCGTCTTCGACCGTGGTGGCTACAAGTACCACGGCCGCGTCGCCGCGCTTGCCGACGCCGCCCGTGAAGGTGGTCTGAAGTTCTAATGACCACCGCAGACGAAACTCAACGGAAGGATCGCGACATGGCCGAGCGTGAACGGCGTGACGGCGGAGCATCCGCCGACGACCAGAAGAACCAGAACAACAACGACCGCGGTGGTCGCAACGACCGCAACGATCGCGGCGGCCGTGGTGGCCGCGGCGGACGCCGCGATGACCGCCGTGGCGGTGCACAGGACGAGCGCGATAAGTACATCGAGCGCGTTGTCACCATCAACCGTGTTGCAAAGACCGTCAAGGGCGGCCGCAACATGTCCTTTACCGCCCTCGTGGTGGTCGGCGACGGCCAGGGCATGGTCGGCGTTGGCTACGGCAAGGCAAAGGAAGTTCCTGCCGCAATCCAGAAGGGTGCAGAAGAGGCTCGTAAGAACTTCTTCCGCGTCCCGATGATCGGCGGCACCATCCCCCACCCGGTACAGGGCGAGGATGCTGCAGGCGTAGTTATGCTGCGTCCGGCTGCTCCCGGTACCGGTGTCATCGCCGGCGGCGCTGCCCGTCCGGTGCTCGAGTGCGCCGGCATCCAGGACATCCTGGCTAAGTCGCTGGGTTCCGACAACGCCCTCAACGTGGTCAAGGCCACCGTTGCTGGTCTGAAGGAACTTGTGCGCCCCGAGGAAGTTGCCGCTCGTCGCGGTAAGTCCATCGAGGAAGTCGCCCCCGCACGCATGCTGCGTCAGCGCGCAGGACAGGAGGCTTAAGCACAATGGCACTGAAAATTACACTTCACCACGGTCTGATCGGCGAGAAGCCGCTCACCCGTAAGAATCTCGAGGCTCTGGGCCTGCGCAAGATCGGTCAGTCCGTGACTAAGCAGGACAACGCCGCAACCCGCGGTCAGATCCTCAAGGTGGCCCACCTGGTCACCGTTGAAGAAGTAGCAGGGGAGTAGGTACTGACATGGCTGACATCATCAAGCTCCATGATCTGCGCCCGGCTGAGGGTGCAAACAAGGCCAAGACCCGCGTCGGCCGCGGTGAGGCTTCTAAGGGTAAGACCGCAGGTCGCGGTACGAAGGGCACCAAGGCTCGTAAGCAGGTTTCCGCTGCTTTCGAGGGTGGCCAGATGCCGCTGCACATGCGTCTGCCGAAGCTGAAGGGCTTCAAGAACCCGAACAAGGTCGTCTACCAGGTTGTCAATGTTGCAGACCTGGCAAAGGCCTTCCCGGAGGGTGGCTCTGTCACCTCCGCGGACATCGCTGCAGCTGGCCTGGTTCGCAAGAACCAGCCGGTGAAGGTGCTGGGCGACGGTGAGATCTCCGTCAAGCTCGACGTCACCGCAGAGAAGTTCTCCAAGTCCGCATCTGAGAAGATCGCGGCTGCTGGCGGCTCCACCACTGAGGTTGCTGCCAAGGCTGAGGAGACCAAGGAGGACTAATTCTCCTTGAGCTGAACTCCCCGTTCGGTAGTGCTAATGCACTAACCGGCGGGGAGTTTTCGCATTGTGTGGCTTTTGTTTTAACCAAGCAACCGGGAACGATTGGATGGTTGACGGGGGAATAGTAGTTTCACGGAGCTACCTGGTAGGGTGGACGAGTCAAAATATGTCCATCGCCCCCGCGGGGTGGTGCGGCATCAACGTACGTTATCTACTGTCCGCTGCCTTCCGTGTGGACGCGGAGTTTGAAATAAGCTCCGGCCCTCAAGTGGGAAGGTGCCAGGAGGCCACGTGTCAGCCATTGTTCAGGCATTCAAAGACGCCGATCTACGCAAGAAGATTCTGATCACCCTTGCTCTGATCATTCTGTACCGCATCGGCGCTCAGATCCCGACTCCGGGTGTTGATTACGGAATCATCGCCGAGCGTCTCAGCGCTCTGTCTGAGGGCAATGAGGCGAATATCTTCTCCGTGATCAGCCTCTTCTCCGGTGGTGCGCTGCTGCAGTTGTCGATCTTCGCGATCGGCATCATGCCGTACATTACGGCGTCGATTATCACGCAGCTGCTCACCGTCGTGATTCCTCGTTTCGAGGAATTGAAGAAGGAGGGCCAGTCTGGCCAGGCGAAGATGACGCAGTACACGCGTTATCTGACAGTGGCCCTGGCGCTGTTGCAGTCTGCCGGCATCGTGGCTCTGGCAGACCGTGAGCAGCTGCTGGGCCAGGGCGTGCCGGTGCTCGTGGAGGACCGCTCGCTGTGGACCTTGGCAATGATGGTCATTGTGATGACGTCGGGTGCTGTCCTGATCATGTGGCTTGGTGAGATCATTACAGAAAAGGGCGTCGGCAACGGCATGTCCCTGCTGATCTTCGCTGGTATTGCTACGCGCCTGCCTACCGACGGTGCGAATATCCTGCGTCAGTCCGGCCCGGTGGTCTTCGCTGTTGTCATCGCAGCTGTGATCCTCCTGGTCGTGGGCATCGTGTTCATCGAGCAGGGCCAGCGCCGTATCCCGGTGCAGTACGCAAAGCGCATGATCGGTCGCCGTCAGTACGGTGGCACTTCCACCTACCTGCCGCTGAAGGTCAACCAGGCTGGTGTTATCCCGGTGATCTTCGCGTCCTCGCTGATGTACGTTCCTGTTCTGATCACCCAGATCATCAACTCGGATAAGCCGACCCCGCCGGATAACTGGTGGATGTCTACCGTGATCGCGTGGCTGCAGAACCCGGCGTCCTGGCAGTACATTCTCACGTACTTTGCCCTGATCATTTTCTTCTCCTACTTCTACGTCTCCATTCAGTACGACCCGTACGAGCAGGCAGACAATATGAAGAAGTACGGTGGTTTCATCCCGGGTATCCGTCCGGGCCGCCCGACGGCTGAGTACCTGGCATTCGTGATGAACCGCCTGCTCTTCGTCGGTGCGATCTACCTCGGCCTGATCGCGATCCTGCCGAATATCGCGCTGGATCTTGGCCTCACTGGCGGTAGCGGAAACGGAGGAACTATGTCTGCGTTCGGTGGTACGGCTATCCTGATTATGGTCTCCGTGGCCCTGACCACGGTGAAGCAAATTGAATCCCAGCTACTGCAATCCAACTACGAAGGACTGTTGAAATAATGCGTCTCGTTCTCCTCGGCCCTCCCGGTGCCGGCAAAGGCACCCAGGCAGCGATTCTCTCGGAGAAGCTGAATATCCCGCACATCTCCACCGGTGACCTGTTCCGCGCCAATATTGGTGAGGGCACTCCGCTGGGCAAGGAGGCGAAGGAGTACATCGACGCGGGCAAGCTCGTGCCCACCGATGTCACCGCACGCATGGTGGAGTCCCGTCTGAAAGAGGAGGACGCCAAGAACGGCTGGCTTCTCGACGGCTTCCCGCGCACCGTTGAGCAGGCAGAGATCCTCCAGGATCTGCTGTCCCGCAATGGTCAGAAGCTCGATGGCGTGCTGAACTTCCGCATCGATGAGGATGTCGTTGTGGAGCGCATGCTCGCTCGCGGCCGCGCTGACGATAACGAGGATACGATCCGTACTCGTCTGCAGGTTTACCGCGATGAGACTGCACCGCTGATCGACCACTATGGCGATGCCATCATCAACATTGACGCTGAAGGCGATGTTGATGAGGTCAATGCACGCGCTATGGAGCGCCTGGAACGCTAAGTCGCGCTACAGAGAACACAACTAGAAAGAACCACAATGCTGTTCGGCCGCAAGAAGTCCATCCCTGCGAAGACTCCGGGGGAGCTCGACGCGATGGAGGCGGCGGGACGCATTGTCGGTATCGCGCTGCAGGAAGTGCGTAAAGCCGCAGCGCCCGGGGTCACCACTGCTGACCTCGATGCCGTCGCCGAGGATGTGATCCGCGGCCACGGCGCTCTTCCGACGTTCAAGGGCTACCAGGGTTTCCCGGGTTCGATCTGCGCATCCGTTAATGATGTCGTGGTACACGGCATTCCAAGCACCGACATCGTTCTCAAAGAAGGCGACCTAGTTTCCGTGGACTGCGGTGCTACTTTGGACGGCTGGGTTGGGGACTCGGCGTGGAGCTTCGGGGTGGGGGAGCTGACAGAAGACGTCGATAAGCTCAATCGCGCAACCCGGCAGGTGCTGCTCGAAGGCATGCAAGCGATGGTTCCAGGCAACAGGCTTACCGACGTCTCCCATGCCCTCGAACTGGCCACCCGCAAGGCTGAGGCTGAATTCGGTATTGAACTCGGCATTCTCGACGGCTACGGCGGGCATGGCATTGGCCGTGAAATGCACGAAGACCCCTACTTACACAATGAAGGTCGCCCGGGCCGTGGCCCACTTATTGTGGCTGGATCGGTCCTTGCTATTGAGCCGATGCTAATTCTCGGTGGCGAGACTGATTCCGTTGTTTTGGATGATGACTGGACCGTCGTGACTGCCGATAATTCCCCGGCGGCGCACTGGGAACACACCGTTGCCGCAACTGAGGATGGCCCCCGCATTCTGACCCCACGTGAGGGATAAGCGACCCGCGACATACTGCCTCACTCCCAGATTTTCCTCGGCGGGGGTTATACTTCTTGCCATGTCGTACACACCGCGCCATGCGTTTGAAACGAAGATGACCCGCTTCGCCCGCCGGGGAGCCTCACTGTTGACGGGTGTTGGTCTGGCCGCAGCACTCGTGGTCACGCCGCCGACCGCAGAGGCAGCACCGGCACTGCCGGCTGCATCTTCCGCTGGTTCCTCGCAGTTCCTGCAGCAGGCTGAGAAGAGCTTGCAGGCTGCGTCGATGAACCTGAACAACAGTGCTCGCAATGCGGTGTGGGATGCACGCAATGCACTGCGCGCGCAGGCTACCGCGATCTCCCGTGGCAACAAGGCGCAGGAGAAGGAACTCCACGCTGGCATCGACCGGATCGTCGAAGCGATGGCTCCAGGCCTGATCGCTGAGAAGACCCCGAAGCCGAAGCCCAAGCCAAAGCCGGCCCCGAAGCCCGCTCCGAAACCGGCACCCAAGCCGGCCCCGAAGCCGAAGAACCAGCCGTCTGGCTGCGCACCGTCGGCACGCGCGTGCGTGGATATCAAGAATCAGCGCACCTGGCTGCAGCGCAACGGCAAGATCACCTATGGTCCGGTCCGCATGTCTTCCGGCAAGCCGGGGCAAGAGACCCCGAAGGGCTTCCACTACGTCAACCGCAAGGTCAAGGACGAGATCTCTTACGAGTTCAATAACGCCCCGATGCCATTTGCTACGTACTTCACCTACAACGGCATCGCATTCCACCAGGGCGATCCGTCGATCAAGTCTGCTGGTTGCATCCGTATGTACCGCGGCGATGCGCAGACCTACTTCAACTCGCTGCAGATCGGCGACCAGGTCCACGTCTTTTAAAACCTAGTTTCAGCGACAGGCCTTTAAGCCACTTGATCGAATCCTCCCGGATGCTCAACAACGAGCGCGGGAGGATTTTGCTTTCCCGCAGGTAGACGGATAAAGTGGTCTGGTGGTGCGTGCGGGAAAACCCCAGCGCACTACATGCAATTGACTCAAATACGTTAGACACCTGCTGTTTTGCATGACATTCGTCAGGTAAATACGCAGCAAAATAGGTGTCGGGAAAGCGGAGTGTATGGCTAAAGAAGGCGCAATCGAGGTCGAGGGTCGCATCATCGAGCCCTTGAAGAACGCGATGTTCCGTGTCGAGCTTGACAACGGGCATGAGGTTCTCGCCCACATCAGTGGCAAGATGCGCCAGCACTACATCCGCATCCTCCCCGAGGACCGCGTCGTCGTGGAACTGTCCCCGTACGACCTGGAACGCGGACGTATCGTCTACCGCTACAAGTAAATTCTCCACCGAGAATTTCCCTGTAGGGGAATCACAGACACTCCGAGTCAGGCGCAACTGACCTAAGCCTCCTTACTCTCGGACCCACATGTCGCACCTGGTGTGTGACAGTCACGGTCCATGCAACCTCTGGCTGCGGTGGCTGGAGCCACGTGAATCACGGCCCAATAGTCCGGTACGGTCCGGACACAAGTGCCGCGTGGCGTGGACGAGTTGGGAGAAAACCACCGAAACAACCTGAAAGGCACGTACCACATGGCACGTCTAGCTGGTGTGGACCTTCCGCGCAATAAGCGCATGGAGGTTGCACTTACATACATCTACGGAATCGGCCCTGCCCGTTCCAAGGAGCTGCTCGAGAAGACGGGCATCTCTCCTGACCTGCGTACCGACAACCTGACTGATGATCAGGTCGCCGCTCTTCGTGATGTCATCGAGAACTCGTGGAAGGTCGAGGGTGACCTCCGCCGCGAGGTTCAGGCTGACATCCGCCGCAAGATCGAAATCGGCTCCTACCAGGGCCTGCGCCACCGTCGTGGACTGCCTGTCCGCGGCCAGCGCACCAAGACCAACGCGCGTACCCGCAAGGGACCGAAGAAGACCATCGCAGGAAAGAAGAAGTAATCTATGGCTGCTAAGACTCGTTCTGCTGCGCGCCGCTCTGGTCGCCGCGTAGCAAAGAAGAATGTGGCCTCGGGCCACGCGTACATCAAGTCCACCTTCAACAACACCATCGTGTCCATCACGGACCCGAGCGGCGCTGTGATCTCCTGGGGATCCTCCGGCCACGTCGGCTTCAAGGGCTCCCGTAAGTCCACCCCGTTCGCTGCTCAGATGGCTGCCGAGAATGCTGCCCGTAAGGCAATGGACCACGGCATGAAGAAGGTCGACGTTTTCGTCAAGGGTCCGGGCTCCGGCCGCGAGACCGCTATCCGTTCGCTCCAGGCTGCCGGCCTGGAGGTGTCCTCGATCTCGGACGTGACGCCGCAGCCGTTCAACGGTTGCCGTCCGCCGAAGCGTCGTCGCGTTTAACTGGTGAGAAAGGAAAAGAGGTAATACATCATGGCTCGTTATACCGGCCCTGCTACCCGTAAGTCTCGCCGCCTTCGCGTCGACCTGGTCGGCGGCGACATGTCGTTCGAGCGTCGTCCCTACCCTCCGGGGCAGGCTGGCCGTGCTCGCATCAAGGAATCTGAGTACCTGCTGCAGCTCCAGGAGAAGCAGAAGGCTCGTTACACCTACGGTGTGATGGAGAAGCAGTTCCGTCGTTACTACGAGGAGGCTAACCGCCTTCCGGGTAAGACTGGTGACAACCTGCTGATCTTGCTGGAGTCCCGTCTGGACAATGTTGTGTACCGCGCTGGTCTGGCACGTACGCGCCGTCAGGCTCGTCAGCTGGTGTCCCACGGTCACTTCACGGTTAACGGCAAGAAGACCAACGTGCCGTCCCACCGCGTGACCCAGTACGACATCATCGATGTGCGTGAAAAGTCCCGCAACATGCTCTGGTTCGAAGAGGCTCAGGACGCGCTGGTCGACTCTGTTGTCCCGGCGTGGCTCCAGGTCGTCCCGGAGACGCTGCGCATCCTCGTGCACCAGCTGCCCGAGCGCGCTCAGATCGACGTTCCGCTGCAGGAGCAGCTCATCGTCGAGCTTTACTCGAAGTAAGATTGAGGCTCCGCGCAATGCGGGGCTTCGGGGCGTCGAAAAGCAATTGCTTATCGACGGCTCTCTTCAACTGTCATCCGTGTCGGCAACACCATGTTGCTGGCACCCTCTACGGCGTCATATAGCGGGCGCCGGAAGGAGAAGTTCATGCTCATCTCACAGCGTCCTCAGCTCACTGAGGAGTACATCGATACCAACCGTTCGAAGTTCGTCATCGAGCCGCTCGAGCCTGGTTTCGGCTACACCCTCGGTAACTCTCTGCGTCGCACGCTGCTATCGTCCATCCCGGGCGCTGCAGTGACCTCGATCAAGATCGAAGGTGTGCTCCACGAGTTCACCACGATCAACGGCGTCAAAGAGAACGTTTCTGAGATCATCCTCAACGTCAAGGACCTGGTTCTGTCCTCCGACTCTGACGAGCCGGTGGTCATGTACCTGTCCAAGCAGGGCCCGGGCGAGGTCACCGCAGCAGACATCGATCTGCCGGCTGACGTCACCGTGCACAACCCGGATCTGCACATCGCGTCGCTCAATGAGCAGGCGAGCCTGGAAATGGAGCTCGTTGTCGAGCGTGGCCGTGGCTACGTTCCGGCAATGCCCAACTCCGGTGGCGAGATCGGCCGTATCCCAGTCGACCAGATCTACTCGCCGGTGCTGAAGGTTTCCTACAAGGTTGAGGCGACGCGTGTTGAGCAGCGCACCGACTTTGACAAGCTGATCATCGATGTGGAGACCAAGAACTCCATGACCGCCCGCGACGCTCTCGCGTCCGCAGGTTCCACCCTGGTTGAACTGTTCGGCCTCGCACGCGAGCTGAACACCGCTGCCGAGGGCATCGAGATCGGCCCGTCCCCGCAGGAGACGGAGTACATCGCCGCGTACAACATGCCGATCGAGGACCTGAACTTCTCCGTGCGTTCCTACAACTGCCTGAAGCGCCAGGAGATCCACACCGTCGGTGAACTTGCTGAGTGCACCGAATCCGACCTGCTGGATATCCGCAACTTCGGCCAGAAGTCCATCAACGAGGTCAAGATCAAGCTTGCTTCCCTGGGGCTGACGCTCAAGGACGCTCCGGAAGATTTCGATCCAACCCAGCTTGAGGGCTACGACGCTGAGACCGGCGACTTTGTCGATGGCGGCATGGATGACGCCGAGTAATCACCGCGCACTGAAGTTTTCATAGAAACACAGTTTCACTGGTTCTAACGACCGCGAAACAACACGAGGAGTACAACAATGCCTACCCCGAAGAAGGGCCCGCGTCTCGGCGGTTCGGCTAGCCACCAGAAGCACATCGTGTCCAACCTGGCTACCCAGCTGTTCGTCAACGGCTCCATCAAGACCACCGAGGCTAAGGCCAAGGTGCTGCGTCCGTACGCAGAGAAGCTGATCACCAAGGCCAAGTCCGGTTCGGTCGCTGACCGCCGCGCTGTGGCTAAGGACATCCCGAACAAGGACGTCGTCGCGTACCTGTTCAACGAGCTCGCCCCGAAGTTTGAGAACCGTGCAGGTGGCTACACCCGCACCATCAAGCTGGAGAACCGCAAGGGCGACAACGCTCCGATGGTCAACATCTCCCTCGTTCTCGAGGAGACCGTGACCGCCGAGGCAACCCGCGCAGCTCGCGCTGCCGCGTCCAAGGAGAAGGCTGCTGAGGCTGAGGAAGCTAAGGCAGAAGAGGCTCCGGCTGAGGCTGAGGAAGCTCCGGCTGAGGCTGAGTCCAACGACGACGCTGCTGCCGAGGAGAAGACTGAGGACGAGAAGTAACCTTCTCGCCTCATACAGAGCGAAGCGCCCGCTCCCACCTTGCTGAAAGAGGGGAGCGGGCGTTTTCTCGTTGTCAACGATGTGCGGGGACGGCGCGGTGGCGGCGCGGTGGCGGCATCGCGAAAGCTCCGCAAGAGTCTCCACTAGATGCGTTTGAAAAGCGAAACACATCTGCCACACGGGCAACATGCGACCTGGGGTTTTGTGGAGCGATTTCAAACGCATCTAGTGCCGCCATTTATGGTTGGGGCATGGGCGCAGGAAAAAGTGATCTCGGCGTTGTAAATGACCGTGCGGACGATCCGGAAGAGATGGTGCGCCTGCGGTTTGATATCGCGTATGACGGCACCGACTTCCACGGTTGGGCACGACAAAAGCCGAAGAACGGGGAAGAGCTGCGCACTGTCCAAGGGGAGCTTGAGGATGCACTGCGTCTGATTCTGCGTTTCCCTGTCGAACTGACGGTGGCAGGCCGTACTGATGCGGGTGTGCACGCTGCTGGTCAGGTGGCGCATGCAGATATCCCGGCTGCCTCCCTACACCAGCGTTCTATTGATGGGGATCCGGGGCGGCTGGTACGTAGACTAGCGAAGCTGGTGGAACCGGATATTCGCGTCACAGCAGTGAGCTTCGCACCGGATGGCTTCAATGCGCGATTCTCAGCGCTGACACGGACGTACCGATACCGCGTGACCACGGCAGAAAGCGGTGCGTTGCCGACGCGCCTGCGTGATACCGCTGTGTGGCCGAAGAAGGTCGATTTGTCCGCGGCGCAAGACGTGGCGAATGTGGTGATCGGACTGCATGATTTCGCTGCCTTCTGCAAGGCTCGTCCCTTTGCCACGACGATCCGGGAGATCAGGTCCTTTGAATGGCACGACGTGTCCACCGCTGAGGAACCGGAGCTGTATGAAGCGGTGATCGTGGCTGATGCATTCTGCTGGCATATGGTTCGTGCGCTCGTGGCGACATGTCTTGATGTGGGAGCAGGGCGACGAGACGTGGACTGGGCGAAAGCCCTCCTCGGCGAGACGGAACGCGCTTCAGCGGTGGGCTTGGCGCCAGCAAATGGGCTGACGCTCATCGGTGTGGATTACCCGGCAGACGGGGAATTGGCAGCTCGTGCGGAGTTGACTAGTCAGCGTCGAGAAGCTGCGGAGGTGCACACCGATCCTGGAGCCCCGAAGGAATAAAATGCTTGGGCAGTAAAAGTCCGTCTTACATATTCCGGAGGTAGAACGCATGGGTGCAGTCGGTGCTGTCTGGCTGGCCATCGCGGTATTCACGTTGCCGGGGCTGATCGTCTCGTGGGTCGCTGGTGCGAAGCTACCAGTGGCAGCTGCAGCATCATTGCCCGTCACCTTCGGTATCGCCGGTTTAGCCAGTTGGATGTACGGGGCAATGGGGATCGGCTTCGGCTGGACTTCGTTCATCGTCTTCACGCTTTTGACACTGATCGCGGCTGGTGTGTGGCGCTACATGTTTGCCCGGCGGGCGAAGAAACGTGGGGCGAAGAGTTGGCTTCGTGCTCTATGGCCTGGTGATTGGCGTCGGGGCAGCATCGCGGATCCTTCGTGGATCCTGCCCGGTGCAGGCTTCGTGGTGGGGGCGTGGATGCTCATCGCGAAACAGTTGGAGCTCCAAGACAATGTGCCGGGCAAGCTGAATAACGTGGTGCAGGGCTGGGATATCCAGTGGCACGTCAACGCCATCCGCTTTGTCATGGAAGAGGGCATTGCTTCATCGACCCGGATGGGTGAGCTGCAAAGCCCGGAGACACATGTTGATCTGTTCTATCCTTCGGCTTTCCACGCGGTGACAGCCCTGTTCGCTAAGGCGGGGGGTTTGGAGCCGGTGGTGGCGGCGAATGTGGCGTCGATAGTTCTGCCGAGCTTGGCGCTAACTGCTGGTGCTGCTGGCTTGGCGTGGGCGATTGCGCGCGGGCAGGGCATGGTTGCGCAGATCGCGGCGGGTCTGGCTCCAATCGGTGTGTATGCGTCGCCGGTGCTGGTGTGGATTCCGGATTTCACGGGCATGCGCCCGTACATCGTGGCGATGGGTCTGTCTGGTCTGGTGATCGCTCTGTTCTTGCAGGTGCCGCGTTATCGCATTCTGGCGCTGCCCACGTTGTTCGCATTCTTGGGCATGCTGCAGGTGCACCCCTCGGCGGTGACGGTGGTGGTGCTCGCGGTGGCGCTGTACTGGTTGACCTATGTGTTGGTCACGCCGGACCGGTCCCGGATTGGTGACACGCTGTGGCTGGCTATCCCCGCATTAGGCGGTGCATTGGCGTTCTTGCCGCAATTGATCGCTGGGCGCACCCAAGCGGAAGAAGTGAATACGTGGAAGTCCAGCGATAGTGCAACGTTGTCGGAGGCCTGGCAGAAGGCTTTCTTGATGGACACACGTCACGTGGATGAGTTCTTCCCGGGCTTTGATCCGGTGGCGCTACTGTGGCTGGCTGGTTTCGGCGCGATCGTGGCTGTGGTGTGGCGTCGGCAGGTGTGGGCACCGTTGTTCTACGTCATCATGGTCGCGTCTACGGCTCATGCGTTGCACCCGTTTGATGGTGTGCTGGAGCCATTGCTGACCGCGTTGGGGGCACCGCACTACAACGGTGCACATCGCCTGATCACGATCGTGGCCATGACGGTGATCGCCGCCGCTGCGGTCGGGGTGGCAACGATCATTCGTGTGCTGGCGCTGGCCCCGGTCGCTGCGCGCTATGGCACCCGCCCGTGGGTGTGGGGGACCTCGATCGCTTCGGTGGTGCTTGCTGTTCTGTCGGGGTGGGGCACCGGTGCGTGGGCGTCCACGGTGGCAGCTGATGGTTCGCGCGCTGCTTTTGAGGCGTCCCGCATGACGGATCGGATGGTCGATGCTGATCAGCGTGCTGCGTATGCGTGGCTGGCCTCCCGCCCTGAGACACAGCAGGGCCTTGTTGCGGGTGAACCTACCGATGGTTATTCCTGGGCATACGGCATAGGCGGTGTGCCTACGGTTGCCCGCCACTACTTGTGGCCGTCCGGCGGTGCAGGCACCAATTCGTCGATTCTTGCGGAGCAGGCAGGTCACCTTGGCGCGGGCGAGCGCGGCCGACCTAACGCGCAAAGCCCGGCCGATGAGGCTGCCAAGCGCCTCGAGGTCCGGTTCATCGTCTCCTCCGGCAATACGTTCTGGCCGGGCCCGCGCAACTGGCAGGTCAGCAAAGCATTGTGGTCCACTCCGGGGGTCACGCCTGTGTATCAACGCGGCCGCGTGACCATCTTCGCTGTAAATGAGCAGTTCACCCAGCAGGAACTCAAGGAGCTTCAGCGCGATGCGGTAGCTAATGGTGGGTCTACTAAGGTGCCGGAGCTGACGTCTTTGACGGAAGCCTTGCCAGCGCAGTCCGCTGGCAGCGTTTAATGAGTTGCGCACTTCAGTGTGCATCTTCCGCTTGAAGGGCGGCCTCCACGCGTTTAGCGTCTTTTCACAGAAGCCATCGCTAATCCACGGGGGGACGTCCACATGGCTGAGCACACTCATACCGATACGGGGGAAGCATCGACCGTACGGCGTTTGCTGCCGACTACGCGTTCGCAGGTTTCAGGCCATCGCTTCATGCGGCGGCGCGTGGAGCATGGTCTGATTTATGGGGATATCCGCATGATCCATGACCCGTTGGCGGCCAGGCGTCGTTCGGCGATCTTTGGAGTTGTCGCGGTCGCGCTGATCGCCGCGGGGTCCGGGTTGTTTGCGTGGTTGCGGCCCAATCCGGATCCGGGGGAGGCGGCGATTCTGCGGGCGACGGATGGCGCGATGTATGTGCGGGTCGGAGAGGAAGTGCATCCGGTGACGAACCTGACGTCCGCGCGCCTCATCGCGGGAGTGGCGGAAGAGCCGCAGCGCGTGGGGGATGAGCGGCTGACAGCTATGCAGCGTGGTGTTCCGCTCGGGATCGCTACCGCACCGTCCATGTTCGCGCCGGGCGACGCGGAGGACGCGGCGTGGTCTGCGTGCCAGGACACCACCGGGCGGCTGACCATTGCGGCGGGTGCGATGCCGGGGGAGTTGAAGGGGAATGAGGGGGTCGTCGTGAAGCTGGATGCGGATGAGTGGTTGCTCACGCGTGAGGGGCGCGCGAAGTTGCCGCCAGCCGACGATGCGCAGGGCCGTGTGATTCGCCGCGCGCTCGGACTTAATGCGCAGGTCCCGCGCCTGGCTATCGATGCTGCGGCGCTAACCACGTTCCGTGAGCTGCCGCCAATCAAGCTCCCGAACCCACTGCCGCAGCTCCTCATTGCCGACAATGCGGGCGGCGACAAAGCGTGGGTGCTCACGCCACATGGTGGGCTTCAGGCGGTCACCGAATTACAAAAGAACATGCTTATCGACGCCGGCGTCACTCCCCGCAATGTCACCACCTCCCAGGTCGCGGCATACCCGGATGCAGACGTCCCACTGGCCATTGATGTGCCAGACACTGCGCCTGAATGGGTTGACCTCGATGGGAAGGCTGTCTGCTCGACTGAATCAGGCACCGCGGCGGTAGTGGGAACTGATGTCCTCGCGCAGGGAGCAATTGAACTTTCCGGAGCGAGTCCGGCGAGTCATTTCGTTGGCCTGTCAGATGGCGCAGTGGGAATTGATACCGGTGCTGGCTACCACGTGGTGAGCGCTTCCGGGCAGCGCCATTTTGTGGATACACGGGAGAACCTCGATGTCGTTGGGGCGCAGCACATTGAACAGGTGCCGTGGAGCCTGATCAGTCTGCTGCCGGAAGGCCCAGAACTTACCCGCGAGGCCGCGTTGACCGCGACATACTGAGTATTCCTCGCAGTGCGGCTGCTGCGATGGCGAGCGCTGCGAGGAGCACGGTGCTGACAGCGATCCACTGTCCACGAGCAGGCGCAGCAGAGCGGACGGTTTCTGCTGGCTTCACTTGAAGCGGGTCTGAATCTGGGTTCTGTGCATGCTCAATGAAGGTCAGCGCACGAAGTGGATCAACCGCCCCGCCGTGCGGTTCTGATGATGCGGTGATGATGTCCCTGATCTCACCCGCTGAAGCATGTGGGTAGCGCTGTCGCAATAATGCAGCAGTGCCGGAAACCACTGGTGTGGCGAAGCTGGTACCCGCAAATGGTTCGACAGCGCCACGCTCACCAGCGATACCTGCGGACCATCCTTTATTGCCAGGAGCAAGAGCGAGCGGAACATCACCTCTGGCGGAAAGCAGCGTGGTGCCTTCTGGAACCGGCAGTGAGTAATCGGCCATCGTGTGAGCATCTGAACGCGCACCGACAGTGAGCACGGTTGGAAAATGAGCTGGGTACACAGTAGATCCGGCAGGGCACTCGTGGGTGAGGTTGCCTGCTGCAGCCACCACCACTGCACCTTCGTGCTCAGCGCGGTTCAGTGCTTCGGTGATGCCACGGGTGTCCACGCGTGATGCCAACGTGGGTTCAACACAGGACACGACCGAGATATTGATCACCTTGGCTTTTTCATCAAGCGCATTGTGAATGGCCTGGGTCAGCGTCTCTAGATTTCCTGCGGCAGGAGGCGCATCTTCGTCGCCTTCACGTGGTGTTGGCGTTCGGTAATGAGCAGAAGATTGGCGGATCGACATGATCTGCGCATCTGGTGCGATCCCCGTCTCTGTTCCGGCGATAATGCCTGCGACGACAGTGCCGTGGGCATCACAATCCAGCAAAGGCTCTGGGGCGTCAGGCGTGACAAAATCTGCCCCGCCCACCAACTGATTCAGCTGCGGGTGGCGGGCAACTCCGGTGTCGATCACCGCGACCTTCACCCCGGCACCAGTGGCGAGACGGCGCATGTCCTCCCGGTTTTCACTCTCTTTCTCCGTTGCAGGTTGCACATCGTCGGCGGGAGCGCCGACGGCACACACCACATCCTGAGCAGATGCAAAAGGAGAGGGAATAAGGGCGGGGAGGAGTAGCAGTGGCGTCGATAAGCGGAAAAGCGTGCGTGACATTTCTACAGCCCCCGAATGAGCTCGAAGATGCCGGTGAGATGCACGGCGAGCGGAATGACCGCGATGATCGCGATTGCTTCGGCGCGCTCGACCCACACGAGCGTGGTGGGCTCCAGATCAGGAACGCGCGCGGCCCACAGCACAGACGTGGCAGCGGCGAGAGCAAAAAACGCGGCGGCGATCATGAGAGCTGGGTGAGCACTACCGCTATGGGCACTCACAGCGACTGCCGCAATACCGCAGGCCGATGCGCTCACGGCGGTGCAACCCAGGCTGAGGCGTGGCACGGAATCGTGGTGGCGCGAGGCATGCACGATGAGCGCACCGGCAGCACAGATACACAACGCGAAAACCCAGCCCCCACCGGAGAAAGCAAGAATGATCAGCGCTGGAATCATACACACTGCTGTCGCTGCACTGATCCCCGTAGTAATCGCACGAGCAGCATGAGCACGTTCATCGACGTCATCTTGATAGTCATCAGCGATACCGAATTCTTGTCCGGCGGTAGGGACCCGTGGAATGCGTAGACCCGCAGCACGCGTGGCAGCAGACGGGGTGAGCATCACGGTGATGAGACCGGTGAGAACCACCGCCGCTGCCGGTGCTTCAGTCGCGGGCAACCACACTCCGAGCGCACCGATAATGATCAGGACAGCTCCCGCGACCACAGCTGCTGAAAGACGCGGACCAGCCAGGCGGAGATACGCCCCACCAATAGTGAGAACCACGACGACGAGGGCTGAAGACATCGCTCCGAATGCCGCATCAGTGGTAGGAGGCCATGCCAAAGCGGAACCACCAGCGACCCACGCGCCGCACACAATCCCGGCGCTGAACACCGCAGCCGGGAAGATCGCACGTGAGCGTGCGGCGAGAGCCACCACGAGCATGATCAACGTGCTCGCCGCGGCACCGATCAGTGGAGTAGACAATGCAGCGATGAGCAGGCCCGCAGTTACAGCGCCGGCGAGCGTTGCCGCCGTATCAATCCCCGAACGAGTAGCTGTTGCTGCTGTAGCCGCCAATGATTCGGCAGCATCACGCACCACTGGTGGCGCGACCGGCTCATGGGGACGCAGCGCGAGCACCTGGCCATCCCGCAGCCGCATGTTGTGCAGCGGAATATGCGGATCCAATGGTGCTCCCGCTGCGGTGGCGAATTCCCACGGCTGTCGTGTCTCTGGCAGTTCAATGAGTCGCGCTAGTTCCGGCAGCACCTCGCTGAACGTCGATGACGTGGGCAAACTCACGTCGATAGAGCGATGAAAAGGTGCCGCGCTGATGCGCACGGTGACTCGAACAACATGATGGGTTGAAGCAGCGACCATGATTTCCCCCGTGTGTGCTTGGTTGCAAAAGCCAGTGTGCATGCCGGCAGGAAAATGCGAAACAGAACGATGTCCACTTCAGTGGACATTGCAGAAAGGCATACGGGTTGCGCGGCATTTAGACTTTCGGTTCAACGACACCGACTTGTTGTAATGCGCGAAGAGCAGGGGGCTCTTCGATGCTGAAGCGCAACAGGGTAGGTGCGTGGACCAAGGGGGGAAAATAATGCTCGGGCTGGATAATGACCCAATTCAGACGCCACCGGCGACAGGTTCTGTGATTGATGCGGCACCGCCTTTGCCGACGGGGAAGCTGGATGCAGAGAGCGTTCCGGATGCGGTGCGCAGGTCACCTGAACCGCTGATGCGCATCCTCATGCCGGTTGTCATGGTCGCCGCTATCGGTGCAATGGTGGCGATCTTCGCTCTCAGCGGCCGAGGATTGAGCCCCATGCTGATGGTCTTCCCACTGATGATGGTGATGGGACTTTTAGCCACCTTGAACCCACCCGAAAAGGCAGGCGATATTGATGAATCGCGCCGGGTGTATCTGCGACACCTCGACGCATTAGCCCAGCGTGCACGGGGGAATGCGAAGCAGCAGCGCAAGCATGTTGAATTCTTTCACCCGCAGCCAGAACACTTGGTCAATGCCGTGGACACGGAGCGCGTGTGGGAGCGCACAGCTGATGATCCGCGCGCATTTGAAGTGCGGGTTGGCACGGGTGCTTCGTCCTTGTGCACGCCTGTCGACGTCGCAGATCCTGGTTCGCCCGAAGATCTTGATCCGGTGTGCGCAGTGAGCTTGCGCCGCACGGTGGCTGCTGTCAGCGTGGTGCAGGGGATGCCGATCGTGGTCCAGCTAGAGGCCTTCCCATTGGTCACACTCGCTGGACCAGGAGCAGTGGACACAGCTCGCGCAATGATCGCCGAACTGGCTTTCTTTCACGGACCAGAAACACTCGGCCTGGAGATCAGTGCTTGCGGGTGTGAGGCGGCGAAGTGGCTGCCACATACCCGTGACCCGCAAGCCGCGCACTTCACGGTCGCGGTTGTGGATGCAGGATCACCCGGTGCAATGGCCTATGCGGAGGCGGACTGCGTTATCGCGGTGACTGAAGACGAAGACGCATTTGTACATGACGGTGCGCTGCACTTGCTGTGCGGTGACACGATTGACGCAGTGACCGCCTCTGGTCAGGAGAAGCTTGGTGTTCCGGACCAGTTCAGTGCTGGTGCGGCGGAATTTATCTATCGCAGCCTTGCGTTTTACCGCAGGCCGGACAAAGGAACCGTTAGCGCGAACGGCGCAGGCCTGACTGATCTGCTCGGCATCGACGACATTGAGCACCTTGCCGGTCCGACGATGTGGCCAGGGAGGGAACAGAGCCGCCAACGCCTCACTGTTCCGATCGGAATTGGATCCGATGGGCAACCGGTGTACCTCGACCTGAAGGAATCCGCGCACGGTGGCATGGGGCCACACGGGCTGTGCATCGGTGCTACGGGCAGCGGAAAGTCGGAACTGCTGAGAACTCTCGTCGTCGCACTCGCTGCGACGCATTCGCCGGATGAGTTGAATTTGGTCCTCGTGGATTTCAAGGGCGGTGCGACGTTTCTTGGGTGTGAGGGGTTGCCGCATACGTCGGCGGTGATCACCAATCTTGAGGATGAAGCGATCCTGGTGGAGCGCATGTATGACGCGATTTCGGGGGAGATGAATCGTCGTCAGGAATTGCTGCGTGCGGCAGGAAATTTCGCGAATATCACCGATTACAACGATGCGCGCACAAGCACGCGGCCGGATCTGGAGCCACTTCCGTCCTTGGTGATTGTGGTGGATGAGTTCTCAGAACTTCTCGGCCAGCACCCAAATTTCGCGGATCTCTTCGTCGCGGTCGGGCGTTTGGGCAGGTCTTTGGGTGTGCACTTATTGCTAGCTTCGCAGCGTTTGGAGGAAGGCAAGCTGCGCGGGCTGGATTCGCACCTGTCGTATCGGATCGGTTTGCGCACATTCTCAGCAGCGGAGTCACGCCAGGTGCTTGGCGTGCCAGATGCCTATGAGCTGCCAGCGGACCCGGGAACGGGGTACCTCAAAACGGCATCGACGGAGCTGACACGGTTCAAAGCCGCATATGTTTCAGGGCCGTTGCTGCGCCCCGCGGAGCCAACAGACCCGGAAGATTCCCCGCAGGTCCGTCTCTTTGAAGGATGGGACGAGACAGAAGAACCGATCAGTGAGATGATCGCGGATTCATCGACGACACTGCTCGCTGAGGTGGTCAGCGCGGCAAAACAGACTGCGAAAGCCCGCGGGCAGCAGGCGCACACGGTGTGGCTTCCCCCTCTTCCAGATCGCGTCGATTTGCCCGCAGTGTGCGAGGAAGCAGGGGAGCTCAAAGCGAACATCGGGCTTATCGACGACCCTTATCACCAGCGCCAACACCCCCTCACCCTTGATCTGGGTATAGCTGGCGGGCACGTGGCTATTGCCGGTGGTCCGCAGACCGGCAAGTCGATGGCGGTGCGCACGATCGTGGCGTCCTTGGCAGCAACGCACAGCACAGACCAGCTCGGTTTCTACATCATCGACGCGGGCAGCGGTGATTCGAAGGTACTCGAGTCCCTGCCACACGTGGCTGGCGTGGCGCAGCGCAGTGATGAAGAGCGAGTGAGAAGGGTGGTGGATGAGGTGCTAGGGATCGTCGATAAGCGTCGCGCCCGACCCGCACGGACTGTTCTGGTCGTGGATGGCTGGCAGGCGATCGTCGCACCTGATTCGAAGCTCGAAGATCTGAAGGATGCACTGGCCACAATCGCGGCGGAAGGCCCGGCGGCTGGTGTACACCTCATCGTGACTACGCAGCGGTGGAATGCGATCCGACCGAATGTGCGTGACCTGATTGGCACGCGCCTGGAGCTCAAACTCACCGAGCCGATGGACTCGCTCTTAGACCGCAAACTACAGGAGAAACTGCCCATCGCGCCGGGACGTGGCATTACGGCTGCGGGCAAGAGCATGCTGATCGCTGCTACTGCGAAAGAAGACATCGCGCACATCGCGGCGCAGGCAGCTGGACAGACTCCGGTGCCGGCGCTGAAGGTGCTGCCGGAGCATGTTGAGGTGCATGAGATCGCTGCAGCAGACGTGCAGCGCAGTGAGGTCGTGCTTGGTATCGGTGGTCGCGATATTGCGGCGATCAAGCTTGAACGGCAGCACTTGCTGGCGATCGGCGCTTCGGGCGCAGGAAAATCGACGCTGGTAAACACAGCGATCGCAGGCCTTGCGCACCTGTCCCGTGAAACTGCACGCATGGTCATTATCGATCCGCGGCGCACGCACCTGCGCGTCTCAAACCACCCGATGGTGGCGGCTTATGCCGGTTCAAATGATGCGGCGTCCGCCGCGATCGCTGACACGGTGACCACGTTGAGTAGCCGACTTCCTGGACCTGATGTGAATGCCGATCAGCTCGCCGCTCGTTCGTGGTGGGAGGGTCCGGACATCTACCTCCTCATCGACGATCTCGAGCTTGTCAGTGACGATGCACTTCGCCCGCTCGTGTCACTCATTCCGCATGCCCAAGATATCGGCTTACACATCATCGTCGCCCGCAAATTCGGTGGCACCGCCCGCGCACTACTTGGCCCATTCCTCAGCGCGCTTAAAGACCAAATCCCTGACGTGATCATCATGTCCGGCACCAAAGACGAAGGCGCGCTCTTTGGCGTTCGCCCAATGCCACTGCGCCCCGGCCGCGGCATTCTCGTCCGCGATAACGAAGCGCTCGGCGCCATCCACATCGCACACAGCACGCTTATCGACGCCACCACGGAGGCACCCCAGTGACCACCCCACCCGCAACCACTGAGTTTTCATCCACAGGAAGCGCCGCAGATGCGGTGCTCACCATTACTGTTGCTGCCGACCACGTTGTCTTCAGCGGACTGACCAATGTGTACCGCTACGACACCCCGACCGCTGGCGAAATCGTCTCTTATGCCCGCAGTGTGCTGGGGGAGAATCCAGCGTGGGCAACAGTTCACCTTGTCGCCACCGAGGCGATGTTGGGGAAGCTGATTGAGGCTTTCGGCGATTACGAGGTGGAGCTCACCTGCGAAATCAGTGAAGACGGTGAGGACAGCGAAGACAGTGAAGATAACGCTGCGCGTGTTTCGCATGCCGGCGCTCTGCCTTCCTCTGCAGGGACCGAGACTCATCCAGCGACGGAATCATGGGAAGAAATCGGACACATCCCGGTCCGACGACCTGTCTTAGAGCCACGTCGTAATGAACGTTTCGGGCGCTCCGGCTACATGCTTACTGGGGCTGTTTTCCTTGTCGTCGCAGTATGTGCCGTGGCGATCTGGTTTGTCACCAACCGAGGAAACTCAACGGATGAACTAGCGGCCAATAGCTCCGAAGCAGCCAACCAAGTGGGAGATAAGGCTCCGTGGTCAGAAGAATCAATCGGGAGCGATCTCAGTGAAGAGCCGCCAGAGTCACCAGAAACGCCAGAGCCTGCGAAGGTAGACAAGGTCACGCTTGAACAAGATGGTTTGAGCGTTGAATTGCCCGTCGGCTTTCACCTTGAGCCTGATGGCGACATGTGGCGGGCAACAGGTCCCGATCCGGACTTCCGTCTCCAGCTCGCCGTTGACCCGCTCTACGGCGTCGAACCTGAAGCCGTCATACGCCAGGTCAAAAAAGACATCGAAGAAGACCCAGAGTTACGTCACATCGAAAGTGACGACACGAGTGTCCGCTACGAACACGATCTGCCCGATGGATCAAAAGCTCAATGGAGTACCTGGACCGACCGTGACGTGCAGATCTCCATTGGTTGCCACACCAAGACCATGCCCACCACAGTGCAGTTGGCCACGTGCACGATGGCCAATGAATCCGCCCGATTCTCGCCTGGTTAGCAGCCAAAATCCCTCAAGCCCAAAAAGTTTTCGGTTTGAGGGAACCGAAACGGGGGGCGGGGCAGTCAAATAAGGATGGAAAGGCCACGAATGGTTTGAACACGGTTTTGAACAACGTGCCCCATCCACTTCTTTTCAACACACAACACATCGGGGGAGGAAACATGAGCAACGCTCAGTTCCGTACAGAAGCCGACGTTATGCGCAACGCGGCCAACAATGTAGACAGCACCAACGACGCGGTGAATGCTGAACTCAATCGCCTGCAGGATGTCGCACAATCCACGCGCGACTACTGGTCCGGTACCGCACAGGCCAGCTTTGATGAGCTGATGATCCGTTTCGATGACGCCGAGCGCCGTCTCAGCGAGGCACTCCGCGGAATCGCAACCAATATTCGCGACAATGCCGGCAATTTCGAAAACGTCGACGCAACCAACTCTGACGTATTCGCCACCATCGCACCGTCCGGCGGCCTGGCGCTGTAGATCCATTCGTCGCACACCGCACACCACACATCCCAAAATAAGGAGAGAACATCGTGACAGTGATTAAGTACGGATTCGGCTCGCTGGCAGGTGCCGCAGCTGATATCGAGTCTTCTTCCCGCAACATCGGCAGCCAGCTCGAAGATCTCAAGGGTCAGCTCAAGCCAATGGTGGCCACCTGGGAAGGCGAAGCCGCTGAGAGCTACCAGGCACACCAGGCCAAGTGGGATACCGCCGCCGCGGAACTCAACGAGATCCTGGCAACCATTGGCCGCGCGGTCGATGAGGGCAACAACCGTATGCAGGCCGTCAACACTGCTGCTGCAAATAGCTGGGGGTAAATACGAATAATCAGAATCTGTCTGGCGCGGGCTTTCCCTTAAACCATTCCCACATCCTGGGGAGCAGACGCGAATAAAGCCCGCGCACCTTTCATCGGGCTCTCATTGTGGGCACCGCCTGGGGCTGGCGGTGCCCACAGAGCTATTTCGGATCTTTTTCGGTCTCTTCAAGACGTTTCGAACCATGTTGAAGATACGTCGCCGCAGCAGCGTTTCGCAGCGGCGACGTTTTGGTGTCTGACCACCAGTTGCTCTAAGGTAAACACCCTGTGTGTTTTGCCATCCGGTAAAACCTTTTGCCACCTAGTGGCCTGAAGGATTTATCGGGTCTTCCCACCGGGTCTCCACCGGCCGCCGGAACCGGGAAGGGAAAGGTTGAGCGCGCCCTGGCCGGCAGCCTCTAGATAAAGACTTCAAGGAGTCATATATGTCTACCTACCACCCGAAGAGCGGTGACATTACCCGCAAGTGGTACGTCGTCGACGCTACCGACGTGGTGCTGGGCAAGCTTGCTTCCACCGTGGCAGATCTGCTGCGCGGTAAGCACAAGCCGCAGTACGCGCCGAATGCTGACACCGGCGACCACGTCATTGTCATTAACGCTGACAAGGTCCACATTTCGTCCAACAAGCGCGATCGCGAGATGCGCTACCGCCACTCCGGTTACCCGGGTGGCCTGAAGTCCATCACCCTGGGCCGTGCTCTTGATGAGCGTCCGGACCGCGTGATCGAAGAGGCTGTGAAGGGCATGATGCCGCACAACCGCCTCTCTCGTCAGTCCATTAAGAAGCTTCACGTTTACACCGGCTCCGAGCACCCGCACGAGTCGCAGAAGCCCGAGAACTTCGAGTTTAAGCAGGTGGCACAGTAATGACCGAGCCGAACAACATCACCGAAGAGACCACGAACGCTGGCCAGACGGAAGGTGTCGAGGCTACGCAGACCGACATCGACGCAGCTACCGCTGCCACCGAGGAGTTCAACTACACCATCGGTGACGCCGTCGCAGGCGACGAGGACACCCAGGAAGAGACCGTCGAGGTCGCTTCCTTCCACGAGGGCCCGATCCAGGCTGTCGGTCGTCGTAAGCGCGCAATCGCTCGCGTGACCGTCGTTGAGGGCGAGGGCAAGATCACGGTCAACGGCCGTGACCTCGAGGACTACTTCCCGAACAAGCTGCACCAGCAGGACATCCTGTCCCCGCTGGCTCTGCTTGAGCGCGAGAACCAGTTCGACATCAAGGCAAACGTTGGCGGCGGCGGCCCGACCGGCCAGTCCGGCGCACTGCGTCTGGCTATCGCCCGCGCACTGAACGTCTACAACCCGGCTGAGCGCCCGACCCTGAAGAAGGCTGGCTTCCTCACCCGTGACGCTCGTGCAGTGGAGCGCAAGAAGGCTGGTCTGCACAAGGCACGTCGCGCACCGCAGTACTCCAAGCGTTAAGCACTGCTTTTCACGCTGGTTCGCCGCTGTCCCACGCTGTGGGGTGGCGGCGTTTCTGCTTTCTCGGGGACGTTTGGAAAAAATCGACGCTGTGCCGTCAACTGGAACCCGTACCGAGCAGCAAACAGCGTCTACGGCATAATTGATTGTCATGACTCGACTGTTTGGAACTGATGGTGTGCGTGGCTTGGCCAATGAGTCACTGACTGCGCCGCTGGCGCTGAAGCTCGGGCAGGCTGCGGCGAAAGTGCTCACGCGGAATAAGCGTTCGGAGCAGCGTCGCCCCACTGCGATCATTGGGCGCGACCCGCGTGTTTCGGGTGAGATGCTCGCTGCTGCGATGGCCGCGGGCATGGCATCCCAGGGTGTGGATGTGCTCCGCGTTGGGGTGATCCCGACTCCGGGCTTGGCGTTCCTCACAGATGATTACGGCGCGGATATCGGTGTGATGATTTCGGCATCGCACAACCCGATGCCGGACAACGGCATCAAGTTCTTCAGCGCTGGTGGCAAGAAGCTTGCCGACGCCGTGGAGGACGAGATCGAGCACGCAATGGCCAACCTTGAAGAGGGCGGCCCGACTGGTACCGGTATCGGACGCATTATCGAGGAAAGCCCGGATGCACACGTCCGCTACCTTGAGCACCTGGCGGAGTCGGTGACGACGTCGCTGAAGGGCATCAAGGTTGTGGTGGACTGTGCGAATGGTGCGGCATCGAAGATCGCCCCGGAGGCGTACGCTGCGGCGGGCGCTGAGGTTGTGGCCATCTTCAATAAGCCTGATGCGTACAACATCAATGACAATTCGGGCTCTACGCACATTGAGCAGATTCAGAAAGCCGTCGTGGAGCACAATGCTGATCTGGGCTTGGCTCATGACGGTGACGCGGACCGTTGCCTGGCTGTCGATGCGGAAGGCAATGTCATTGACGGCGACCAGATCATGGCGGTCCTCGCTCTGGGCATGAAGGAAAAGTCGTCCCTGCGCGAGAACACACTGGTTGCCACGGTGATGAGCAACCTTGGTCTGAAGCTGGCCATGCAGCGTGAAGGCATCTCGATGCGTGAGACGAAGGTCGGCGACCGTTACGTGCTGGAAGAGCTCAACCGTGGCGATTTCTCGCTCGGCGGCGAGCAGTCTGGCCACATCGTTGTGCCCGCGCGCGCAACGACCGGTGACGGCACCCTGTCGGGCCTGTTGATCATGGAGCGTATGGCTGAGACGGGCAAGAGCCTGAAGGAATTGGCGGCCGTGATGACGGTGCTGCCGCAGGTGCTGATCAATGTGCCGGTCTCGGACAAGTCTCTGATTCTTAATGACGCGGCGGTGAAGGAAGCGATCGCTGAAGCTGAAGCAGAGCTGGGTAGCGATGGCCGTGTGCTGTTGCGTCCCTCGGGCACCGAAGAGCTGTTCCGCGTGATGGTGGAAGCTGCTGAAGAAGAGCACGCGCGCAAGGTCGCGGGACGACTGGCAGCGGTGGTCGCAGCGGTTTAAACAAATTTTCGGTTCGAGGGAACCGAATAGGGGTCAGCGGCAGTCTAAGTCTTTAGAAAGATGAAGACTGCCGCTTTTTGCGGCTTCAATCACGTGGGGGAGTGATGAGTGTGGCACAGCTACATGCGGATCCGGAGGAACTCCGGGTCGTGTTGAAGTTCAGGATCACTAGCTATAACGAGGCGATTGATCAGCTTGAGGCGCGGAAGCCCGCGATCAATCCAGGTGCGTTTGGGCAGGGGTTTGCTGACCATGGGGCAAGCGTTGCCTCTGCTGTGCACCGCGTTCACGATCGCACGATTCACCGCCTGCAGGCTCGCGTGAACCAGTTCGAGGAAATCCTCCGGGTCCTCGATGATGTCGAAACTGTTGATGCTGCTACTGCTGCGGAGTTGAGCCGTTATGTCTAATGTGCAGCTGAAAAGCGGTCTTGATGCGATCGTCCGGGAGCTTGCTTCGGTGCCCGGCGTGCCTGCAACAACATCGGCGCAAGTAGGTGCTCGTGTGGCATCCATTTCGGCGAAGATTGATTGGACGAATGGTCTGGATACCAGTGCTGTTCCACCGGAGATGGCGCATATCAATCCGAAGGGTGGCGGCGTCGCTGGGCTGATCGGTGCACTCGCTGGGCTACCACGGGTCGGCTCGTCGAGTTCTGCCGGTGATGAGGAATGGTTGCGCAGTATCGGCATCGCCGGTCATGAGGACCTGCTGGACCAGGAGCAGTGCGACCATTCCGATAGCTTGGATCAGCTTGTGCAGAAGTCGTCGGAATGCGCGGATTCGGTGAACAAGATCGATTCGGCCGCGAACACCGGCATCCAGATGATCATCAATATCCTGCTCTCATTGATCCATTCGGTGAAAGGCGTTCCGTTCCTCAAACTCGGCGCAAGTGTTGCAGCCCCGATCCTGCAGGGACTGTTGTCCATTGAGAGGACAGTCGAGGACCGAAACGAATCAATCGGTGGGTGCTACGACGGCCTGCGCGAGCTTTGCGACGGCACATGTGACGCCCCACCACCCGACACCAAGAAATTCACCTCACCGGAAAAATGCGATAGCGCCCCCGCACCACAGCCAGCACCCAAATCAGAACCGTGCCCAGAGTCAACACCAGCACCAGCGTCACCGCCATCTGCTGCAGAACCATGCCCACCGACTACCCCGGCACAAGCCGCGCCTGTTCCGGCTGCACCAGAGACGGTAACTCCGGCAAAGACACCACCACCAGCGGTGGCACCGGCACCAGCAACAGCGCCGCCGCCACAGACGGTGGTGGAAACGACGCCCGCCTCGTGCCCGGAAACACCACCGAGGCCGCCAGCTCCAACGATTCCGGCTGCGGCAGGGCTAGCTGGTGGGGGCGTGAATATCACGGTGAATATTGATGCGAATCTGCCTGTCCCGCCGAGTGTTCCGCCGATCGGACCGGCAGGAGACTGCATCGTCGGCCAGGTGACCGCAGGGCTCGAAGCCTTTGGCCAATCCGTAGCGGATGCGTTCTCCCAGATGGAATGTCCGCTGCCACCAGTGGAGGAATGTCCTGAGCCTGCTCCCGAACCACAACCAGAAGCTGAACCTGAATGCGAAGAAGCACCTGTGCCAGCGCCTGAACCACAACCAGAGGCTGAACCTGAATGCGATGAGAACGGGACGATCGCGCCACCACCTGAACTAGCTGAGGTGGAAGAGCCACCGGCACCGCCGAAGAAGGGACTGGTGGAACCCGCAGCTATGACACCACCGGTGGAACAAGCACCTGTTGAGAAACCCGCACCGGCTGAGGCGCAAGTACCGCAGCAAGCGGTGGAGGAACAGCCGGCACAACAGCAGAAACCTGAAGAACAGCAGCGCGCACGGAAGACGGGGGCTTGGTAATGGACTTCCAACAATTCGCGGAACAATTCCAAGAGCGAACAGCACGCCGAATGGCTGATTTTGAGCTGGTGCTCAAGCAAAGTCAAAAGCAAATGGAACAGGCGGCCCGCCAACAGGCCCTAGCCAAAGAAATGAATATCAAAAAACCGCCCGCGCAAACTCCACGCGGAACATACCGCGGGATGAGGCACGGGCGGGTGCAAGGTGTGCTCCGTAGGGAAGGGCCGACGGAGCAGCCGCGAAGTTAGAAGAGCCCCTTGGAACCAGCATCAGAACGATGGAACTCCGCCCGGTCGGCGAGCTCAACACCGTAGACGGACTCGACATTCTTGCCCTCAGCATCCAGCTCGGAATAAGCGGAATACTTCTTCTCACCGTCGAGCTGGTGCAGCAAGAAACCGGTGAGCAGACCACGCACCGTCTCCTGGACGCTGGTATTCGAACGACCCTGGCCAAGCAGGAACTTCTTCAGACCGTCCTCGCTGAAGGACTTCTGGTTGCCGTCCTTCACGGTGCGGTACGCGGCCGGACCAGCCCAGTTGAAAGCCAAACGCGCCGGGTTGCCCGGATCAAAAATCGCGTCCGCGTCCTCATCCGGACCGATGATTAGGCCGGGGAGGAAAAGGGAGCGGGCAGCCTGGTCCGCAGAAGGTGCGACAGATGCCGGGTATAGCGGGGCAACAGCCTTGACCTTCTCGTTGTTCACACTGGCAAGTACAGCGCAGCCACCACCCATGCCGTGGCCGACGATGCCGAGCTTGTTGGGGGAAACGGTGACGTTACCGTTGCCCATCTTCACACCAGCGAGAATTTGCAGCGAGGTTTCCAGGTCAGCAGCGAAACCGGAATGATTCGGCTTGAAGCCACGCTCGGTATCCGGTGCAGCAACGGCGATGCCCCAGCTAGCCAAGTGGCGCAGGGTCTTGCGGTAATCATCGGCACTCTTCATCCAGTCATGGCCGAAAGCCACACCGGGGATGCCTTTACCTTCGGCAGGCACAAAGACCTTGCCGGACAGGCCGGTGTACCCAAGATCACCTTCCATGACCCGGTACGGGCCACGCTTGGACAATTCGCTGAGCTTCTTCAACTTCGCAGACACGAGGAACAGGATACTGCATTGAATTGTCTCGGGGGCGCGGGATCGTTCGCAGAGGTGCCCACGGAGGTGTTGGTCCGGTCTGAGGTTTAGGCGTGCATTATCCTTGTTCGCATGTGTGGAATCGTGGGTTATGTAGGTCAGCAGCAAGCGCTGCCCATCGCGCTCGAAGCGCTGCGCCGGATGGAGTACCGCGGGTATGACTCGTCGGGTATTGCCGTGGCTGGCGGGGGAGATCTGACCGTCGCTAAGCGGGCGGGCAAGCTGGCCAACCTTGAAGACAAGATTGCTGAATTGGGCACGGATGCGCTCAGCGGAACGACCGCTATTGGTCACACCCGTTGGGCAACGCATGGCCGTCCGACCGATGAGAATGCGCACCCGCACCTGTCCTATGACGGGCGTGCGGCGATCGTGCACAACGGCATCATTGAGAACTTCGCACCGCTGCGCGCTGAGCTGGAGCGCGAGAATGTCACCTTGGCATCGGAGACCGACTCTGAGGTCGCAGCGCACCTGCTTGCGCGTGCATACAACGGTGAGGATGAAGGCTCCACCAAGGGCGATTTTGAGGCTTCGGCACTGAAGGTACTCAACCGACTCGAGGGTGCGTTCACCGTGTTGTTCACGCACGCTGATCACCCGGACACCATCATCGCGGCTCGTCGTTCGACTCCGCTGATCGTCGGTGTCGGCGAAAATGAGATGTTCCTGGGCTCCGATGTGGCTGCTTTCATTGAGCACACCAAGGATGCCGTGGAGCTGGAGTCCGATTCGGTCGTGGTCATCACGGCTGATGATTACCGTGTGCTCAACTTCGACGGCACGCCAGGTGCTGGTAAGCCGTTCACCATCGACTGGGACCTGGAAGCTGCTGAGAAGGGTGGCTTTGATTCCTTCATGATGAAGGAGATCTACGAGCAGCCGGCTGCTGTCCGTGACACCCTTGCTGGGCACTGGGATGGCCAGCGCATCACGCTGGATGAGAACACCATTACTGACAGTGAGCTGAAGTCCTTCGACCAGGTCTTCGTCATTGCTTGTGGTTCGGCGTACCACTCCGGTCTGGCCGCCAAGTACGCGATTGAACACTGGGTGCGTATCCCGGTGCAGATCGAGGTGGCTTCTGAGTTCCGCTACCGTGACCCGGTGCTGGACGAGCGCACGCTGGTTCTGGCGATCTCCCAGTCGGGTGAGACCGCCGATACCCTCGAGGCAGTCCGGCACGCCAAGACACAGGGTGCGAAGGTGCTCGCAGTGTGCAACACCAATGGCTCGCAGATCCCGCGTGAGTCGGATGCTGTGCTGTACACCCACGCTGGTCCGGAGATCGGTGTGGCATCCACCAAGGCATTCCTGGCGCAGGTTGCAGCTAACTACATCGTTGGTCTGGCGCTGGCGCAGGCGAAGGGCACGAAGTACCCGGATGAGATCCACGCGATCTGGAATGAGCTCGAGACGATCCCGGAGAAGATCGAAGCTGCACTGGAGAACTTCGACGAGTGCAAGCACATCGCGAACACCCTTGGTGCTGTGTCCACCATGCTCTTCCTCGGTCGCGGCGTTGGATTCCCGATCGCACTTGAGGGTGCACTGAAGCTCAAGGAGCTCGCATACATTCACGCTGAGGGCTTCGCTGCGGGTGAGCTCAAGCACGGCCCGATCGCGCTGATTGAGGATGATCTGCCGGTCGTGGTGATTGTGCCAAGCCCGCGTGGTGTGTCCCAGCTGCATTCCAAGATCGTCTCCAATATCCAGGAGATCCGTGCACGTGGTGCGAAGACGATCGTGATCGCGGAAGAGGGTGACACCGCTGTGGAGCCGTACGCAAACTGGTTGCTGCGTATCCCTCAGTCTCCGACGATCATGCAGCCGTTGCTGGCTACGGTTCCGCTGCAGTTCCTGGCGGCATTCATTGCGCAGGAGTGCGGTAATGAGGACATCGATAAGCCACGCAATCTGGCTAAGTCCGTCACTGTCGAGTAGATTCTCGGCATGCTTCACGCCGTTCAGTTCGCATTCGTCGATTCGATCAACCTGCTGTTGATCGGAGTGATCGTTGCGCTCGGCGTGATGTTGCCCCGCGGCCGCCACGGCCAGTACGCAAAGACTTCGGCGTTGTTGATCGCCGGCGACTGGCTGGGTGTGGCCGCTTTGGCATTTTTGATGCTGGTGGTCTTCGACGGGCTGGGTGATCTGGTGCTCAGGTTCGTCGAGGGCCCGATTTTTGGCATCCTTTTGATCGCTACTGGTGTGCTCACCGGCTTGTTAGCCCTGCGGGGTGGGGATAATTCTGGCCTGGTCAACCGGGTTCTGGAACCACTCAGGTCGCCATCTTTCAAGACTGTGGTGGTCGGTCTGGCCCTGGGGTTGATTCAGTCGGCGACCTCGGTGCCGTTTTATGGCGGTCTTGCGGTGTTGTCGGCAGCAGGGGTCGATGTGGCGGTGCGCTACGCATTCTTGGTGTTGTATGCGACGGTGGCGTTGAGTCTGCCCACCCTGTGCGCAATCTTGGTGGGGTGGGTGCGTCTTGCACCGGATAGCCCGGCGGCGCGGGTCTTTGATGCTGCACGGGAGAATTCGCAGAAGGTCTCGCTCGGTGCGACGTGGGCGGTATCAATCCTGCTTATCGTGCTGGGTATCGTCCACATGTTTTAGTGTCGCAGTGGCACAATGTCACCCATGAGTTCTTCGGTTTTGCGCATTGATGTGGGGGCGATCGCGCGCAATACGCGTTTGCTGAAAGAGCAGTTGGGTACGACCCGTTTGGTGTGCGTGGTCAAAGCTGATGCGTATAACCACGGCGCTGAGCACGTGGTTCCGGTGATGGATGAAGCTGGTGCTGATGCATTCGGTGTTGCCACCTTTGATGAAGCCAGACAGGTCCGCGCGCTGACGGACAAGCCGGTGACTGCGTGGCTGTGGGAGCCGGGCGAGGAGATTCCGGAAGGCATTGAGATTGGCGTTCCGGGCAAGGAGCACCTGGATTGGTTGATCGAACACGACGTTTCCGCACCGTTGTACATCGTCGTGGATACGGGCATGAATCGTTCCGGGATCGACGAGGAAGATTGGGACGCGGCTTTTGAACAGGCACACGAGGCTGGGCTCAATGTTGTTGGGTTGATGTCACACTTGGCGTGCGCGGACGAGCCAGAGCACCCGCATAATGCGGACCAGCTGGCCACATTCACCCGCGCCATTGAGCGTGCACGTGAGGCAGGACTCGACGTGCAGCGCAATCATTTGGCCAATTCACCAGGAACGCTGACCAGCGCGGCGCTCACTTTCGACCAGGTCCGCACAGGCATCGCGTTGTACGGCCTCAACCCAGTTCCGCAGAACGAAGATGTGCTTATCCGCGCCGCCGCGCTCACCCCAGCCATGACCTGGGCGGCGAACCTGACTGCGGTGAAACGCATCAAGAAGGGGGAGGGCGCGAGCTATGGCCTGACGTGGAAGGCGCCAGAAGATGGCTGGACGGCGGTCGTTCCAGTGGGGTATGCCGATGGTCTGCCACGGTCCTGGCAAGACGCAGTTGAAGTGACTATCCGTGGTCGCCGCTACCCGCAGGTCGGGCGAGTGTGCATGGATCAGTTCATTATTTGGCTGGGAGATAACGCTGACAATGTCGCAGTGGGGGATGAGGCGATCATCTTCGGCAACGGTGGCATCAGCGCTGCTGAGCTGGCAGATCGTGTTGGGACGATCCACTATGAGGTGGTGTGCACGCCGCATGGAAGGGTGCGCAGGGAATATGGGGGTACAGGGGACGTCGATAAGCGAAAGGGCGAGGTGTAATGAAGCCGCCGTTTGTGGAAAAAGGCACGGTTGAGTGCGAGACCGCGGAAGACACTCGTGCGTTCGGGGAGCGACTCGGTGCGGCGCTTGAAGCGGGCGACGTAGTGATTTTGGATGGCCCGCTGGGCGCAGGAAAGACCACGTTGACGCAAGGAATCGCGAAAGGAATGGGCGTCAAAGGGCGTGTGACTAGTCCGACTTTCATCATTGCGCGCGAACACAAGGCGCTGACCCCGGGGAACCCGGCGCTTGTTCATGTGGATGCGTACCGTTTGCTCGACAGCGTCGGTGGCACTGGTGCGGTGGATCCGTTGGGTGAGCTCGATGCGCTGGACCTGGACACGGAACTGACTGATTCTGTGGTGGTGGCGGAATGGGGCGGTGGCCTCGTCGAGCAGATCGCTGCGCGCTACCTGCTCGTGGAATTGGATCGTGAAACGCGTGTGAAAGAAGACCCCGAATCGCAGGGTCGGATCATCTCCTGGACGCCGTCCGAGTAGGGTTGTGGCCATGCAAAAGCTCACAGGTGCCCAAAAAGGCTGGTTCGGAATCGTCATTGCGCTGTGGATCATTGCGCTCGCAGCAATGGTTTTCCTGCTGCCAAAAACGAGCTCGAGTGCCTCTAGCTCAGCGTCCGCAGGCAGTGCGGAAGGATCCGGTTCGCTCGTGCAGACACTGGAAAACATGGAGCCGCCCGCTAATGCGGCGGTCGCTGGACAGTTGCTCGACCTGCGTCAGGTCTACGGTGACGATGTCGTAGCATTCGTCCCGGTGTGTGCAGAAGAGCCGAAGGAGCTTGTCGACGCCAAGTTGGAGGCCGCCGGCGATGTCGCCGACCAGGTCGACCTTGAATCTGGCAATAACTACCTGCTGCTGTCCAAGGACCCACAGGCAGGTGTTGACTCGGTGGACCCGGTGTCCAACGATGTCATGGACCTGTGCAACGGCAATTACTTCGATCAGTTCTTCAGCACTGAGCAGGGCTTCCCGGTGTACTGGGATGGCGATATCTGGCGCTTCGGCGTTCGTGCTGAGTAAGCGGAGATAAGTGCGAGACATGATCGTCCTGGCCATCGACACCGCCACCACCGACCTTGTTGCAGGTCTCGTGGAAGTGACCGATGGGCAGCACGTCACGCTGACAGAACGGATCATTCCGACCCGTTCCCACAATGAGCTGCTCGTTCCTACGGTGGTCGAGCTGCTGCGCGAGAGCGGCAAGGAATTCGGTGATCTTGGTGCCGTGGTTGTGGGCTGCGGTCCAGGGCCCTTCACCGGTCTACGCGTGGGCATGGCTACTGCCTCCGCTTTCGGGCAAGCGCTCGGCATTCCCGTTCATGGGGTGTGCACGCACGATGCTGTGGCCGCGCAGATTGCAGCAGATGCACCGGAAGCGACATCGCTGGTGGTCACTGATGCCCGTCGCCGTGAGGTGTACTGGGCACAGTACGCAGGGGAGAACCGCGTTTCTGGTCCGGATGTGATCGCGCCCGCTGCTGTTTCTCTTGAAGGAACGGACAACAAGACCGACGTGGTGAGCGTGCCGGAGAATCTCCGCGAGCAGCTCGCGGTTGAAGCTGACACGTTCACGTATGTCGCACCGCGTCCGGCGGGTCTTGTCGCTGTTGCGGATCTGGCTGCAACACCAGAGCCACTCGTCCCGCTTTATTTGCGTCGCCCTGATGCGAAGGAGCCGACGCCGAAACCGAAATCGCCGGCGATCCCGGATCTGCCGAAGGGTGCACATGCGGCGGAGGCAGCTGAGGAGCAGCGATGAAGCTGCGTGAGCTCACCGCTGCCGATGCGAGCGCGGCCGCCACGATTGAGGCGGATCTTTTCGCCGATGAGACTCCCTGGTCACGCGATGTGTTCCTGGTGCAATTCGCCCACCCGTACACGTTCTACGTCGGGGTCTTTGAAGACAGCGGGGACGAAGACGACGAGGCGGAGGGCGAGCAATTAGTCGGCTATGCCGGGCTGGCCAAACTCGGTCCGGCCGATGACCCGGAATTTGAGGTCTACACCGTCGCAGTAGCTCGTGAACACCAAGGCAAAGGACTTGGCCGGGTGCTTATGGACCAGCTCACAAACGCTGCCGATATGTATGACGGGCAGATGTTCTTAGAAGTCCGCACCGATAACGAAGCGGCATTAGGGCTGTATGAGCGCTACGGTTTCAACAAGATCGGTGTGCGCAAAGGCTATTACCAACCAGCAGGCGCGGATGCATACACCATGATGCGGCCCAGCATCAGCGAGCGCGAAGCCCGTGATGGGGGAGAAGGCCCTTTTGAAAGGAGTAGCAGGCAGTGATTGTTCTTGGAATTGAATCTTCCTGCGATGAAACAGGCGTGGGTATTGTGCGACTCGATGAGGACGGGCAGGTAGAAATCCTGGCCGATGCAGTCGCGTCGTCGATGGAGCAGCATGCCCGCTTCGGAGGCGTGGTGCCTGAGATCGCATCCCGCGCACACCTGGAGGCCATGCCGCAGGTGATGGAGAAGGCGCTGGCGGAAGCTGGCGTCGATAAGCCTGATGCTGTCGCGGCAACCGTTGGTCCGGGCCTGGCGGGCGCATTGCTCGTTGGCGCGTCTGCTGCAAAGGCGTACGCAGCGGCATGGGGCGTGCCGTTCTACGGTGTGAACCACTTGGGCGGGCACGTTGCCGTGGCCAATCTTGAGGGCGCGGAGGAATTGCCGCACTCGATCGCATTGCTGGTTTCCGGCGGGCACACACAGCTGCTCGAAGTCGATGCTGTGGGCAAGCCGATGAAGGAGCTGGGCAGCACGCTTGACGACGCCGCGGGTGAGGCCTACGACAAAGTCTCCCGACTGCTCGGTTTGGGGTACCCGGGCGGACCGGTGATCGATGCGTTGGCGAAGAAGGGCGATGGTCAGGCGATCCGTTTCCCGCGTGGTCTCTCGCGCGCGGAGGACCTGCGTGGCGAGCACCGCTTTGATTTCTCCTTCTCGGGGTTGAAAACTGCCGTGGCACGCTATGTCGAGGCCGCCGAACGCAACGGCGAAGTGATCAGCATTGAAGATGTCTGTGCTTCTTTCCAGGAAGCTGTTGTTGATGTGCTCACCGCGAAGGCGATCCTGGCGTGCCAGGACACTGGCGCGAAAACCTTGCTGCTCGGCGGAGGCGTTGCGGCGAATTCGCGTCTGCGTGAATTGGCAGGGCAGCGGTGTGCTGAACACGGAATTGAATTGCGGGTCCCGCGCTTTGCGCTGTGCACGGACAACGGTGTGATGATTGCGGCGCTGGCAGCACAGCTGATTAATGAGGGCGGTCAGCCATCTGGGCTGAATACAGCAACGGATACCTCGCTGGACGTGGAGATTCCGCTCGTTACAGCCGCGAGCTAAGTCTTGTAAAAGCCCTGTTCCATGTGGCTGCCCAGCCTGTGGTTCCGCTCGCCGAGCCAAGTTGGGCAATCCGGGTTACTGTTATGTGCGTTATTGCCTTTCGTCACATTTCACCTTGAAGGATAACCGCATGGCTAACCACAGCGACCAGGAGAAATTTGGGCTGCTCGTCAACCCGGATCTGACCTTTCGCCGCATCGTTTTCGATCTTGATGATGCGAATCAGTTTCTCGGCCCCGTCGTGAGTGAAGGAGTCAAGGTCGCCTTCGAGCACGACGGCCCGTCTTACGATGCGTTTTATTCTCCACAGGCCAAGGAAGAGGGAGCGGAGCCGAATCCGGTCGCTTCCATGGCACGCAACACCGCAGCGACGAATAATCCGAGTTTCCTCCAGGATCCGGTGACCGCGATTTCTGGCCCGGTGATCTTCACCGGACGTGCAGGAAAAGGCATCGACGAGGAAGTAGTGGAAGGAATCAAAAACACGATCCGTGCCGTACGCAACTACCGCTCGGACAATGAAGAGGAATATCAGCTGTGGCGTAATGCCGTGCTGAACCTGGGCACGCCCCAGGCATAGAACGCACGGACATAGGGGGGAGCGGATTATAAGGCTGGGCATGTGCGCCCAGCCTTGTTGTCGTTTAGCACTCCCGTAGGTAGAGTGCTAACCAGGTTTTGGGCACAGTTTGTTCACCCGCGACGACGGCTGCGCATCGCGAAACCTCCCTGGCAGGGCACCACACTTGGCGTGGTGTCGCCGACAAGAAAGCTAAAAAGAACAACTTTCAAGAAAGGTTTTCATCGTGGCAAACGTCAACATCAAGCCCCTTGAGGACAAGATCCTCGTCCAGATCGTCGAGGCTGAGACCACCACCGCGTCCGGCCTGGTTATTCCGGATTCCGCCCAGGAGAAGCCGCAGGAGGCTACCGTCGTGGCTGTCGGCCCGGGCCGCTGGGACGATGAGGGCGAGCACCGCATTCCGGTCGATGTGAAGGAAGGCGACACTGTCATCTTCTCCAAGTACGGCGGCACCGAGCTCAAGTACGGCGACCAGGAGTACCTGCTCCTGTCTGCTCGTGACCTGCTGGCCGTCGTCGAGAAGTAAAGAAGGGGAGGGAAGAACCCCACAATGGCAAAACTGATTGCATTTGATCAGGAGGCCCGCGAGGGCATCCAGCGCGGCGTTGGTGTTCTCGCTGACTCCGTTCGCGTCACTCTTGGCCCGCGCGGCCGCAACGTGGTTCTGGACAAGGCCTTCGGTGGCCCGGCCGTGACCAATGATGGCGTGACCATCGCCCGCGATATTGATCTTGAGGATCCGTTTGAGAACCTCGGCGCACAGCTGGTCAAGTCCGTTGCTGTGAAGACCAATGACATCGCAGGCGACGGCACCACCACCGCGACCCTGCTCGCGCAGGCGCTTATCGACGAAGGACTGCGCAACGTCGCCGCCGGTGCCAACCCGATCGAGCTGAACAAGGGTATTGCCGCAGCAGCTGAAAAGACTGTTGAGGAGCTCAAGGCTCGTGCCACCGAGGTGTCTTCTTCCGAGGAGATCGCAAATGTGGCTACCGTTTCCTCCCGCGACTCCGTCGTTGGCGAGATGGTTTCCGGTGCGATGGACAAGGTGGGCAAGGACGGCGTCCTCACCGTCGAGGAATCCCAGTCCATCGAGTCCTACGTGGACGTCACCGAAGGTATCTCCTTTGAGAAGGGCTTCCTGTCGCCCTACTTCATGACTGATCCGGAGGCCGGCCAGGCTGTCCTTGAGGATTCGCAGATCCTTCTTGTGCGTAACAAGATCTCCTCCCTGCCGGAATTCCTTCCGCTGCTGGAGAAGGCCGTGGGTACCTCCCGTCCGCTGCTGATCATCGCAGAGGACATCGAGGGCGAGCCGCTGCAGACCCTCGTGGTCAACACCATCCGTGGTGCCCTGAAGGTCGTCGCCGTGAAGTCCCCGTACTTCGGCGAGCGCCGCAAGGCCTTCATGGATGACCTCGCTGTGGTCACTGCCGCAACGGTCATCGACCCGGAGGTCGGCGTGAACCTCAAGGACGCTGAGCTCGACGTGCTGGGCTCCGCCCGTCGTGTCACCGTGACCAAGGATGACACCGTCATCGTTGACGGTGCTGGCACTGCTGAGGCTGTGGAGAACCGCCGTCAGCAGATCCGCCGCGAGATCGAGAACACCGATTCCACCTGGGATAAGGAGAAGGCTGAGGAGCGCCTGGCCAAGCTGTCCGGTGGTGTTGCAGTGATCCGCGTCGGTGCTCCGACGGAGACCGAGGTCAACGAGCGCAAGCTGCGCGTCGAGGACGCCATCAACGCAGCCCGCGCTGCTGCCCAGGAAGGCATCATCGCTGGCGGTGGCTCCGCTCTCGTGCAGATCTCCAAGCAACTCGAGACCTACGCTGAGGAATTCGAAGGTGAGCAGAAGGTCGGCGTCCTGGCAGTTGCTCGCGCACTGACCAAGCCCGCTTTCTGGATTGCAGAAAACGCTGGTCTTGACGGCTCTGTCGTTGTGTCCAAGACCGCTGAGCTGCCGAATGGTGAAGGCTTCAACGCCGCCACCCTCGAGTACGGCAACCTCATCGAGCAGGGCATCATCGACCCGGTGAAGGTGACCCACTCCGCAGTGGTCAACGCTTCATCCGTGGCACGCATGGTTCTCACCACTGAGGCTTCCGTTGTGGACAAGCCTGAAGAGGAAGAAGAACAGCACGGCCACAGCCACTAGTCTCACCGTGGCATAAGCGCACTCTTCCCTCGGAGGTCATCGAGGGAAGAAGCCAACAAAGGGCCTGACTCCGAACTTTTATCGGAGTCAGGCCCTTTGTCTTCTATTTGGGCGTTCGATAGTCCAGTGATAGTCCAGGCGATGGCGAGCCCGTCTGACGCAATGTACTGCGTAGATGGTTTTGGGATGCGGCTACAAAGAGGTAAAGTGAACGGGAGGTAAATAAAAAGTTACAAGAAAGGAGGCTCCGATGAAGGGTCTTGATTCCCGTAAGATCATCGAGCTGATCTTGGCTTTCAGCATCGCAAATGACCGCCACTAAGGCGGGCTTGATCTTATCTTTCAGGCCAATGATCGTCCCCGCTGCCCTCTAGAGTGAACTGGGCTGCGGGGTCTTCGGTTTTCTAGACTGCGGCGACCTTTGCCCTGGTGCGGTGCTTTGCGGTGCCACGCAGGATGGCCTGGCGCTCGGATTCGCTCATGCCGCCCCAGATGCCGTATGGCTCAGCCACAGCGAGCGCGTGCTCACGGCACTGCTCGAGGACTGGGCAGCCAAAGCAAATCGCCTTGGCGCGGTTCTCCCGGTTGGTGCGGGCACGACCGCGCTCCCCATCCGGGTGGTAGAAGACATCGGAAGCCTCGCCGCGGCAAGCTCCGTGGAGCTGCCAATCCCAGAAATCGGCGTTCGGTCCGGGCAGCTGCTGCGGCATGGACATGGTGGGCATGCTGAAAAGATCTCCTCGGTGTATGACTCAAAAGCATTGCTTCGTCCCCGTTATGCCCAGATGTGTGGGAAGCTCCCGTGCATCGCAGGTGCATACTGGGTGGTGAAGCACCGAGATAGGAGTGTGCAAGGCAAGGGTGAACAACGGGTTTCTGTCAGGTGTCACACAGTTTGAACTAAGGGTTTTGGCACCTGTGGCACGCCCGTGAACTGTAGGAATCCCGGCAGGTTAAAGCTCGGTGAATTATTAGTGTCCTGCGGTGAGTTTTCTCATCAGGTGTCTCTAATCACACTGGTTAACACTGTTTGGGAGCGTGGAAGCTGTCGTGCCTTTTTATGCAAGGCGCTGCAGAACGCGTACGATAAACACGCCTAAGAAGCTGGTTTCGTGGCGTACGCTGCGAAAGACCGATTAAAAACCGGGCTGGTTCGCCCCCCGACCGAGCGCACGAAGGAGAGACGTGGCTGCAGCAGATGCCGACGATCGCCTCGCCCTCCTCGTCCCGCGTGCACAGGAGGGCGATCAGCGTGCGCTGAAGGAAATCATCCAGATCGTTCACCCGACCGTGCTGCGGTATGCCCGTGCACGTATCAGCGGCGGGCGCACCCCAACAGCAGAGGACGTGGCCCAGGAGATCTGTCTGGCAGTAGCCACCTCCGTCCACAAATATGAGGACAAAGGAAAGCCGTTCATGGCTTTCGTTTATGGCATCGCCTTCAACAAGGTCACCGATGCCCATCGCGCGCTGTCCAGGGATAAATCTAGCCCCACCGATGAGATGCCTGACCAGGAATTTCAGGGACATACCCCTGAAGATGCGGCGATGGTGAATGCCGAAAGTAACAGAGTGCGTGAATTACTCGATCTGTTAAGTGAGAAGGCACGAGAAATCGTTGTGTTGCGTGTCTTCGTCGGACTTTCCGCTGAAGAAACAGCAGAAATCATCGGCAGTACCGCGGGTGCAGTGCGTGTTGCGCAGCACCGGGCACTAACCACGATGAGAAAAGCCGTCGAAGCCGAGCAGCACCAGCAAGAGCAATCTGGCTGAAGCGCGATGATTTCCGCGCATTGCTGAAATACACAACGAGGAAACGCGAACCGATCTGAAAGCAAGGAGGGTAGCCATGGGACAGAAATTCAACAGCGGCCGCGATGGGCAGCCACGCCAGCACCACGGCGAAGAAATCATTGGGCACGCTGAGAATATGGATGATCTGCTCGCAAGCGATGCATTTCTGACTGACCTGTCTCGCGGTGTGGATCCTTCTGCTGGTTCGGATGAGCTGGCATTCCTTCTGCTTGGTCTCCGCGATGAAATCGAGGCGCCGATGCCGGCCGCACCGGAACTGGAAGGCGATGCTTGCGCTGAGATGGCCACTGAGGAAACCCCGGTGGTTTCGCTCGCAGACCGTCGCGCACGCCGTGTATCGGGTCGTGGTGGTCGCCACCAGCTGGATACCCAGAAGGATGAGAAGCGCTTCCGTACCAGCCCATGGATGGCTGGCCTGGTTGGCGCAGCCGCAGCAACCGTCATGGTGGCTGGCACTGGCGCAGCGCTGTATAACGCTACGCCGGGCTCGGCTCTTTATGGGCCCTCGGAAGCGATCTTCGGTGAGCGTACCGATGTCGTTGAATTCGCTACCGCCTTGGACGAGATCGATAATAAGACCCAGTCTGGCGATATTGCCGGCGCACGCGTGCTGATTGAGCAGTTGCGGGATTCCTTGAAGGATGACCGTGAGCAAAAGCGCAATGAGCGCGAGCGTGATGTCGTCCCGGCGCCGCAGGCGACTGACACAGTGACTGTCACGAAGGCACCGCCGAAGAAGGACAGGCCGGAAGACAGCCGTAAGCCTGAGACGGTCACCGTCACCCCGGATCCGGTCACCCACACGGTCACGGTGACAGAGGCACCGCAGCCGACGACGGGGCGGGGGACCGAGCCGTCGTCAAGCCCACGTGCAACGTCGACGACCCCGACTATTCCTACGACAACGAAGTCCTTGGGCGCGTCGCAACCACAGGCTGACGCGCAATCCTCGCAGTAGGAAAACCTCGTCCGGGAATTGCCCGCAGGGGAGTAGGCGTTTAGCGCGCGTCGAGCCCGTCGAGAAAGCCTAACGCGTAATCCCACGGCACATACGCCAGCGGATTCGGCTGGGCGCTCGGCTCATGCACAGGCGGCAGTTCGCCCTGCAAGCTGGCAATCATGTTCGTGATCATGATGTCCCAGTCGTAATAGTGCACTTCCTCGCAGTCCTCGCACAGGAAGTGAATGCCCAAAATTCCACGCGGCTGAAGTACAGCCTTGAATTCGCGGGTTTGGGCCAAATCACGCATGACCCCTTCTCTTTCTTCCGGGCTCAGCGGCTCCACGATTTCATCGTCCTCGATGAACGACGCAGGGTCGTTGGGGTCATCAGCGAACGGGTCGCGCGGCATCATGGAGTCAAAATTCACGCTTCCAACCCTATTGCCCACCCGTGACCAAGTTCAATTTTCGTGGGATTTCTTCCACAGGGCGCTCGCACGGAAACATGCACACTGAAGCAGATGGGGAGTGGCCACCTGGGCTGTCACTTAATTTGCGTCACGCAGTATGCTGACTTGGGTACACGCAGTGACGTGCCAAAGTCCTCTTAGCGCACGTCGCGCACAGCGGAGAAAGGGAGCGAGTGATCATGTCCAGCGAACGAATCCATACCGGCGGCGACGACCCGAACAAGATCGCGTTCCGTGGTCTGACCTTTGACGATGTGCTTCTGCTTCCGGCGGAGTCCCACATTGTTCCGAGCGAGGTAGATACCTCCACGCAGTTCAGCCGCAATATCAAGCTGGGCATTCCAGTCGCTTCGGCTGCGATGGACACCGTCACCGAGTCGCGCATGGCTATCGCGATGGCACGCCAGGGCGGCATTGGTGTGCTGCACCGCAACCTGTCCGCGCAGGACCAGGCCGAGCACGTTGACGTGGTCAAGCGCTCCGAGTCGGGCATGGTCACCGACCCAGTTACGGCAACGCCAGACATGACGCTTAACGACGTCGACGCGCTCTGCGCCCGCTTCCGCATTTCCGGCCTGCCAGTTGTGGATGAAAATGGTGTGCTCACCGGCATCATCACCAACCGCGATATGCGCTTTGAACGTGACTTCAACCGCCCAGTCTCCGAGGTCATGACCCCGATGCCGCTGGTTGTGGCAAAGGATGGTGTGTCCAAGGAAGAGGCACTGAACCTCCTGTCCGCCAATAAGGTGGAGAAGCTGCCGATCGTCGATGATGCTGGCAAGCTCACAGGCCTGATCACGGTCAAGGACTTTGTGAAGACGGAGCAGTTCCCGAACGCCTCCAAGGATGCGGAGGGTCGTCTGCTCGTCGCTGCCGGTATTGGTACGGGTGAAGACTCCTATGAGCGCGCAGGCCTGCTTGTTGAGGCTGGCGTTGACGCCCTGATTGTCGACTCCGCTCACGCGCACAACAACCGTGTCCTTGAAATGGTCAGTCGTGTTCAGCGCGACTTCGGTGACCGCATCGACGTGATCGGCGGCAACCTGGCTACCCGTGAGGCAGCCCAGGCAATGGTTGACGCTGGTGCTGATGGCATCAAGGTTGGCATCGGCCCGGGCTCCATCTGCACCACCCGCGTCGTCGCTGGTGTCGGTGCCCCGCAGATCACCGCGATCCTCGAGGCTTCCGTTCCGGCACGCAAGGCTGGCATCCCCATCATTGCTGACGGTGGCATGCAGCACTCCGGTGATGTGGCTAAAGCACTCGCAGCTGGCGCATCGTCCGTCATGCTCGGCTCCATGCTCGCCGGCACCGCTGAGGCACCGGGCGACATCGTCGTGGTCGGTGGCAAGCAGTACAAGCGCTACCGCGGCATGGGCTCCATGGGCGCAATGCAGGGTCGTGGCCTGACGGGTGAGAAGCGCTCCTTCTCTAAGGACCGCTACTTCCAGGCAGACGTGACCAGCGAGGACAAGCTCGTGCCGGAAGGCATCGAAGGTCGCGTGCCGTACCGCGGTGAGCTAGATGCCATCACCCACCAGATCGTGGGCGGTCTGCGTGCAGCGATGGGCTACACGGGTTCCGCCTCCATCGAGGAGCTGCAGACCAAGCGCTTTGTTCAGATCACTACCGCTGGCCTGCGTGAGTCCCACCCGCACGACATCACGCAAACCGTCGAAGCACCGAACTACAGGGGTTAATAGATGCGCGACTACGTTGAAATTGGCATTGGCCGCGAGGCGCGTCGTGCGTACGGCCTGAACGCGATCAATATTGTTCCTTCGCGCCGCACGCGCTCCTCGAAGGATGTTGATCTGCGCTGGCATATCGACGCATACACCTTCGACCTCCCCCTCGTCTCCCACCCGACGGACGCTCTGGCCAGCCCCGAATTTGTCATTGAGATGGGCAAGCAGGGTGGCCTCGGCGTGATCAACGCTGAGGGCCTGTGGGGCCGTCACGCGGACCTGGATGCGGCGATCAAGAAGGTCATCGAGCCGATTCTGTTCGCTGATCAGGACGTGCATGGCTTCCGTCAGCCGGGCGTGGCGGAGCTGCAGGAACTGCACGCTGCTCCTCTGGATACGGATTTGTTGTCTGAGCGCATTGCTCAGGTGCGTGACTCTGGCGTGACCGTGGCTGTTCGTGTGAGCCCGCAGAACGCTCGCGAGCTGGCGCCGATTGTGGTGAAGGCTGGTGCGGAGATGCTGTTCATCCATGGTGAGAACATCTCCGCCGAGCATGTCCAGGAGGGTGGGGAGCCGCTGAACCTGAAGGAGTTCATTGGTTCCCTCGAGGTGCCTGTCATTGCCGGTGGTGTGTCGGATTACACCACTGCACTGCACCTGATGCGCGCTGGTGCGGCCGGCATCATCGTGGGACAGGGCTCCACCACCTCGCCGCTGGCGCTGGCTATTGATTCCAACCTGGCTACCCAGATCGCCGATGTTGCGGCGGCGCGCCGTGAGTACCTCGACGAGACTGAGGGCCGCTACGTCCACGTGATCGCCGATGGTGACATTGACACTAGCGGTGAAATCGCCCGCGCCGTTGCCTGTGGTGCGGATGCGGTCATGCTGGGGCAGCCGCTCGCTGCTGCAGCCGAGGCTGCTGGACACGGCTTCTACTGGCAGTCTCAGAGCGCGCACCCGCGCTTCCCGCGCGGCCTGATCACTCAGACCGAGTACGGCTACGGCTGGGTTGAGGCAGGTCTGGCGCGTGATGGTGGCGCATCCCACGAGGACATCATTGCCGCGAGCGGTGCTGATCGTCCGAGCCTGGAGACCGTGCTGCATGGTCCGTCCACGAGCACGTGGGGTGGCTACAACCTCGTCGGTGGTTTGCGCCGTGCGATGGCGAAGTGTGGCTACACGGACATCAAGAGCTTCCAGAAGGTGAGTATCACCGTCTCGCAGTAGTTTTCCGCGCTCCTTCTACGGCCGCCTGGTGGGTTTTCCGCCGGGCGGTTTTCTTTGGTTTGGCTTACCTTCGTCAAGCGGTGTAGTCTTACGAAAATAAAAGTACGGCAAGACGTACTTTAGAAACTGCAATGACGGAATATCGTTCTGATGGGAGATGAAAATGGCTATAGCACGGAGATTCGCAGCGTTTGCCGCAGCGGCAATGCTGCTGGTGGGTTGTGCACCGGCGACGGAAGAGGAGGCCGCGGAGAAGCCGACGGTGTTGACCACCTTCACGGTGATCCAGGACATCGCGCAGAA
>NZ_CAMXWS010000008.1 GCF_947253065.1 uncultured Corynebacterium sp.
CGCAAGCGCCACTAATTACAAACGAGAGCACCCTCCCACCAAGCTCGCCCGATCAGGGCGCTGGCGGAAGGGTGCCATTAGTGCGGCTTGGCAGTGGCCGCTAGGTGAAGCTTTCGGCTTTACTTGCCGAGCTTACGACGCTGAACGCGGGTACGGCGCAGCATCTTGCGGTGCTTCTTCTTGGACATACGCTTGCGGCGCTTCTTAATAACAGAACCCATTAGGTTTCCTCACTTTTCGTCTGTCGTACGTACAGTTCCTGCCGTGTCCGCCGCTTTTCAGAGGCGCGCCCGGGGTGCACTCCCGGATCGGAATCGAGTAAAACTCGACGCACGGCACGAATACTGAAAAAATTCTACCGACGTGACAAGGCGAAACAAAAACTGCCCCAGACAAAAAGAAAGCAGCAGCCAAAAAAGGCTGGAGACTTATCCCACGTCGTAGACGGAGGACTCCAGGTATTCGCTGACAGCCGTCTCGTTCACGCGGAACGAACGACCCACGCGCACTGCCGGCAGCTCACCGGAGTGGACGAGGCGGTAAACCGTCATCTTGGAAACACGCATGATTTCCGCAACTTCGGCCACGGTCAGGAACTTGCCTTTATCTTCATTTGCCATGTGTTAATCAACCTCCAGCACTGTGGCGCGCTGTAGGCTTCCCCTCCCACAGGACGTACACGCACGTGCCTTGAACAGCCTAGCGTGAAACCAGTGTCACATGCGACTCAAAAGCTGGAAAACTTTAACATTCTTCACAGAGATCTCTCGGCCCCCTGCCGTCGCTAGTTCCCCTGCCAGCACAAATGCCGTCTTAGGTCCCGTCAGATTTTTTGGGGATTATTTGCCCATTTCTGCCGCACGCGACGCAGCAGCCTCGGTCGCACGGTAGAACGCACCGCGCAGACCGGACTCCTCAAGTTCGCGGATCGCCCGCACCGTGGTGCCCGCCGGCGAGCTAACACCAGCACGCAATTCAACCGGGGACTTGCCCGAGTGCGCAAGCATCGCCCCAGCACCCTCAGCAGTGCCGGAGGCAAGCAACTGTGCCACATCGCGTGGCAGGCCAAGACTCACACCAGCATCCACGAGTGCTTCGGCCATGAGGAAGAAATAGGCGGGGCCGGAACCAGAGATGGCGGAGGCTGCGTCGATAAGCGACTCAGGCACGACGACAACCTGGCCGGCCGCTCCCAGCAGATCAGTCACGAGCTCTTGCTGGTCTTCCTCCACGAAGCGACCGAAGGAAACCACACATACGCCCTTGCCCACCTGCATCGGCGTATTCGGCATGACGCGCGCCACCGGAGTACCCGCGCTATGCGACGCATCGGACATTGCCTCCAGCGTCACCCCCGCTGCCATGGAGACGAGCACAGTCGACGTGTCATTGCTAGCGACCGCCTCAGACAACTCTTCGATCATCTCGCCGATCGCATACGGCTTCACGCACAAGAAGCACACGTCGGCGTCCGTCACCGCCTCGATATTGTCATCGGTGGTGATCACGCCATAACGCTGCGCAAGCTCCTCACGACGCGATTCCGTACGGTTCGTCGCCGTGATCATTTCTGGATTGACACCAGAAGAAACAAGGCCGGAAATCAGGGCTTCCCCGATATTTCCGGCACCGATAACTGCAATAGAGGTGCTCATGCACCTAAGAGTGCCACAGCAGCCCTCGTGCGGGCCACTGTGGCGAGACGTTTATTACGCCAGCGCGATGAGCGCCGGACCAAATGTCATGGCTGCGCCCGCGATCGCGGCAAGCGTCATCGTCAAAGCATCGCGGCCCGTCTTCATTGCGCGAACGAGCAGCACCGCACCGCCAGTTGCCACAAGCGCGAGCACACCAACGAGGATCGGGTTGAACTGGCCCCACAGGTACTGGAAGCCCAGGAAGACCAGCACGCCGACGGCCAGGCCAGCGAAGACGAGCAGCACCAGCAGGATCGGGTTGACGCTGACGTCCTCCTCGTACTCCTCAACGGAGCCATCGTATGCAGGCTCATCAGCAACAACAGGGTGCTCCTGTGTCGCTTCCAGGTCAGCATCAGTGCCAGGCTTATCGACGACCGGGATCTCCCCCGTCTCCTCCACCTGCTTCTGCTTCGCATCATCCAGCGACACGACCCGCGAGATCGGCCCAGTCTGCTCCGTCTGCTTCGGCTGCGGAGCAACTGCCTTGAAGCTGGAGCGGCTCAGCGCCTCTTCCTTCTTGGCTGCCGGCTTCTGATCGGCGGGCTTTGCTACCTCCGGCTTCGGCTGTGCCGGCTTCTTTACCTCAGGCTTCTTCACCTCAGGCTTTGCCGGCTCAGCCTTCTTTTCCGCAGGCTTCGGGGTAGTCTGCTTCGGCGCAGGAGCTTCCTTCTTGTCCTGCTTCGGCTTCTGCGGTGCCTTGGGCTTCTCGTTTTCAGCATCGATCGGGACAGAGGAGTGCTTCACCTCGGCCGGACGCGCATCCACAGCCTTGAGTGAACCGGTCAGCTCAGCGACGGAAATACCGCCCTCGTCCAAGCTGCGGCGGCGACGGCGCCGTGGCTGAGCATCCGGGTTCTCCTTCTGAGCCCGGGCCATCAACTCGGCAACGGTTAGTTGCTTATCGGCCATCTCGTCGTCTTCTCCTTAGTTCTGCCCTTTATCGATCTGCCTCAGAATCACGCCTTCACGCAATGCCCAGGGGCAGATCTCTAACTTATCAAGATTAAGGGCTCGCATCGCTGCTTCAGCCACTAGGGCCCCCGCAACGATCTGGTGGGAACGATCAGAACTGACTCCCTCAAGCTCCGCACGGTCCGAAGCAGTCATGCGTGTAATGAAGGCAATGAGCTGACGCAGACCCGGCGCAGTCAACGTTCGCTTCACGTACGGGCCAGCCGAAGAGGGGGCCGAACCAGTCAGTCGTGCCAGGGTACGCAGCGTTTTTGAAGTGCCCACTGCAAGACCAGCCTCGCCCTCATCAAGGAAGTCATCGGCAACCGCGGCGAGCTCCGCGTCGATGTAATCGCGCAGAGTATTCACAGTCTTCTTCTCTGGCGGGTCGGTGTCGAACCACTCGTGGGTCAAGCGACCAGCGCCAAGATCAAGCGAGACTGCGACATCCGGAACTTCGTCGGTACCAGTGGACATCTCCAAAGAGCCACCGCCGATATCCAAGTTGGTGATCTTGCCCGCAGACCAGCCGTACCAACGGCGGGCAGCGAGAAATGTCAGACGGGCTTCATCTTCACCGGAGAGGACCTGCAGCTTCACACCGGTCTTCTTCTCCACATGGTTCAAAACCTCTTCAGAGTTCGTGGCAGAACGCACTGCAGAGGTAGCGAAGCCGAGTAATTCCTCGCACTTCAAATTGTCAGCCAGGGCCGCTGCTTCTTGGACAGCTTCTACGAGCTTCTTGACACCTTTATCGTCAATCGCACCCTTTTTATCCAACATCTCCACGAGCCGAAGCGACTGTTTCCAGTCACTCATGGGGGTCGGACGTCCACCACTACGGGCATCTACTGCCACGAGGTGGACAGTGTTGCTGCCCACGTCCAATACACCTAGTCGCACAGGTTCAACCCTAGACCGTCTACCGTGTTTCAGTGTGAACCAACCTGTATTTCTCGGGTTTCCAAAAAACTCGCCCGCTGGAAAATCAATCCGCGCCGGTCATGAATTGCCACCGGATTTTCCGCGTGAATGGTTCGAATTCACGCATCCAGATGACCCGCACCACTACTTCAGCATCGACCTGACCTGGCTGGAATCTACCTGGTCATGCCGTTTTGGCACCTCGCAGTGCCGTGGCATCTCGGAAGATCTGCCCGTCGTCGGCTGCTGCATTCACGGCGCGTACCTCTCGGATGAGACCGACCGCGATGACCTCTACAACGCGGTCGCTGAAATGCCTGCAAAATTCTGGCAGCTTCGCCCCGATGATGTGGACAGTTACATTGCGGCCGCTGATCCAGTCGAGCTCGAACCGTGGCTCGAATGGGACGACGATGAAGAAGAACCGTCATTGAAAACAACAGTCGTCGACGGGGCCTGCATCTTCGCTAACCGCCACGGCCACCCCACCGGCCCTGGCTGCGCACTGCACCAGTGGGCAATGGCGGAAGGACGCAACATCATCGGCTCTAAGCCCGAAGTGTGCTGGCAGGTGCCTTTCTCACGCGAAGATGAATGGCAAGAGCGTAGCGACGGCCAGGAGATCCTCCGCACCACCATCGGCGAATACGACCGCCGCCAGTGGGGCGACGGTGGCGAAGACTTCGACTGGTGGTGCACAAACGACCCGACCTGCCACTCCGGAAACAGCACCCCGGTGTGGAAGTCCATGCGCGATGAGCTGATTCAGCTGATCGGCGAGAAGCCCTACGCGATCGTCGAAAAGCACTGCGAAGCGCGAGCAAAGATGCCCGCGGACGCGAAATCCGTGCACCCGGCAACCCGGGCAGCTAATTCGTGATCTCGCGTCTAGGTCGGAAGAATTAAGCCTCGAATTTGTAGCCCAGGCCACGGACAGTGATCAGCTGCTCTGGGCGGGACGGCTCCTGCTCAATCTTGGTGCGCAGACGCTTCACGTGAACATCAAGGGTCTTGGTGTCGCCGACATAATCCGAGCCCCAAATGCGATCAATGAGCTGGCCACGAGTGAGCACGCGCCCAGCATTGCGCATCAGATACTCCAGCAGGTCAAATTCCTTGAGAGGCATCGGCACAGGCGTGCCATCGACGAAGACCGTGTGGCGCTCTACGTCAAGGCGAACGCGGCCACCCTCAAGCACGTTTTCAGATGCCGCCTCTTCCGCGGAATCCCCCGACCCGGTACGGCGACGCAACACCGCGCGGATACGAGCAATGAGCTCGCGCGTTGAATACGGCTTAGTCACATAATCATCCGCGCCGAGCTCAAGGCCGACGACCTTGTCAATCTCCGAATCACGCGCGGTGACCATGATGATCGGCACATCAGAGGTCGCGCGCAGTTTCTTGCACACATCCGTGCCGGACATGCCCGGAAGCATGAGGTCCAACAGAACCAAGTCAATGTCATTGGCCGCGAAATCCTTCAGAGCAGTCTGCCCATCAGGCGCGATGAGGGCCTCGAAACCTTCCTTTTGCAGGAGGTAAGCAAGTGGATCGGCCAGCGATTCCTCATCCTCAACAATCAGGATGGTCGTTGTCATTGCGTTTCCTTAAACCCTCTCTAATCTTCTTTGCCCTCAGCACGCCCCACTAAACGGCCCGCCAAAGAGATCATTTTCGGCTGCGACTCGGCGGACTCCCCACTGGCTAACTCGGCGATTTCTGCCGGCACGACAGTGGAAGCCTCCTTATCCGGCGCGAATACCGGCAACTCGATCGTGAACGTCGAGCCAGTACCCAGCCGCGACCACAACTTAATATTACCGCCATGGTTTGCCACCACATGCTTAACGATGGCCAAACCAAGACCCGTTCCACCTGTTTGTCGCGAACGTGCCTTATCCACCCGGAAGAAGCGCTCAAAGACTCGCTTCTGGTCCTCCGGAGCAATCCCCATTCCGCGGTCCGTAACGCGAATGAGCACCACAGAATCACGCACGATCTTCTGGGTCACGCTTACCGGGCGGCCCTTCGGTGAGTAATTGATCGCATTCGAGATCAGATTCGACACAGCGGTGACCAGCATTGACCTATCGCCGACCACATAGGTATCGGACCGTTCGCCCCGAGTCAGCTCAATCTCGTGCCCTTCCGCTGCGAGCTGATTGCGTTCCACGGCCTCGTCGATAATGTCATCAACGCGCACCGGCGCCATTTCCGGAAGAGCCTCCGCGCCCTGCAGCTTGGACAGGTTGATCAGATCCGCGATCATCGCGCCCATTCTGTGAGCTTCACCGAGAAGCTTCTCGCCGAAGTACACCACGGTCTCCGGATCGTCAGGATCTTCCAGCAGTGCTTCTGCCAAGAGCGACATGCCACCCACAGGTGTTTTCAGCTCGTGCGAAACATTAGCGACGAAATCGCGCCGTGCGGATTCCATGCGTGCGTTTTCGGACTCATCCGTCGAGTACACAATGATGTGCTCGGTTTCAGACATCGTCAACGGCTGCACGACAGCACGAACATTGTTCACTCGGCTACCCGTGGAACGGTGCTTGAGATTCATCTCCAGCACTCGAGTCTCCTGGTCCTCGAAGACCTCTTTACCCACGCCCCACACCTCAGGGTTCAGCGTGCGGTCATGCACGATCGACATCTGGTGCGATGCCGCATTCGACAAGATCACCTCACCCCGGCGACCGATAACGGTGATTCCTGTCGGTGAACCCTGGATGACCAAATGCAGGATGTGGCTAACCGTGCGGGCTTGATTCTCTTCTGAAGAATCGTGCGCACGACTGTGCCCCCGCCACTGCCGAAATCGTTCAATTCCAGCGGCAGCGAGGGCCGCTACCAACGCTCCCGCAAGGAAGACGTAAATGGTGCTCACGGAAGGGACTACTTATTCCCCTGGTTTGCCACAGCAGCAGCACCAGCCGCAGCTGCCTCCGGGTCAAGGTAGGTGCCACCTGGGTTGGTCACCTTGCCGTCAGCATCGAATTCGTAGACCAGCGGCATGCCCGTCGGAATGTTCAGGCCAGCGATCTCCTCATCCGAAATATTGTCCAGGTACTTCACCAGCGCGCGCAGGGAGTTGCCGTGCGCAGCCAGCATGACAGTCTTGCCAGCGAGCACCTCCGGCAGCACGCAATCGATGTAGTACGGAGTGAAGCGCTCCACAACATCCTTCAGGCACTCGGTGCGCGGCACCTCCGGCAGGAAGGAATAGCGGGCATCATCGGTCTGCGCGTACTCGTTGGCCGGATCGATCTCTGGTGGCGGAGTGTCGTAGGAACGACGCCATTGCATGAACTGCTCTTCGCCGAACTGTTCGCGGATCTCAGCCTTGTTCAGGCCCTGCAGTTTGCCGTAGTGACGCTCGTTGAGGCGCCAGTTGCGCACAACAGGGATCCAGTGCCGGTCAGCGGCGTTCAGGGAGATATTCGCAGTGCGGATGGCACGGCGCAGCAAAGAAGTGAACACGATGTCGGGAAGGATGCCCTTCTCCTTCATCAGCTTGCCGGCATTCACCGCTTCAGCTTCGCCCTTTTCGGTCAGGTCGACATCGACCCAACCGGTGAATTGGTTGGATTCGTTCCACTGGCTCTGTCCGTGACGGACAAGAATTAGCTTTCCGTTGCTCATGGTCCCCAGCATGCCATTTTCGGTGAGATTCTGCCGTAAAACTTGCATGAGAAGCAGCGACGCAGATTCACAGCTATTCACTGCCACATATGGGGTCAATGTGGTCTACATTGACTTGTGTGATTGTGCGTCGAATTGTGTCCCCTGTTGCCCTCCTCAGCCTCGCGCTGAGCATCCTCCCAGCTGCCCTGCCTGTGGCTCAGGCAGCTCCGACCACGGGCCCCGCCCAATCACAGGGGGCACTAGCCGCACCTGGCGCACCTTTGCGCGTCCGCCCGTTTGATCCGGAGCGTCCGTTCGGCCCGGATCAGCCGACGACAGAAGAACTGACGGGCCTTAAGACCCACCCCGAGACGTACAGCACGGCGTGTTCGCAGGGCCCGGTTGGCGATGTCGCACTTGGCAACGGCAAGACGCAGCGCATCATGCTCACTTCCGGTCACTGCGTCGTGGGTATGTCCGACCAGGGCGTGCTAATGGGCCAGGACGTATACACCCCGGCGCGCGGTGGCTACGAACGCATCGGAAACGTGGGCATCGTGCGCACGGTCAACGTTCCAGGTGGCTATGACGGCTTATCGACGTCCCTACGCAAAGCCCGCAACTCCACCGACTGGGGTGTCGTAGTGCTGGATCCTTCTACTCCCGTCGATGGCGCTGCAGCATCCCGCGATAAATTCGGTGGCCAGCCGAGCCGCCCAATCCCCCTGACTGGCGTGGAGGACTTCCGTACCTTGGCTCCTGGCCAGGTCCGCCTGGACAATTTTGGCAAACCAATTTGCAAGGACGGTTCGATCGGTGCCCGCAAGTGCGGCATCCAGCTCCTCTACACATCCGACACCGTGTGGAACTGGGGCTTGGACTACGCCCCGGGGGATTCCGGCGGAGTGAATTTCGACCCGAAGACTGGTCACATCATCGGTATGACATCCATGGGCATTGGCCCGCTCGGTGCTGCACAGCGCGCTGACCGAGCACTGGAAGAGGGCTACGGCATTGCCGACGGCAAGGTCAACGAGAATTTCACTCCGGCATCGGCTTCCGGAAAGCGCGCTGATGTCGTGCCCGCCGCTGAAGAAGAAGCTGAAATCAAGCAGTACCTCGTGGACAACAACCCATCTGTCACACCGGAAGACTTGGTTGAGCCGACGCCGAAGCAGCAATTCGATTCTGCAGTCCACGCAGCCCAATCTGATGCAGCTGTGATTGCCGGAGACACCCGCGTCTTCGCTGCATCTGCGGCAGTGGCCCTCGCCACCGGTGCTACTACGCCTGGCGAAGTCGGCGCCGCTGCGAACACCTTCGGCAATGCCGTGGGCAGCTACGCTGCGGCACACGCAGACAATGTCGCCGGCGCTGGCTTGAACTGGGCCCTGGCAGAACTCGGCTACTAACCCTTTTAACAGCGGGAGTCTCAGTCCCCTGTTGCGTGCCTGCGTTGGATCGCAGGCACGAATTCTTTTTGTGCCTCTTCATAGACCTGCGTCAGCGCCGCAGCTGATTCAGACCAGCTGAACTTCGCCGCTCGCTTCACGGCAGCCTCGGCCATGGAGATGCGCAGTGCGTCGTCATCAAGCAGCTCCATGATTGCATCGGCCCAGGCTTGCGGCTCATGCCCGTCGACAAGCCGTCCTGTCTCTCCATCCGCGACAGCCAACGGCAACCCACCCACGCGTGCTGCGATCACCGGGGTGCCCGTCGCCTGCGCCTCAACCGCAACGAGCCCAAAAGACTCGTTATAGCTGGGCACCGCAACAAGATCGGCTGCCTGGTAAATCGCCACGAGCTCCTCCGGCGGGCGCGGCCCCAAAAAACGCACCTTGCGGCTCAATCCCAGTTTGTGGGCAAGCGCGCGGTAATAATCCACCGACGCATCGCTTCCCGACGCCCCACCGCACATGATCACCCGCAGATTCCTCCCCGGATCCCGGTCAACCAGCTCAGCCACCGCCCGCAGGAGCACCTGCGGACCCTTGAATTCCTGCATGCGTCCCACAAATGCCACCACCTGGCTATCCACCGGGATGCCCAGATGGCGTCGCGCCAATTCCGTATTCCGGTTCGTGCCGGGGGTGTACATCCGCGTATCTGCACCAGGCGTGACTACACGAATCCGCGATGGATCAACGTCATAATGTCTACTCAGCTGATCAATCTCATCATCAGTATTGACCACCAGTACATCAGCATTATCCACGAGCTGCTGCTCACAGATCCGGCGCGCCTCCGTCTCCGGCGAATCACCGCCCGCATCCTTGTGCGCCGCATTCTTCACTGCTGCCCACGTATGACCAGTGTGAATCAATGGCACACGCGCCAGATCACGCAACAACCAGCCCACCTGGCCCGACAACCAGTAATGCGAATGGATCACGTCATACGAAAGATCTTCACATCGCACGAACTGCACAATTCCACCAGCGAATGCGGCCAACTGAGTCGACAGCTCTTCCTTCGCCAATCCCTCATACGGGCCAGCCACGATATTGATCACCCGCAGCCGGTCACCAACCTGCACGACCTCGCCCTGGCTGGGACGGGTCGCACGAGTGAACACGTCGACTTCTACTCCCGCAGCAGCGAGCTCCCGCGCAGTATTGAGGACATAAACATTCATTCCACCGGCATCACCGGACCCCGGCTGTTCAAGCGGGGAGGTGTGCATGGAGATCATCGCAACGCGCATGCACCCAGTCTAGAAAGAATCAACAGTTCACTGCGCGCCTAAGACGTGGAGGAAAAATCCGCAGCGATCGTCGCAGCCAAATTCCGGTAGCACCGCAGCGTATTGTTTCGCAGTCGATCTATATCCACCACTGCCCCTTCCGCGAGGTGTGGATCATAAGGAATGACATGCACAGCACGGGTGCGGGCCGCGAAGTGCGCGATCACACTATCCATATCCACCGTGGGCTTTGGCGAAGACGAATCTGAAATGACCACCACAGCATTGGCCGCCAAACGGCCATAGCCGTGCAATTCCAACCAGTCCAAGGTGGCGGAAGCGGATTGCGCACCATCCAATGCCGGGGAACTGACCAGCACCAACGTGTGCGCCAGATCCAGCACGCCCGCCATCGCCGAGTGCATTAACCCGGTGCCACAGTCCGTCAGAATCAGGTTGTAATGGTGCTGCAAAATATCCACAGCACGCCGGTAGTCCTCCTCGCTAAAAGCTTCTGAGACCGCCGGGTCACGCTCACTTCCAATCACATCCAAACGCGAATTCCCCTGAGTGGTGAACGCCTTCACCTGCGCATACCGCGTCGTGTCTTCCGCGGTGAGCAAATCACGGATCGTCCCCGGCCCCGGTGTTGCCACCCGCTGCGCCAACGTTCCGAAGTCCGGGTTTGCATCAATCGCGATCACCCGGTCCCCACGTGTTTGTGCGAGCACAGAACCGAGCGCCACCGTCGTCGTGGTCTTACCCACTCCACCCTTGAGCGACATCACCGCGATCCGGTAATCCCCATGCAAAGGCGTCCGAATCGCTTCCGTCACCCGCGCGCGCTGTTCCTCCCGTCGCGACTGCCCCGGATTGAATTTTCCACCTGTTGCTTCATGCACGAGCTTTCGCCACCCCTGCCGCGGCCGCGCCTTCACTGACCGCACTACATCGATCTGCTCAAGCGGGAGCGCAGCCTGGTTGCTCGGCACTGGTTGCGCCTGCGTCGGTGGTGCACTCGGCGCAGGCGGCGCGGATGGAGCAACTGGCACCGACTGTGCAGCTGGATTTACCGGAGTTACCGGAGCTAGCGGCGCTTCCGGAACTACCTGAGCTGCCGGTGCCGGTGAAATCGAAGCAGTCGCCGGCCCTGCAGTATCAGGTCGGTGCCGCGCCATCCCCATTTCAGGCACCCACTCCCCCAAGCCTGTATTGGCATACCTGCGGTACTGCATATCCGTCATGTGTTTAAACCCCCCAAAGGCATCGTGGTCATCACTTTTCGTGATGAGAGTCCTCGTGGGAGCGACTTTACGTGGATAAGCAAGCGCGGTGGGGGTAAGAATGTCCACTTTAGTGAGCATCACAAACACGTTTCCGTGACCAAGATCATAAATTATCTGACAAGCCGCTCAAATCACTTATATACTTAGCCAAGGTAAATCAATCGGGGATTTACTTATGACCGAAAAACAACCAGACACATAATCTAAACGGAGGGCAGAATATTGTCGGCATTCGAAGAAAAAGCCTGGCTGTCAAGCTACGCAGAGTGGACCCCGCCCGAGGTCGAGCTGGGCAACGACACGCTCCTGGACCTTTATGAGGAAACTCTGTCCAAGCGTTCCTACAAGAACGCAATGTGGTTCTTCGGCCGCACAATGACCTACTCCGAACTGGACAAGCAGGTCCGCAGCTGTGCCGCAGGCCTGAAGGCATTCGGCGTCCGCCCCGGCGACCGCGTCGCGCTCGTTATGCCGAACTGCCCCCAGTTCGTTATTTCCTTCCTGGCAGTGCTGCGTCTTGGTGCTTCCGTCGTCGCGCACAACCCGCTGTACACCGCACACGAGCTGCGCGGCCAGTTCAACGACCACGGTGCACGTGTGGCCATCATCTGGGACAAGGCAGTTGAAAACCTGGCTGTCCTGCGCGGTGACACCCCGCTGGAGACCATTGTCTCCGTCGACATGACCAAGGCCATGCCGAAGTACATGGAGCTGGCCCTGAAGTACGTGCCGCTGAAGAAGCTGCGTGAATCCCGCAAGAAGCTCACCGGCCCGGCCCCGGATACCATCCCCTTCGAGAACCTGCTGTCCGCCGCGATCGGCGGCGAAGGCCACAACCTCGAGCAGCCGGACATCGACCAGGACACCACCGCTGTCATCCTGTACACCTCCGGCACTACCGGTGAGCCGAAGGGCGCACAGATCACCCACGGCAACTTCAACCACCAGATGAAGGCCGGCAGCGCCTGGATGAAGGACCTGGGCAAGGAAGACGAGAAAGTCCTGGCGGTTCTGCCGCTGTTCCACGTCTACGGTCTCGCACTCAACCTGGGCCTCGGCCTGCTGGTCGGTGCAGAAATCACCCTGCTGCCAGCTCCGGAGCCGGACCTGATCCAGGATGCGCTCAAGCGCAACCCGCCGACCTTCGTGCCGGGCGTGCCTACGCTATACCAGCGCATCGCTGCTTCGGCAGCTGAGAGTGGCAAGAAGCTGTCCTCGATTCGCAACTCCTTCTCCGGCGCTTCCACCCTGCCGGTCACCACGATCGAGTCCTGGGAGAAGATCACCGGCGGCAAGCTCGTCGAAGGCTACGGCCTGACCGAGACCGCCCCGATCGTCACCGCGAACCCGATGGACGGCAGCCGCCGCCCGGGCTACATCGGTGTCCCATTCCCGAATACCCTGGTGCGCATCGTCGACCCGGATAACCCAACCGAGCTGCGCCCCGATGGCGAGCCAGGCGAGCTGCTGGTCAAGGGCCCGCAGGTGATGAAGGGCTACCTGAACAAGCCTGAGGCCAACGAGAAGGCATTCGTTGATGGCTACTTCCGCACTGGTGACATGGGTGTCATGGAGGAAGACGGCTGGATCCGCCTGGTCTCCCGCATCAAGGAAATGATCATTACCGGTGGCTTCAACGTCTATCCGGACGAGGTCGAAGGTGTCATGCGTGAGCACCGCGATATCGCAGACATCGCCGTCGTTGGTCGCCCGCGTAAGGACGGTTCCGAGGACGTTGTCGCGTGTGTCACCCTCGAGGAGGGCGCCGCGCTGGACCCAGATGGCCTGCAGGCTTACGCCCGCGAGCGCCTCACGCCGTACAAGGTGCCACGCACCTTCTACCACTTCGAGGAGCTCAACCGAGACATGACGGGCAAGATCCGTCGCCGCGAGGTGCAGCAGTCCCTGATCGATCGCCTGAATGCAGGCACCGCTGCCGACGGTGAGAATTCCGCTGGCACTCCGGAAGCGCCGTCACCGGAGAAGGTCGAGCAAGGCGAAAAGGAAAACGGCTGGTCCCTGGATAAGTCGCCTGATGCTGGTGCGAAGGGTGACGACGCTGGCCGCCACCGCCTCGACGAGGACAACTAGTCCAGTGACAGCCCGATCCACACAGGTTCGGGCACAAGCTCGACACCGAAGCGGTCGCGCACCCCATCACGGACGGTGCGCGTCAGCTTAACGACGTCACCGGCCCCCGCCCCTCCCCTGTTCGTCAACGCCAACGTGTGTTTGGTGGACAGGCGGGCGGGGGCTTTGTCGTCTGGGAAACCCTTGTGGAACCCGGCGCGCTCAATCAGCCACGCTGCAGACAGTTTCACCTTGCCGCCGGGCTGCGGGTAGCGGGGCATGCTGTCGCCTTCGCCGGGGCGTGAGGTTTCGACGGTGCGCGCGATCTCGTCGGCAAGCTCAGGCGCGACGACGGGGTTGGTGAAGAACGATCCGGCCGACCATGTGTCGTGATCATCCGGGTTGAGCACCATGCCCTTTAAGGCACGCACGCGCAGAATCTCTTCTCGTGCTTTCGCGAGCGGAAGCTGCTTGCCGTCCAGATGGCGTAGCGGAATGGAAAGCTCGGCAGGAGTGAGCTGCAATTCGATGTCCAGGACTACCGCACGGCCAGTGAATTTCAGGTTGGAATAGCGGTACGCCAAGTCCAAGTCACTGGCTGGCACCCACGCGGTTTCACCGGTCTTGCGGTTGTACAGGTGAACGCGAGTGAGCACGTCACCGACCTCGGCACCATACGCACCGACATTCTGTACCGGTGTCGCACCTGCGGAACCGGGGATGCCGGACAGAGTCTCAATGCCAGACAGGCCCGCTTCAACAGCAGCTGCGACCACGTCATCCCACACAGCACCGGCGCCGGCACGCACCAAACCGTCGGCGCGCACCTCAATGTCATCATTGCCTGCGACCACAACGGTCAAGTCCAAATCACCGTCGGCGACCACGAGGTTCGAGCCGCCGCCAACGATGAGGAGGGGGTCACCGGCGGCGTCGAGAAGCGAAACTGCTTGCGCAAGTTCCTCCGCCGTACGTGCGCGCCACACTGCGCGCGGCGCACCGCCAATGCGCAACGTCGTCAAATCCTTCAGACACACACCGTCCAAAGGCTCCAAATCCAGATGAGTCGCAGATGTTTCAGCCACGACAACAACGGTAGTCTGTGACACATGGCTACTCATAGCGAAAACACCGTTACCATCAACCAGCCCGCCGACAAGGTGCACAAGGCGTACTCCACCCGCGAATACTGGGAGTACATTGCACAGCACCTTTCCCCTGAGCCGGGCGAGGTCAACGAATTCACCGACAACTCCGTGACCCTGTTCGAGGTTCTCCCGCAGACTCTTCTGCCTGAGGCTGTGCGCGCCATGGTTTCCCAGGCGCTGAAGGTCAAGCGCGTCATCAACATCGGCGCACTCGAGGGCGATGCTGCCGAGCTTTCTTTCACCGCTGATGTGAAGGGCACCCCGGTCGACTTTGGCGGCTCCATCAAGCTCGCCGGCGAGGGTGAAACCACCAAGCTGAATTACGAGACTGAGACCACCGTGAACATCCCGTTCATGGGCCCTGCCATCGAGCCGAAGGTCGCCGAGGCACTCGAGGATCTGTTCAACCAGGAAGGCGAGCTCACTGAAAAGTGGATCGCTGAAAACCTGTAATTCCAGATACTTTCACTATGGCCGATCATGCCCACAACCTGCGCGCGCAGGGCGGGAATGGTCGGCCATACGGCGTTATTACCCGAGGAACAACCGGGTATAACCGCTTGCGTCGCTCCGACCGGTGGACACGTTTCAACCCGGATGTGCAGTCGCTTCTGCGCAGTGAGCCCGAACCGTTAGCCATTGATGTCGGCTACGGCGCATCCCACACCACCACCGTCGAATGGGCAGGCTGGCTGCGCCAAATCAACCCGGCAACGCGTGTCATCGGGCTCGAAATCCACCCGGACCGGGTTCTGCCGCCACGCGATGGCGTCACCTTTGAGCTCGGCGGTTTTGAGCTCGCTGGCTACCGTCCGCACCTTGTCCGCGCTTTCAATGTGCTGCGCCAATACGATGTCAGCGAAGTCAGCGCTGCATGGGAAACGGTCGCCTCCCGCCTCGCGCCCGGCGGATTATTCATCGAAGGGACCTGCGATGAGCTTGGCCGCCGCGCCGCATGGCTGCTCATCGACACCACCGCCCGCCCCCGCTCCCTCACTCTCGCTTGGGCACCCGACGATGTCGAGAAACCCAGCGACGTCGCCGAACGCCTCCCCAAAGCACTCATTCACCGCAACGTACCCGGCGAACGCATCCACGCTCTGCTCACCGCCGCCGACGAAGCATGGGAGCGCTCCTCCGGCTGGGCACCTCACGGCCCACGCGTCCGTTGGCGCGAAGCACGCCAGATGCTTATCGACGCCGGATGGCCCCTCGAACCTGTGCGTCGCCGTATACGCGACAACACATTGACTGTGGATTGGTCTGCGGTAGCCCCGAACAGCTGATTTCCTGCGCGTTTTCGCACCACACGGAGCCAAGAAAGCTTGTCAAACGTGCAAAGACTCACGCACAATAGACGTTTATGACCCGTACTTCTTCTGGCCGGGGTTGGAAAATCGCCCTGGGGATCATCGCTGGCATTCTCGTGCTGCTTTTCATCGCCGAGATCGCCGTCCGTGGGCTGATCGCGCAGCAGTTGCGTTCGTCGTTAAGCGATACTGCCCCCGACTACGCCGCGATGCAGGAGGACGCATCGGTCCATTTCGGTGCCTCCCCTGTGCTCTTAGGGCTTGCCCGTGGGAAGCTCCAGCATTTGAACATCGATATCCCCTCGACGCTCATTCCGGACAGTGACGAGATCGTGGGCAATCCGCCCGCCATCATTGATGCGACTGGTTTCACTCTCGACCAGGATGACCCGCATGCAGACGAACTCATTCTTCACACCGAGCTGCCGCAGGCATTGATGCGCGACATGCTGCAACAAGAGCTGCGTCGCTCGCTGAACGAGTCGCAGGATGGGCGCTTCGCGGAATACGACGAGATTCTCACCGTCTCCGATGTGAGCACCAACCCGGCCGCGGGCACTTTCACGGTGACATTTTCCAATGGCGCATTTGCTGTCGAGCTGCGCCCTGAGATCAAGGACGATCAGCTGTCTTTCGCCGCGGAATCCACTCAGATTTTGGGCCGCAATTTGCCGGACTTCTTCTCCGAGGCCGTGAGTAATGCGCTCAGCAATGGCCTGAATGAAGACGTCGTGGGGCCGCTGCAGGTTCAGCAATTCGAGATCATCGACAATGGCTTCCGCATCATTGTTGGTGGCCACGATGTGCACCTCAACGAGTTGCCTTAAGCAACCGGGTACACGCGCGAAGCGCCAGATAAGAGGGCATCTGCTGCCTCATCAAGAGATGACACGCCTCCGTGCACCGCAATCTCACACGTGACATCCGGCAGTGCAAGATGCCCTTCTCGCTTTTCGACGCCCACCACGTCCACCCCCGCCTTCTGTGCCCCCTCGGCAACCTCTTGCAGGGAGGCTGCATCCAGCCAACCGGGCAGCGTGATACCGAAACGAGTAGGGCTTTCAATCACTTGGCTAACCGCGATGACATCAGCGAGCACCGCATTGAGGTCATAGGTGCCGTTGTGGCGGATATCAGCGGCGACCCACACTTCCCCGGCGCCGTCATCAACTGCCAATCGTGCCTCTGCTGCCTTGATCAGGCTATGGTGCCGCCCTGTCGGCCAACCTATCAACGCGATCACATGAGAGTGCGAGTTCTTCATGTGCGCCACTGCTGTGGGTTCGCATACGACGCCAGCACCTGATTGCTCAACGAGCCCGTTCAACGGCTCCTCTAACGCAGGCGCTGGTGCTTCATAGGAAGCCCTGCCGATGCGTCCGGCCAGCCAGGTGAGGTCGTCTTGTTCAGACAATGCTCGTTACCAGCCGTAGTTTCCACGCAGAATATTGTTCAAATGCGGGCGCACATCGAAGAAGTACAGGCCGATGAAGATGCAACCAACCAGGCCCAACAAGCCGAAACCGCTGACGCATGCAAGACCACTGACAAGCAAAATCGCCGCCCATGCCCACTTGGGCATGCGGTCGCCCGCGTCGAAAGCATCCGGGCGGGTCAGTCCCACCATGACAGCGCCCACAAAGCCGGCGATACCAACGAGCAGCATGACGAGCATGCGCAGGATCGTCGGCGCGAGCATGATCCAGTTCTGCAGGGAGAGATCTGTCAACTGCAACAGCGTCATCGGTGAATCGAACCTGCCTTAAAGATGTGAAAGATGTGCTTAATTATCCTCGACTACTTCGCCGTCGATGATATCGGAGGGGCCTTCGTCCTCAGAGTCGAAGGTCGATCCGAGGCGGTTCAACAAATCATCAAGACGCGAGCGCATATCTGCGATGGTGGACTCAGCCGAAGAATCCTCGCCCTTTTCATCACCACGGTTACGCACCTGGTTGACCGCGACGTTGAATGTTTCGCGCACCTCACCCGCGGCATCGCGGAAGGCAGACTTCATCTGGTCAGCCTGATCAGACTCACGAGCAGTATCCGCCGCACGGGTAACGCTGCCGGCGAAATCACGGAAGATCGACTCCGCATCACCGGCCAAAGAGGCAGTTGCGGCGCGGAAATCACGGTCATTCTCTGCACCCTCGTATGCCTGGCGAGCATTCGCAATAGCTGCCTTGAACTGGTCCGTGAACCCGGCGTGATCGTCAGTCAGGTCCTCCGTATCAGCAGCATGCGCGCCTGTGGAAACATCCGCGTCACGGTCAGCGCGGAAATTCCGGCCGAATTCCCCAGCCAAATCCCCCAAACGGGACCACGCAGCTAACGACGCCTCCCCCGCGCCTTTCAGCGTATTCAGCAAGCTGTCGTCATTATTGTCAGCATTATTTTCAGCGGATTTATCGGTCATTGTGCTCTCCCGTAACTAAAACAGCATCTGCGTCACAGTGTAAATAACCAGGCCCGCAAGCGCACCGACGATCGTGCCATTCACGCGGATGTACTGCAGGTCCTTGCCCACCATCAGCTCGATTTTCTCCGCGGCCTCCTGGCCGTCCCACCGCTCAATCGTGTCGGAGATAATCGCGGTGATATCCGATGCGTAATTATCAGCAATAAAGCGGGCTGCACCCTGAATGCGCTCATCCAAAGCGGCACGCAATTCTGGTTCCGCGACAATGCGCCCGCCCCATTCCTGCGCCAGTTCGGCGACGCGGCGGCGAAGGTGGGAGGAGGGGTCAAAGGAGGCGTCGATAAGCGATTGCGAGACAGTGCCCCACATCTCTCCCGCGACTGACTTGGCGGCCGTGGAACCCATGATGTCGCGCTTGATGCCCTCTACGCGCATGATCATCTCACCATCAAACTGCAGGTCAGCGGCAAACTGCGAAATCCCGCGACGGATCGCCTGGCGCGCCGCATGGTTCGGATCCCGGTCGATCTCCTCCATAAAGCTCACCAGCTCGCGGTACACCCGCTCGCCCACGAGATCCTTCGCAAATTTCGGCGCCCACGCAGGCATCCGCTCATCAATCATGGTCACGACGGATTCCTCCATCGTGCCCACCTTCACACGCCCCCACGCGATGATGTCTTCGACGACCGGCTCCGCCTTGCCGTCCGCGACCAAACCATCAATCATGCGGCCCAACGGTGGCCCCCACGCAGGTTCCGCCAACCGATCCAGCACCTGATTGTTGATCAACGCCTCCGCGTCTTTCGGATCAATCGCTGCGATCGCATTGCCTGTGAAACGCCCCGCTTGCTCCGAAACCTTCTCCGCATTCTCCGGCCGCGACAACCACGCGCCAGCACGCTCCGGGAGCTTCGCCTCCGCCACTTTCTCGGTGATCAGCTCCGCATTGAGGAAGTTCTCTCCCACGAATTCGCTCAAGGCCTCACCGATCTGATCCTTCTTCCGCGGCACCAGAGCCGTATGCGGAATCGGGATCCCCAACGGGTAACGGAACAACGCCGTCACAGCGAACCAATCCGCCAGACCACCGACCATGCCGGCCTCAGACGCCGCACGCACATACGGCACCCACCCCGGCGCCTGCCCCTGAGTGATCCACCACTCGAACGCGATATACACGATCGCCGCTAGCACGAGCAGCCCCGTCACCCATGCCTTATGAATCCGCAGAGAGCGACGACGCTCCGCCTCCACCTCAGGCGAAGGACCAGGCACCGCAAGCCGATCGCTTATCGACGCCGCACCCCGGCCCCTCTCCTCCATCGCATGCTTTCCCATGATCCGTATTAAAGCGCAAAAGAACCTCCCGCTCACGCACGCGCGCGAGAAGGAGGTTCTACAGGTCCCCTAGGCGAAGATATTAGTTACGACGACCGGTTTCCTTGCGGTACTTGCGGTAGCCGGAACGGCCAACGCGAATCGCAACAAAGCCACCGATGACCGTCACTGCAGTCAGGATCGCACCAATGATCAGCAGGGGCTGTGCCAGGTCCGGGCTAGCGCCGTGACCCCAAATCGAGGTGGCCGCACCGTAGATGAGGGTGCCGAAGCCAGCCAGGGAAGCAAGGACCAGAGCCATACCAATCCAGGTGATGTGACGCACCAGCGAAGAGTGCGGTGCAGCCAGCGAGTTCGGATCGTAGCCGTCGACATAACCATCCTGGATGGTCGCGCCGTACTCCGGGAAGCTCTCAGTAGAAATATCCGCAACAGGTGCGGGTCCTGCGTGTCCACTCATGGAACTAACTCTCTTTCCTAATACCTAACCAGGGTGCCCGTGAAAATCTTGGCCGTACCGGGCCACTAGTTCTTGATTATAAACCGGCCCGATAGCGGCTGTCCCGCCCCGGCCAGCTCCTAGTCGGAGACCAGCCCGGGCGGCCACAAGCGATGAGGCTTTTAGTCGTCCTTGCCACGGAACGCTGCACGTGCGCGCTCCTTGTTGATGGCACCGACAGCCTCGAGCGGAATGCCTGCCGGGCAGACATCTGCGCACTCGCCGTAGAGGGTGCAGTGACCGAAGTTGGTCTCCAGCTCGTCCACCATCTGGCGTGCACGCTTGCCACGCTCCTGCTGGCCCAGCGGAAGCAGCTTCAGGTGGCTCAGCTTTGCACCGGTGAACAGGTGAGCAGCACCGTTCGGGCATGCAGCCACGCAGGCACCGCAGCCGATGCAAGCAGCGAAGTCGAGTGCCTTCTCAGCGGTCTGGTGGTTGACGTGCAGGGTGTCTGCATCCGGAGCCGTACCAGCCTGGATGGAGACGTAGCCACCCTGCTCCATGACGCGGTCCAGCGCCGAACGGTCCACAGTGAGGTCCTTGATCACCGGGAACGCAGCGGAGCGGAACGGCTCGATGCGCAAAGTGTCGCCGTCCTTGTAGTTGAACAGGCGCTGCAGGCAGGCAGTGGTGTTCTGGCCAGCACCGTGCGGGCGGCCATTGACCGAAACACCACAGGTGCCACAAATGCCCTCGCGGCAGTCGGAGGCGAAGGTGAACGGTTCCTTGCCTTCCTCAACGCGCTTGTTGTTCACGTGGTCCAGCAGCTCCAGGATCGACATCTGCTCAACAGCATCGTCGACCTGAACGGTCTCGAAGTTTCCTTCGGCGTCGGGTCCGGCCTGACGCCAGATCTCAAGTGTCAGTTTCATTACTTGTAGTTCCTTGTCATCAGCGGGATCGAATCGAAGTACAGGGGCTCAGCGTGGCGGATGAACTTCTCATCGCCGCCCGGCTCCCATGCGGAGACGAAGCACCAGTTCTCATCATCGCGCTCAGCCTCGCCATCCTCAGAGAGGTGGTCCTCGCGGTAGTGAGCACCACAGGACTCGTCGCGGTCGAGAGCGTCAATGATCATGAGCTCACCCAGGTTGATGTAGTCCGCCACGCGGATGGCATTCTCCAGGGTCTGGTTCATGTCCATCGCATCGCCCGGGATGTTCACGTTTGCCCAGAAGTCACGGCGCAGCTCGCGAACAGCCTTGAGGCCCTTTTCCATGAGCTCGACGTTACGTGAAACACCGCACGATTCGTAGAGAATCGCACCGAGCTGCTCGTGGTAATGGTCCGGGCCGTGCGGGTCCGAGCCCTCGATGTTCATCAATCGGTCGATGAGCTCCTGAGAGCGGGTCACAGCTGCGGTGACCTCCGGCGCCTCGAGGCTCAGAGCCTCTTCATTGAGGTGGCCAGCCAGGTAATTCGGGACCGTGAACGGGAGGGTGAACCAGCCGTCGACGGAAGCGGACAACAGCGAGTTCGCCCCCAGGCGGTTAGCACCGTGGTAGGTCCAGGAGCACTCACCGGCAGCAAACAGGCCGTCGATGGATGTCATCTCGTTGAAGTCCGTCCACAAACCACCCATGGTGAAGTGGACGGTCGGGGCGATGCGCATTGGCACCTCGTACGGGTCCTCACCGATGGAGTCTTCGTACATCTCGAACAGGTTCGAGTAACGCTCCTTAATGGTGTCCTTGCCCAGACGCTCGATCGCATCGGAGAAGTCCAGGTAAGCAGCGTTGTTCAGCGGGCCAATGCCACGGCCGGCATTGATCTCCTTGGAGATTGCACGGGACGCCACGTCACGCGGGACGAGGTTGCCGAATGCCGGGTAGCGACGCTCCAGGAAGTAGTCGCGCTCCTCCTCCGGAATATCAGCCGGGTTACGGTCGTCGTCCTGCTTCTCCGGAACCCAAATACGGCCATCGTTACGCAGGGACTCCGACATCAGAGTCGTCTTCGCCTGCCACTTCGCGTTGACCGGCAGACCCGTCGGGTGGAACTGCACGAATGCCGGGGAAGCCAGATATGCGCCGTGCTCGTACGCACGCATGATGGCCGAAGCATTCGAGTTCTTCGCCAGGGTGGTCTTGTGGTACACGTTGCCGTAACCACCGGTAGCCAGAACCACAGCGTGGCCGGTGAACGGCACCAGCTCGCCGGTGATCAGGTTACGGGTGACAATGCCCTGGCAACGCTTCTTGCCGTCCTTCTCAGTGACGATGAAGTCGACCAAGTCGTTGTGGGTAAAGATCTCCACGTTGCCCAGGTGGATCTGGCGCTGCAGCGCAGATGCCGTGGACAGCTGGAGCTGCTGACCTGTTTGGCCACGGGTGTAATAGGTACGAGAAACCTGGACACCACCGAACGAACGGGTTGCCAGGGTGCCGCCGTACTCACGAGCGAACGGTGCGCCGATCGCGTTCATGTGGTCGATCACGCGGACAGACTCAACAGCGAGACGCCAGCAATCAGACTCACGGCAGCGATAGTCGCCGCCCTTGACGGTGTCCTTGGTGTGGCGGTACGCACCGTCGTTGTCCACCTTCTTGCCGCGGGCAGAGTTCACGCCACCCTGAGCAGCAATGGAGTGCGCACGACGCGGGGCGTCGTGGTAGGTGAAGCTCTTCACGTTGTAGCCCAGCTCGCCGAGAGCAGCTGCTGCTGCACCACCGGAAAGGCCGGTACCGACAACGAGGACGGTGAACTTACGACGGTTCAGCGGGGAGACGAGCTCCATGTGGTCCTTCTGGTAGGTCCACATGTCACGCATCGGGATGCCCTTGGGCTCATTGCTCTCCAGGATGCTGCCCGGGGTGACGCCGGCCGCCTTGGACTTCGGGTTAGTGAAGCTCTTGTTAGCTTCGTTGGCTGCTTGTTGTGCAGTAGTCATTGACGTTCCTCCAGCCGTTCCTAAGAGACCATTCCAAATGCGATGGCCAAAGGCATCACGATGTTGCCGATAACGACGATGGCCGGGATCCAGTACGCGAGCACGACCATGATCGCGCTGCCACGCTTGCCCAGCCAGCCCAGGTCAGACACCGCCAGGTACACACCGTGGGTGAGGTGCATGAACAGAGCGACCATTGCGATGACGTAGAACAACGTCACAGGCCAGCGCTCCGGGGCGAAGGTTGCGATCAGGTTGTCCTTCACTGCGCCAGCGACGAAGGCGTCGGAGGCAACGACCTCACCAATGGTCAGGTCCAGCAGGTGGAAGATGATGAACAGCAGCAGGATGACGCCCGTAGCGATCATCCAGCGAGCAGCAGTGGACTGCAGGCCACCCATCAGGTTGGTGCGACGGAACTTGCCGCGAGACTTACTCGAACGCGCCTTCAGCGCGAACGCGCCCCAGACGTGCAGGACGAGGCAAGCAAGCAGGACAATACGAATAATCCACAGCAGCGAGCTGCCCGGGAACAGCGGCTGTCCCATCTCGCGCAGGAACTCGCCATACTCGTCGATCGCGGCGGTCGGGCCGTGATCAGGCATGAAGATCTTGAGGTTACCGACCATGTGGCCGATGACGAACAAGAAGAAAAACAGGCCGGTCACGGCCATAGTGAGTTTGAGCGCCCAGGTCGGCACTCCGGGCCGTTCGCGAAGCGGCTCCTCAGTGATTTTGCCGTGACGAATTGCGTCACGATCTGCATGTTGAACAGTCATGGCACCTCCAGTGTCGATTTAACTTTACGGTTAACCGAAGGTTCCTCACTAGTTGAACGTGTGCGTCACCCCCGCTCAGGGCCCGCATTTCACACCACCAGCCCCCACGCGACCCGCAACACGCCAGTTCACATCAGTCACAGCTTTTCGACGCCCACCCCAACCCCCAAAATGTGAAATAGAGCACCCACACCTGCCTCGGACATTCTGGCGCACATTCACCACCCCGAAGGGTGTCGAACTTTGGTTTGTTAGTTCACCCTTAATTTCTTGTGCTCGCGAAATCCGAGTCTTCGTTACAGTGGACCCCATGACTGACACGAATTCTGCAACACGAGTAATTGACGCTTCCGCCAACGACATCTTCGCAATCCTGTCAGATCCATCCCGCCACGCCGAGACCGATGATTCCGGCATGGTTGTCTCCGCTGACACCGATGCAAAGCTGGAAAAAGTTGGCGACATCTTCGTCATGAACATGACCAAGGAAGACGGTGACTACCAGACCCGCAACGAGGTCTTCGCCTTCCAGGACAACAAGATCATCGGCTGGAAGAACCTGAAGAACCTCACCGCTGACGTCGAGGTCGGTGCGAAGTGGCTTTACGAGCTCGAATCCGAAGGCACCGATTCCACCCGCGTCACCCTCACCTACGACCGCAGCGAGATCGCATCCGACGCAGTGCGCAAGATGTCCGAGAACTTCGACGACTCCGTGATGGAACAGTCCCTTGCCACCCTGGCAGCCGCAGTCGACGGCACTGATAACCCGACACAGAAGAGCTAAACCAGCCACACGGCCGTCGTGCCACAGAAAAATGCCCCGAGCGAAAAGCTCGGGGCATTTTGACGTCGATAAGCGTCTTAAAGGTTGATCATGTGACCTTCGACGCCGTGCGCAATCTCCTTGAGCACCTCCGACAACGTCGGGTGAATGTGCACGTTGCGCGCAATCTCACCAGCAGTGAGGTCGAAGCGCTGCGCCAAGTTGATCTCCGGAAGCAGCTCAGACACATTCGGGCCGACCAGGTGCGCACCGAGAATCTCGCCATACTCCCCATCGACGACCAACTTGCCAAAGCCCTGCGCCTCCGCAAGCCCCAGCGCCTTACCATTCGCGGAGAACGGGAAGGTAGCGACCTTGATCTCCTTATCCGCGAACTTCTCGCGAGCCTGCTCCTCGGTGTAACCCATCGAAGCGACCTGCGGGTTGCAGAACGTAGCACGCGGCATCATCTGGTAATCGCCGAGCTCCATCGTCTCAGCATCCGCGATCGTCTCAGCCGCGACGATGCCCTGTGCCTCAGCGACGTGCGCAAGCTGCAGCTTCGCGGTGACATCGCCAATCGCGTAAATGCCATCGACATTGGTGCGCATACGCTCGTCGACGTCGATCGCACCGCGGTCCGTGAGCTTCACGCCCGTGTTCTCCAGACCGTAGCCCTCAGTGCGCGGCTGGAAGCCAACAGCAACCATCACGCGATCCACCGTCAGAGTCTCCGTATCATCGGAGCCCTTCTTCTGAATGTCCACCTCGACAGAGCTGCCGTTATCGCGCACAGCCGTCGTCGCGTGGCCCGTCAAAAGCTTCACGCCGAGCTTCTTGTACGCGCGGGCGATCTCCTTGGACACGTCCTTGTCCTCATTCGGCAGGACACGATCCATGAACTCGACGACCGTGACGTCCACACCGTAATTAGACAGCACGTACGCGAACTCCATACCGATCGCGCCCGCACCAACGATGACCATCTTCTTCGGGGCCTCCGGGTTAAGGATCTGCTCCTCGAAGGACACCACATTCTCCGACAGTTCAATGCCCGGCAGGGTCTTCACCACAGAACCGGTCGCAATAATGCAGTCATCGAACGTGACAGTTTTGCCCTTGTCATCGCCCTCAGTGATCTCGAGCGTCTTCGCATCCTTGAAAGAACCAAGACCATTGATCTCCGTGATCTTGTTCTTCTTCATCAAGTAGTGGACACCACCGACGATCTTCTCCGAGACCTTGCGCGAACGCTTATGCGCGTCCCCATACTCGAATGAAACATCGCCCTTGATGCCGAACGTCTTCGCCTCGTGGTTGAAAATGTGCGCCACTTCAGCGTTCTTAATCAACGACTTCGACGGAATGCAGCCCACATTCAGGCAAACTCCGCCCCAATACTGCTTCTCTACAACCGCGACCTTCTTACCCAACTGGGCAGCGCGAATTGCGGCGACGTAGCCACCTGGGCCAGCGCCGAGTACAACAACGTCAAAATGTTCATTAGCCACGAAACCTAGGATACGTGCGCTTCCAAATAATCGCTGCGATGCCTCTTCCACTTCAAAGTTCCCGCCAGTTTTGGCATGATGAACGCAGCCAAAATTCAGATTTCAGTCAAGGATCTTTCACACAATGAAGCTCTCCCGCCCCGTCATCGCCTCCGCTGCTGCGATCGCGATCGCCGCCGGATCGCTATCTGCCGCCAACGTGGTCAACGCCGAAGACAAGGCACCGCTTGACGACGTCGCCGTCGCCCCCGCCGAAGCGCCCACGCCGGCGGAAGAGCCCGCACCGGCCGAAGAGCCTGCAGACGAGGCCACCAACACTGAGACCGCTGACGTTGCTGAAGCGCCTGAGGCTCCTGCCCCGGTTGGCGCCACCGCCGACGGTGCAGCTGCACCTTCCGATGTCGACTCCGCCGTCAACGGCTTGCTCCAGCAGGGCGATGTCGACCCCGAAATCGAAGCTCTTGCCCAAACCGAGCCCGAGCACAACACTGAGCCGACCGAGATCGCTGACATGCGCCGAATCAACGGCCGGGCCGATGCACCGCGCAAGGTCTACGGCAACACCAAAGAAGCTCAGGGTTGGTACGGCCAGAAGAATGTCGAAGGCTGGTACGTCCAGTCCAAGTCGATGGAGCGCGAAATCCCCGTTGCACTGATCCGCGCCACCGACGCCGATGGCAACCGCGTCGATAATGCCCCGACCCTCTACCTCCTCAACGGCGCTGGCGGCGCTGAGCAGGACTCCGACTGGGTCAGCCCCGGCCGGGCCAACGAGTTCTACGCCGGCAAGGGCGTCAACGTTGTCATCCCGATGGAAGGCGCATTCTCCTACTACGTTGACTGGCTCACCGACGGCGAGACCCTCAAGTCAAAGTCCCGCTACTTCAAGGGCAAGCAGATGTGGACGACCTTCCTCGGCGAGGAGCTCCCGCCTGCCGTCGAAAACGAGCTCAACGCGAACGAGGAGAAGCGAGGCGTGCTCGGCTTCTCCATGTCCGCCACCTCGTCCCTCCTGCTCGCTGAGCACTTCCCCGGGCGTTACGCCGCAGTCGCTTCCTTCTCCGGTTGCGCCGCCACCTCCACCCCACTTCCGTGGGCATTCGCAGCGCTGACCGTGAACCGTGCAGCCGATACCCCCACCTACACGTCCATCACTCCCGCCCACATCTGGGGCCCGATGGGCAGCCCGTACAACCGCTACAACGATGCACTCGTCAACGCCGAGAAGCTCCGTGGCAGCAAAATCTACATCTCTAACGGCTCCGGCACCGGATCGCAGTCCGACATGATCGGGTTGAACCGCAACACTGACAATATTGACTGGGCCAAAGCCATCAGTGGATCTATGACCACCACCGTCGAAGGTGGCGTCATCGAAGCAGCCACGAACTCCTGCACCCACGACCTGCGCGCCAAGCTCAAGGCCAACAACATTCCGGCGCACTACGAGTTCCGCAAGGCCGGTACCCACTCCTGGGGTGTCTGGTACGCCGACCGTAACCGGTCCTGGAACACCACCTTCGGCCCCGCATTCTTCGGCGAGGGCAACTTTGTCAAGGCCCAAGAATTCAGCACGACAAGCCCGACTTGGAACGCTGACGACTCCAGCAGCTAAACACCCATGAGGCACCTCCCCTGTGGATAGTTTTGAGTTATCCACAGGGGTTTTGTTGTGCGCTTTTCTTGGGGCCCTCGTCGGTTTAGGTTTTGGGGCATGACACCTTTTACCGCGATGTTGGCCCCGCTTGGTGGGCCGCTTGATGCCCTGGCGCATTTTGACCGCCAGGAAGCCATCGATGCTGGCATCGATCCGGTCGCGGTAGACAAATGGGCCGAGCTTCACACGGTGTATTTCGGTGCGACGCGTGCGACGCGTAAGCAAGCCCAAGCTCTTCGTATTGCGCGTTCGACGTCGAAGTCGTTGGATCAGCTGGTGTTTATTGAGCAGCAGGTCAAAAAGGCCAAGGATCCGTGGAAGACGCGTTTGGCCCTGTTGTCGGTGGAGGGGAACTACGCGACGTTGAAGCGTCGTGCGAAAGACATCGTGGAGGTCCCGGAGAAGCCTGCCCCGAAAACGTCGGTGCGGTTTACCAAATCGCGTAAAGGTAAGCGGTCGTTTACAGCTACCGGTTCCGAGCGTGATATCGCTGCCCTTGAACACGCCCTGCGCCAGAACCTGGATGCCACCCGGCCGGAGGGTCCGCAGATGTATGAGGCGTTTGCCCGCCTGCTGCGTTCTGGTGGTGGGGTGGCCTTAGCGGTGCCGCGGCCGTTGGTGGTCGTCCCGCTGGCAGATCATATTTCCATCCTCGGTGGCCGCGGCGATGAAACAATTCTTGGGTTGTCGGATGGCACCACGATGACCGGTGCGGAATACCTTGCGCAGCTTCATGGTGCTGAGCTTGAGGTGGCACTGTTCCACCCGGCGGAAGGTGCGGTGAACCTGTACCGCACCCAACGCTTCGCCAACAGCAAGCAAAGAGACCTAGCCCGAGCAACACTCACGACGTGTCCGGTGCCAGGGTGCCGGCATGCTGCGGATCATTGCGAAATCCACCACATCACTGCCTGGAGCCGTGGTGGTGAGACGAATATGGCCAATTTGGCGCCGGTGTGTAGGTATCACAACCGCACCAATGATGATGACCCATGGCGCACACACCGCGGGCGCATACGAAGACGACGCGGAAGCCCAATCTGGGTATCACCACGCGGAAAACCGGTACCGAATACCACCCACCGGTACGGAGCCATGCACCTACTCTTCGGAAGCTAGCACAACGCTGCCCAAAAAACTCACCCGCCCACACAAGACGCCAACACAAACACACCCAAAACAAAAACCGGACGCTACAACGGCGTCCGGTGATGAAGCGATGGCTGGGGTCTTAGAACATGCCCAGGCCGAGAGCGATCGTCGAAGAAGTTGACGAAAGCTGGTGCAGAATCCCACCGAGGAACTCGTTGAATGCCAGCTGTGCCTGCTCGATCGGGTGAAGCGGATTTGCCATGAGGGATCAGTCCTTTTCTGTAATTTTCGGTTCACGCTATCTTTCGCGCTTATCGACGCCCTCGTTACGCCACCAGCTTCCGCCCGACGTTCCGCGCGCCTCAGCAGGATCAAAACACACGTATTCTCGCGCGCTTTGTGTGTCCCGCAACGCACACCGGATCGTAACATGTTTAACTCTATTAACAACTGAGATGGTTTTTTCGGTTGTGCAGCAGCTAGGCCACCGATAAAGTCAAGTCCGTTCCAAGGTTTCTCCATGTAGTTACGGGCAGTGAAGCATTGCGGTAACGCATCGCATGATCGCAACGAAAGACTGCAGTGAAACCACCTTGTTGGAACTGTTTCGACTGTGCGGCTTCGCTGCTTAGTTGAAAAACCATATTTAGCTTTCCCGGCTTGAAGGAATGTTGACATGAAGCTCTTCCGCTCCGTCGTTGCAGTCGCCACTGCCACGGCTCTCACTTTCGGCGCAGCGTCTGCAGTCGCACCTGCAGTTGCTGACGCTGCCCCGGTCAATGCTCGCCAGGCGGCCGGCAATGCACCGGTCGGAACGGTAAAGAATTGGAACACCCACCCAGCGCCGACTGCCGTCATCACAGGCAAGACCGCTGAGTGGGTCAAGCAAGTCGACCACAATAAGGTCTGGGCTTTCTGGGTGAGCTCCCCGTCGATGGGCCGCGATATTCCGGTAGCCGTTATCCCGGCGCGCAATGCGCAGGGCCAGCTGGTCAAGAACGCCCCGACGATTTACCTTCTCAACGGCGCAGGCGGCGCGGAGCAGAATTCTGACTGGCTAAGCTACGCCGAAACTCAGAAGTTCTACGAGAAGAAAGGCGTGAACGTCGTCATCCCGATGGAGGGCGCGTTCTCCTACTACACGGACTGGCTGCACACCCCGAAGGCGGAGTACTTCCGTGGACCGCAGAAGTGGGAAACCTTCCTGACGAAGGAGTTGCCGGGCCCGATCGAGAATCGCCTCGGCGCGGATAACCGTCGCGCAATCGTCGGTTTCTCCATGTCGGGCACCTCCGCGCTCGTGCTGCCGGAAAAGGTCCAGGGCTTCTACGACGCAGCAGCTAGCTTCTCCGGCTGCGCAGCTACCTCGACCCCGGCGCCGTACAATTTCGCTCGCCTGACGGTTAACCGTGGTGCGGGCTCTGCCGCCAATTTCCAGACGGTCACCCCGGAGCAGATGTGGGGCCCGATGGGCAGCCCGTACAACCGTGCGAATGACGCATTGGTCAACGCCAACAAGTTGCGCGGCACGAAGCTGTACATCTCCACCGCCACCGGTCTCGCCGCGAAGGAAGACATGGTCGGCTACATCGCTTCCCAGGGTTATTCCCAGGCGGCAGCATCCGGCGCGGCGCTCACGCTGCAGGTCGAAGGTGGCGTTATCGAGGCTGCGATCAACTCCTGCAACCACGATCTTCGCGCGAAGCTGACCAAGCTGAACATTCCAGCGCACTACGAGTTCCGCAACACCGGCACACACTCCTGGCCGGTGTGGCGCAAGGACCTGGAGAATTCCTGGTACAAGACCATCAAGCCAGCATTCAACATGTAGCTAGCGCTTCCACACCACGATCGGGCATACTCGCCCCACTCTCAGCGATAGGGTGGCGGGTATGCCCGATTTCTCTATCGACCCAGCTTTACTCGACGACATCGACGGCGACGCCGCGCTCACATGGGCCGCGGCCTGGTCGAACGAGACAGAGCAACGCACAGCAGCCTCCCGCGACACAGCTCGCTTATCGACGCACATCCGCTCCCTCCTCGACACCGACTCCCGCATCCCTTACGTGTCTCGGCGCGGCGATTACCTGTACAACTTCTGGCGCGACCAGGAGCACCCACGGGGGTTGTGGCGTCGCACCACCACGGATGCCTATCTGGAAAATGAGGGGTGGGAGGTGCTGTTGGACGTCGATAAGCTTGCTGCCGATGAGGGCGAAGACTGGGTGTTCAAAGGTGCCTCCGTGCATCCTCTCGCGGGCGACCGTGCGCTCATCCGCCTCTCGCGCGGCGGCGCAGACGCGGTAGTCGTACGCGAATTCGACCTGGCCACCCGCAAATTCGACGGGTTCGAAATCCCCGAAGCGAAAACCGACACGAGCTGGGTCGACCGCGACACCCTACTCGTCGGCACGGACCTTGGCGGCGACTCACTGACCACCTCCGGCTACCCCGTCGAAGTGCGCCTGTGGCGACGCGGCACCACGCTTGCCGACGCCCCCGTCCAATTCCGCGGCGACCGCAACGACGTCGCCGTTGGCGCACACTACGACCCCACCCCCGGGCACGAACGCACCATCTTCACCCGCGCGCTCGACTTCTACAACCAACGCACCTTCATCGACGACACGCTTATCGACGTCCCCACCGACACCACCCCCATCCCCCACCGCCAGTGGCTCTTCCTGCTCCCCCGCACCGAATTCGCAGGCCTTAACCCAGGCGAACTGGGCGTGATCGAGCTCGACCGCTTCCTCGCCGGCGACCGCGACGTGCACACCCTGGTGAGCGGGACCGCCGTTGAGAACATCTCTTTCACCGCATCGAGCGTTCTTGTGACCACCCTCGACGATGTTGCGACGCGAATCAGCTCATTCGACCTGGGCACATGGGAACGCACAGAGGTCGAGCTGCCGGACGCCGCGACAGCTCACGTCGTTTCCACCAGCCCGCTCGACGGCGATGAGGTGTGGATCAACAGCTCTTCCTTCACCACACCATCGACGCTGCTGCGAAACGGCGAGGTCGCGCGACGTGCGCCGTCGCTTTTCGACGCCTCCACCCTCCAAACCCGCCAACACTGGGCTACCTCTGCCGACGGAACGAAAATCCCCTACTTCATCACCGGCGATTTCTCCCGCCTCTCCACTCCTGACGCCCCTGGCGGTGGCCCACGCCCCACTCTCGTCGGCGGATACGGCGGCTTCGAAGTTTCGCTGACTCCCAGCTATTCCGCGGTCCGCGGTGCCGCCTGGCTGGAGCGCGGCTATTTCTACGTCCAACCCAACCTGCGCGGAGGTGGCGAATTCGGGCCTGAGTGGCACTCGCAGGCAGTGAAAACGAACCGGCACAAGGTATGGGAAGACCATCGCGCGGTTCTCGAAGATCTCGTGGCTCGCGGCTACACCACCCCTGCCCAGCTGGGTATTCGCGGCGGATCCAACGGTGGGCTTCTCACGTCCGGCGCGCTCGTCCAGTACCCGGAACTGTTCGGGGCAGCTGTCATCCAGGTGCCACTAACCGACATGCTGCGCTACCACACCCTTTCCGCCGGCGCGTCTTGGATGGCTGAGTACGGCGACCCCGACGACCCGGAGGAACGGGCGGCGATCGAGACGTGGTCACCGCTGCACAACATCGCGCCCGCATCCAACGCGACGTACCCGCCGGCACTCGTGACCACCTCAACTCGCGACGACCGCGTCCACCCCGCCCACGCACGTACCTTCGCACTTGCCCTCGCGAAGGCAGGCCACCCCGTCAACTACTTCGAGAACACCGTCGGAGGACACGCAGGCGCCGCCGACAATGAGCAGGTCGCACGAGTTGAAGCACTCATTTACAGCTGGCTCGACATTCACATCGGAGACTGACGGGGAACCGACGGGAACTATCCAACACCAACTTCCGACTACCCCTGAAACACAACTTTTCACGAAAGGGACCCCCATGCACAAGAAGATCAGCGCTCTCGCAGCGACCGTCTTCGCCTCCACCCTCGTCTTGGCAGGTTGCTCCAGCGACGGCAACGGTGACACCAAGGCTGCCGACACCACTGAAGCCACCGCCGCAACCACCGGCGAAACTGCTGCCGAAACTGCCACCGAGCAGAGTTCGTCTGCCCTCACCCTGACTGATGGCTACTGCCGCGCCAAAGCCGCCGACTCCGACATGACGGCTTGCTTCGGGACCCTGAAGAACACCTCTAACGAAGACATCACCGTCGAGTCCTTCAGCGCACCAGAACTTGAGGGCGCATCCGCTGAGCTCCACGAGGTTGTCGACGGCATGATGCGCCAGAAGGAAGGTGGCTTCACCATTCCCGCCGGCGGATCCCAGGAGCTCATGCCGGGTGGCGAGCACCTGATGATCATGAATTACCCCGACCCGATCGAAGCAGGCGACACCCTGAAGTTCACCCTGTCACTGAGCGACGGTACGGAGATCACCTCCGAATTCCCAGTCCGCGAGCAGCCGTCCGGCGAAGAGGACTACGGCGATCTCGACCACGCAGGCCACGGCGACCACGCGGGCCACGGCGAGCACGCAGACCACGGCGAGCAGGGCGAAGAGGCCGAACACAGCGATCACGCTGCACACTAGAGCTGCCGACACCCCCGCCAGCGACGAGTAACGAATAACGACTAACGAGCACAGAAAGCGAAACCGTGAATAACAGCGTCTCAGAGTCAACCGACATCGAAGCCCCAACTGGCTCTTCTCGCCGCCAGTTCCTGCGTGGCGTCGGGGTGGCCGGGGCTGCTACCGCGGTGGCGGCGGGGGCGAGTGCGTGTGCGGGGGAAGAGGGGGGCGTCGATAAGCCTGCTGATGCGTGGCCCGGCCAAGGAACCTCGGACCATAATGCGACGGTGGCGTTTGATGGGCCGCATCAGGCGGGAATCGCGACGCCGGAGCAGTCGTTTTGCAAGCTGATCGCGTTCAATCTCAAGGGTGATCGAGAGTCGACGGACGATGTCATCCGTCTCATGCGGTTGTGGACCGACGATGCGCGCCGCATGTGCAGTGGCCGTGCGGGACTCGCTGATCTCGAGCCGGAAAATCTGCGCTCGACCGCAAATCTCACGATCACAGTGGGTTTCGGTCGCAGCTTGCTGGACAAACTCGGCCTCGACGGGCAAGCCCCTGAATGGCTCGATGACCTGCCGAAATATAGTCGCGACGAGCTCCGCGAAGAATGGTCCGGCGGCGATATCTGCCTGCAGATCTGCGCGGACGACCGCTTCACGGTCGCGCACGCCGCACGCTTCATGGTCAAAGGCGCACGCACGTACACCGACGTCGCGTGGGTCCAGGACGGCTTCCTGCACGCACGCGGCTCGATCGAACCGGGTGAAACGCCGCGCAACCTTTTCGGCCAGCTCGACGGCACGGGCAACCCGAGCGTCGAAGAATTCGACGACGTTGTCTGGATCGACGAGGGCCCCGCATGGTTGCAGGGAGGTGCGGCGATGGTGGTGCGTCGAGTAGCAATGCTTCTCGACGAATGGGATATCCTCGACCGCCCCTCCCGCGAAGTCGTCGCTGGTAGACGCCTTGACAACGGTGCCCCTCTCACTGGCTCCGAAGAATTCGACGAACCCGACCTGGAGGCACGCGACGAATACGGCCTGCCCGTCATCGATCCGAAATCGCACCTCGCGCGCGCGAAGTCGAAGGACCCCGCCGAACGCATCTTCCGCCGGCCATACAACTACGACATGCCGCCCGGCCCCGACACACGCGGAACGTCCAACTCGGGACAGATGTTCATCTGCTTCCAAAAGAACCCGCTGCGCCAATTCGACCCCATTCAAAAACGGCTTGACGACGTCGACCGCCTCAACGAATGGATCACCCACATCGGCTCCGCCGTCTTCGCCATCCCCCACGGCACTGCCGACGGCGAGTATTGGGGCCAGGACCTCTTCGAGGCCTGAACCATCTTGTAGCTCTCGAGACTCTTGTAGCTCTTCCCTTCTTGCAGCGGCGGGTAGAGTTACGCATCGATGAAATCCCTGTCTTTCGCGACTCTATTCGCAGCACTCTCCGGCTTCGTGGTGCTGTGGGTCGCGTCGTGGACGCTCGATGCTGCCACCCAGATGCCACTGTTCCAGGCGTACTGGAGCTTATTCTTCGCATCCGCCGGGTTCATTGACGGCATCACCCAAGAAACCACCCGCGCGGTGGCCAGCTCGCGCGAATCAGGTGCGCGCGGAACCGCGAATCCGTGGCGCCTCGGCGGGATCGCCGCAGCCGTAGTGGCAGCGGGGACCTTGGCTGTCGGCGTGCTCACCATGAGCCACTTCATACCGCCGAACCCACAGCTGGCTACCGGGCTGCTCATTTTCGGCCTGGCCAGCTATGTTTTCCAGGCAATTCTCTCTGGCATCTTGAGTGGTGCGCGACTGTGGAACCAGTACGCCAGCCTCGTCGCACTGGATTCTGGAATCCGTCTCGTTCTCGCAGGAATCGCCTGGTGGGCAGGCTGGGGGCTGCCTGCTTTCTTGGCCATTACCGTCATCGGTGCTGCGTCGTGGCTGGTCATTCTCGGGGCGTCTTCTCAATCACGGGAACAGATCCGCGCCACCCTCGACGTCGACCGCGCGATATTTGTGCATCGCGTGATGTCGGCAGTCGTCGCGACGGGCGCATCAGCTCTTCTGATCACTGGTTTTCCGGCGATGACCACCTTCGTTTTCGCAGCTAAACCCGAGATCAGTGGTGGCGCAGCCGTCGCCGCGATCAATCAGGCGGTGTTGCTTACCCGCGCTCCGGTGCTGGTGCCGTTGCAACGTTTCCAATCGGCACTGGTGGTGCGTTTCGTGGAGCAGCGTGAACGTATCTATTCTTCGCTCGCTGTACCCATCGGCGCGATCTTGAGTGTCGGTGCGCTCGGCTTCGTCGCAGCGTGGCTTATCGGACCGTGGATCCTACGGGCGTTTTTCCCGCCGGAGCTCTTCGTCCCGGGTGTGCCACTTGGCCTGCTGACTTTCGCTTCCGCGATCATGGGCGCACTGATCATCACGGGTACGGCGGTGCTGGCCTTGGAAAAGCACGCGTGGTACGTCGCCGGCTGGGTCACTGGCGCGGTCGCTGCTTTCGGGCTGCTTTTCGCGCTGCCGGAGGCACTCGGCACGGACGTGACGGCAACGGTGATTCTCGCGCTCACTGTCGGCCCGCTCGTCGGCGCGGCGGTCCACCTTACTGGTTTGCGTCCCCGCAGGTCGCCGGAGCTGCACAGCGAAGCACGCCGCACGGGCTAGCATGACCCCCATGACCCACGCAGGACACGCAGGACACGCAGCACACGCGACAGACCCGACAACGCAAACCTCGCCGACAAGCCACCAGCAGCAGACGATGCTCGTGACCGGCGGCGCTGGTTTCATCGGCGCGAATTTCGTGCGGATGGTGGCTCGCCGCCAGCCGGAGACGAAGATCGTGGTGCTGGACGCGTTGACGTACGCGGGTAACGCGGAGAATCTGGCTGGCCTCGACGAAGGCAGGGTTGAGCTGGTCAGGGGGAGAATCGAGGATCAGGTGCTCGTCGATAAGCTGTGCGCGGATGCGGACACGGTGGTGCACTTCGCGGCGGAGTCGCATAACGACAATTCGTTGCGGGACCCCTCGCCTTTCGTGCAGACGAATCTGGTGGGCACGTTCACGTTGTTGGAGGCGGTGCGTAGTCACGGCAATCGGTTCCACCACATCTCTACGGACGAGGTCTTCGGCGACCTCGCCCTCGACGAGGCAACGCGGTTCACGGAGGAGACTCCGTATCACCCGTCGTCGCCGTATTCTGCGACGAAGGCTGGGTCGGATCATTTGGTGCGCGCGTGGGTGCGCTCGTTTGGAATTGATGCGACGATTTCGAATTGCTCGAATAATTTCGGTCCGTATCAGCATGTGGAGAAGTTCATTCCGCGGCAGATCACGAACCTGTTGACGGGCCGTCCGGCAAAGTTGTACGGCACGGGTGAGCAGGTGCGCGACTGGATTCATGTGGATGACCACAATGACGCGGTGCTGGCAATCCTGGAGCGTGGCCGAAAAGGCGAGACGTACAACATCGGCGCCGACGGTGAGCATTCGAATAAGGAGATCATTGAGCTGATCTGCGAGTTGATGGGCGGCGAGTATAAGCATGTCGCGGACCGCCCGGGGCACGATCAGCGGTACGCGATGGACGCGTCGAAACTCGCACGTGAGCTCGGCTGGCGGCCGCAGACACGCTCGATGCGCGAAGGCGTGGAGCAGACGATCGCGTGGTACCGCGACAACGAGGCGTGGTGGCGCGACGCGAAGGATGCTGTTGAGCAGGGCTACGCCGCGCGCGGCCAGTAAGGTGGCGGGCATGACGGCTACGCGCATCGAAGGGCTCACTGTCCATCAGCTCACGGTTCATGGGGATAACCGCGGGTGGTTCAAGGAGAATTGGGCTGGCACGCCGCCGCTGCGCGTGGAGCAGAACAACGTGAGCTTCAATGCGTCGCGCGGTGCGACGCGGGGGATGCATGCGGAGCCGTGGGATAAGTACGTTTCGGTCGCCACGGGTCGGGTGTACGGCGCGTGGGTGGACATGCGCGAAGGTTCGCCGACGTATGGCGAGAAATTCGGTTGCGAGATCGGCCCCGATACGGCGGTGTTCGTGCCGCGTGGGGTGGCGAATGGTTTCCAGGCGCTCGAGGACGCCACGACCTATATATATCTGTGCAATGCGCGCTGGTCGCCGGACGCGCAGTACGCGTTCTGCTCGTACAAGGAGATCGACTGGCCGCTCGAGCCCACGGAAGTTTCCGCAAAAGACGAGCAGCACCCACCGCTTATCGACGCCTCCCCCGTCCCTCCCCGTCGCCCCCTCGTCCTCGGGGCGAATGGTCAGTTGGGCTGTGCTTTGCAGGGGATCTTGCCAGGTGCGGAATTCTGCGGGCACTCCGATTTCGACCTGACGTGGCCGGTGGAGAAGATGTTGGAAGGCCGGGACTGGTCGCAGTATTCGGCAATCATCAATGCGGCGGCATTCAACGACGTCAACGGGGCTGAAACAGCGGAAGGTAGGACCGCTGCGTGGGAGGTCAACGCGCTCGGCCCTGCGAAGCTGGCGCAGGTGGCTAACCGGTTCGACCTGACGCTTGTGAATGTCTCCACCGATTACGTCTTTGATGGGACGGTGGCAGAGCACACTGAGGGGGAGGTGCCGAGTCCGTTGGGGGTGTATGGGGCGTCGAAAAGCGCGGGAGAAGCGGCAGCTGCAGCAGCGGTGAAGCACTATGTTGTGCGCACGAGCTGGGTGTTCGGCGATGGTGGCAATTTCATGGCCACGATGGAGCGGCTCGCGCGCGAAGGTGTGTCGCCGAAAGTGGTCAACGATCAGCGCGGACGTCCGACGTGGGCTGAGGACCTGGCGAAGGGAATCGTGCACCTGCTCGATGTCGGTGCGGAATATGGGATTTACAACATCACCTCTAGAGGCGATGCGGCGACGCGCGATGAGATCGCCATGGCTGTTTTCGTCGCAGCTGGCGGCGACCCCGCTGATGTACACCCGGTGAGCTCTGCGGACTACCAGGCCGAATTCGGCCCTGAAGCGCCACGGCCTGCGGAGTCGACGCTGACGTTGGACAAGATCGAGGCGACCGGCTTCACGCCGACGAACTGGCGCGTGGCACTCGCCTTGTATGTGGGGTAGCTAGAATCCCAACCATGAAAGGCATCATTCTCGCCGGCGGGTCGGGCACGCGGCTGTACCCGATTACAAAGGGCATCTCGAAGCAGCTGATGCCGGTTTATGACAAGCCGATGATTTACTACCCGCTGTCCACGCTGATCAGTGCGGGGATTCGGGAAATTTTGATCATCACAACGCCCGAGGATCAGGACGCATTCAAGCGCCTGCTTGGCGACGGCTCCGCTTGGGGCCTCATGATCGATTACGCCGTCCAGCCCTCCCCCGACGGACTCGCCCAGGCTTTCATCATCGGTGAGGATTTCATCGGCGATGATTCCGTGGCGCTCGTGCTTGGCGACAATATCTTCGAAGGCGCTGAACTCTCCCGCCTGATGGGCGAAGCCTACGACCCAACCGGCGGCGCTATTTTCGCTTATGAGGTCTCCGACCCAGAGCGTTACGGCGTGGTCAGCTTCGATGAATTCGGCACCGCCACCGCCATCGAGGAAAAACCAGCGGACCCGCGGTCGAATTTCGCGGTGGTGGGGCTATATTTCTATGACAACGACGTGGTGGAGATCGCTAAGACCATCACCCCGTCTGAGCGCGGGGAACTAGAAATCACCAGCGTCAACGACGCCTATCTGCAGCGCGGTGACCTCAAGGTACACCGCCTCCACCGCGGGGACGTGTGGTTGGACACCGGCACCATCGACTCGATGAGCGAGGCCAGCTCATATGTCGAGGTGATCCAGAAGCGCACCGGCACCATCATCGGTTCACCTGAGGTCGCAGCATTCCGCCAGGGCTTTATCGATGCAGCTGCACTCGAGAAACTTGCCGAACCAATGCTGAAATCCGGCTACGGCCAGTACCTTCTCGACGCAGCCCGGGAGCGCGCATGACCACCCACCTACAACCCGGCGCGGTGACAGTTCTCATGTCGGTCTACCGCAACACCACGGCCGCTGAGCTCAAGTACGCCTTGGACAGCATCAGCGCCCAAACACGCCCGCCGGAGCGGGTGCTGGTGGTGAAGGATGGGCCGGTGGAAGGGGACGTCGATAAGCTGCTTGAAACTGTGGACACCCTGACTTTGCCCGAAAACCGAGGGCTCGGCATCGCGTTGCGCGAGGGCTTGGCGGCGGTAGACACCGAATTTGTCGCGCGCCTCGACTCCGATGATGCGGCCTTCCCGCAGCGACTGGAAAAGCAACTCGCGTTCATGGCCGCGCACCCCGAGATCGCCGTAGTGGGCACGGCCATGCAGGAATTCGACGGCGACACCCTCGGCGGCGTGCGACGCCTACCCGAAACCCACGATGCGCTCGCGCGCTACGCGAAGATCAACTCACCGTTGAACCACCCGTCGGTGCTCATGCGCACCGCTGACGTGCGTGAAGTCGGCGGGTACCAGCCCATGCACAACATGGAGGACTACGACCTCTGGGCACGCCTCATCGCCGACGGGAAGAAGCTGCACAACCTACCGGAACCGCTGACCTACTTCCGGGTCAACGATGCCCAAATGAAGCGCCGCACCACCCCCGAAACACGACGCGCAGAACGCGAAATGCAACGCGCGCTCGTACGATACGAGCTGGTCTCACGCCCACGAGCCGTAATGAATTACGCCGTGCGCAACCTCTACCGCGCACTTCCCTTGGGTGCGATGCGGCGCGTATACGCCAGTCTTTTTCACCGCGGGGACTAAAGTCTCGTTCATGACTTCGCAGCGCGCCTTCGACGACACGTGGCTCGTCGTACCCTGCTACAACGAAGGCCCCGTCATCGGGGATGTTCTGCGTCACGCACTGCAAACTTTCCCCAATATTATCGCGGTCAATGACGGCTCCGCCGATAATTCCGCAGCTGAAATTCACGCCGCTGGTGCGCACCTGGTCAACCACCCAGTCAACCTCGGCCAAGGCGCGGCGATCCAGACTGGCGTGGAATATGCGCGGGCGCAGCCAGGGGCGAAATACTTTGTCACCTTCGACGCCGACGGGCAGCACCAGGTCAAAGACGTCGTTCGCATGGTGGAGCGTCTGCGCACGGAACCGGTAGACATCGTCGTAGGCACACGCTTCGCCGACGGGGCTGCCACCGACAACGTCCCGTGGCTTAAGCGTGTCGTGCTGAAAACTGTCGTGTTCCTTTCACCGCGTAACCGCAAGCTCGGGCTTACCGACGCCCACAACGGCCTCCGCGCCTTCAACTCCCTTGTCGCCAACGAGATGAATATCCGGATGAACGGCATGTCTCATGCTTCGGAAATCGTCGCCATGATGGACAAGCAAAACTGGCGTGTGGCGGAAGAACCCGTGGATATCCTCTACACGGATTACTCCATGTCCAAGGGCCAGTCACTGGTCAACGGCGTGAATATTCTTGCCGACGGACTCGTCGCACGGAGGCTCCCATGATCCAGATCCTGCTCCTGCTCGCCGCATTCGCGCTCGTGCTGTACTTCTTCACCAACCGCAAGAAGGCCAATGCCAAAGCGTGGGTAAAGCTCGGATTTGTCCTGTTTGTGCTGGCTGCCGTGTGGGCGATTCTGCGGCCTGACGACGTCACCGTCCTGGCCAACTGGCTCGGCGTTGCCCGCGGCACCGACTTGATGCTGTACACGCTGATCATCGCGTTCTTCTTCACCACCATCTCCACGTGGGTGCGTTTCCGCGAGCAGGAATTGCGCTACGCCCGACTCGCCCGCGCAGTGGCGTTGCAGAATGCGGTCCGGCCAGCACCAGATGCGCCAAGCACCCCAGCCCAGGAGAATTCCTAAAACCCCAGCGCGCTAGACTTGTCCCCCATGAGCGCGACGTCGACTGAGGCCAATAAGAACAACGACCACAACCGCAGCGGTGCAAAGATCCCGCCTTTAATGTGGGCTTTCACTGCTGTGCTGGCGTTGGGCACGGGTGTGGGTGGCTACATCATTGGTGAGAACCATGGTTACGAGCGTGCGGTGGATGCGTTGGCTGCGGGCGAGCTTCCGGGCGAGGAAGATTCCGCACCGGTGACGGAGATCCCAAAGGATGCCACCCCGGGCACGGATTTCACTGAGGCGAAGGCTTCGGAGGAGGCCGCCATGATTCACGGCCCTGGTTCGGAGATCACGTCGCGGGAGGAGATTTCTAATTCGGCGCGTCGTGACGCGAATGATCCGTTCGCGATCGGTGCTGTCGACGCTCCTGTCGTGATCGCGGAATTCACTGACTGGGATTGTCCGTTCTGTATCCGCCATGCAGTGGAAACGGAGCCGGACTTGATCAAGGAATATGTCGAGCCGGGTTACGTGCGCATTGAGTGGAATGACATGCCGATCAATGGCGAGGCTGCTCACAATGCGGCACGTGCTGGTCGCGCTGCCGCGGAGCAGGGCAAGTTCAAAGAGTACAAGGATGCTTATTTCGCGGAGGCCCGTAACGCGGAGGGCCACCCGGGCTTCGGTCTTGAGGACTTCGTGCGGTTCGCCGAGGAGGCGGGCGTGCCGGACATGGATAAATTCCGCGAGGATGCGCAGAGCGATAAGTACGACAAGGCCCTCGAGGAGTCGCTCGATTATGCCCAGGGGCTCGGTATCACCGGCACCCCTGGGTTCATCGTGAACAACGAGTTCATTGGTGGTGCACTGCCGATCGATGATTTCCGCAAGGTCATCAACGGCGAGCTACAGAAGACCATCTCAAACTAGCGCGCTTATCGACGCCGCCAGCGCCACCCCAGCCCTAGTACCCGCGCCGAATCCACTCTTAGAAGTGCGGTGCTTCGGAGCCAATGGTGGTGTTGTCGCCGTGGCCGGTGCGCACGATGTCCGTGACCTCTACCTCTGCGCCCTTTCGCGGGCGATAACGCCTGTTACTGTCTATTGCTCGGTATTTGTCATTCCCGAGCCGAGGGAAACCTGCTCTAGGACGCTGCGACGATGCCTGCAATGCGGTTGTGACCGCGTTGCGTTACGTGGATCGGCGCGTTGCCTGGACCTGCGTAGAAGTCGATGAGACCAGCGAATTCGCGGTCTTCATCTCGCGCGCACATGCCGTGCTTCGCGGTACCTGGCTTCAGGTCAACGAACTGGGTGCCGGTTGCACGCGCAAGGTCGACGTTCATCCACTGCGCGAGGTTCTCCCAGTAAGCGACTTCCGGCATCGGGGTCGCGTCGTACATATTCGGACCAATGTGGAAGAGGCAGACGCGGTCGCCGCCCGTGATGGTCGGGTAGCCGACAATCTGGATGCGCGCATTCGGCGCAGCGCGACGGATCTTCTCTACCTGTGGGCGCATGTAGTTCACGTAGTCGCGGCGCACCTTCTTGGGGTCTTCGCCACGGTGGTTGTACGTGTCGTTGAAGCCTGTCTGCAAGATGACTCGTTTGGTGCCGCGGTCTAGGCCGCCGCGTTCGCGTACTGCGCGGTTGATTTGAGCGGAGATATTCGGACCGCGGGAAATGCTGACGGCACCCGGGCACGAGTAGTCACGCGGCTGGAGGCCGAGGCGGCGTGCGGCTTGCTTGCCAAAGTTATTGCCGCTGGTCGGGCACCAGCGTGCTGGATCGGATTTGCCGTTGGGGTGTAGGCCAACGCGGGCGCCGAGGTATTCGATGGAATGAGCATCCGCGGTGACAGAGTCGCCAAAGATGACCATGTTGCCGTTTTGCGCTTCAGCGCTTGGGGTAGCTGGTCCGGCGATGACACCGGCTCCCATTAAGGCTGCGACGACGAGGCCGGTCACGCGGCGGCGGGTTCGGTTGAACATCATCTCTCAACTTTCTTGGGTTCCGTGGTGGATGTTTTCACGTACTTCTGAAGCGTGTCCGCAATGGAGGGTAAGTTTTACGGTGCTTCATAGTTGTGTCGTCGGTTACATTACGCCGAATGTTACATCAACAACTACCCCACCAGTCACAATTTTCACATTGTTAACCCAGGTGAAACTTTTAACCTGCACGAATAACGAAATATCCCCCTCGAAACGATATTGCTATCGTACGGCTAACTACACAGGCTTATATCTTCCCGATATTTTCGTCTACTAATCTAAATTTCTCAAGGAGCTTTGGCATGGCAAACCAAATCAGCTACTCTCCCATCCAACGCGTTGGCGCTTTCTTGGAGCTCGCATCGCTGATCGTGCGTCGTCGCATCGTCAGCTTCGAAGGCGGCCCCGGTGTGTTCATCCGCGGTTTCGGTGACCTGCCACGCTGGGGAATTACCGCCGCACGCGAGGTCGAGCAAGGTGCACGTTGCTGCCCGGAACGCAACGCGCTTATCGACGACTGCGGTGTCCTCACCTACCAACAACTCCGCGACGCTTCTCGCAAAATGGCTCAGTGGCTGCTCAAGCACAAGCGTGAGGCTGGTCTGAAGGAACTGCGCATTGGAATCATGGCGCGCAATGGCCGCCACTTCGTCATTCCTTTCGCCGCGAAGAGCTACGCCGGTGGCGCGGGCTTCTTGCTCAATATCGGTTCCTCCCCGGAACAGCTCGTCGGCTGCATTGAGGAAAACGATATCAATGTGCTGTTCATTGACACTGAATTCACCGACCGCATCCCGGCCGATCACCCGGCAATGGACAAGGTCGCCGTGGTGTGGGGGCATGGGGGAACGGGTGAGGCAAGCGTCGATAAGCTGCTTGTTTCTGATGCTGACCTGCCGAAACTGCCGCTGATTCCCACCCAAGGCGACATCGTGCTGATGTCATCCGGCACGACCGGCGTACCCAAGGGCATCTTGCGCACCGAACCGAAAATCCCGTACGTGCTCACCGGCCTACTGTCCGCCGTGCCGTGGTACGCAAACCAGACAGTGCTGCAATCCGCCTCGATGTTCCACACATGGGGCTGGGCAACGCTGCTCGTCGGACTGGGCTCGCGCTCCACGATTGTCACCCAGCGCGAATTCGATCCGGCAACCGCGATGCAGCAGATCCAAGACTTCCGCGTCGACGGCCTGATCTCGTCTCCGATCTTCTACAAGCAAATGCTTGACCTGCCGGATAACGAGCAGTGGGACACCTCCACCCTCAAGTGGATCGCATCATCCGGCAACTCGCTGACCCCCGATGTTGTTGCGCGCGTCCACGAACGCTTCGGCCCGATCCTGGCGAATATCTACGGCTCAACCGAACTTTCCCTCGCCGCCGTCGCCACCGCCGACGACGTTGCGCAGCACCCCACCGCCGCCGGCCACGTCGTCCCCGGAAGCACCATCAAGCTTTACGACGACGACGGCAACGAAGTCCCCCAAGGCCAAACCGGCCGCATCTTCCTCAACAACGAGACCGCCTTGAAGGGCTACTCCAACCCGGAAACACCCCTGGTCATGATCGATGGGCTCATTGAGATGGGCGACCGTGGCTACTTCGATGAAAAGGGCCGCCTGCATGTCCTTGGCCGCAACGACGACATGATCATCATCGGCGGCGAGAACGTCCACCCCCAGTCCGTCACCGAAACCCTCGAACCCATGCCCGGCATCGCCGATATCTACTCCGGCGGTGTCGACGACGAAGACACCTTCAAACGCGTCGCCGTCTGGGTCGTCCGCTCCGACGACGAAACCGGCCGCAACCTCACCGCCGACGCCATCCGTGACTGGGTCCGCGACAAACTCGCCCACCACTCCATCCCCCGCGACGTCAACTTCGTCGATTCCCTCCCCCGCAACCCAACCGGCAAGGTCGTACCGCGGTTCCTCCCCGAGTCCCGCCGCGACGACTAGGCTTCGCGCAAACTCGGACCACGGCCCGCGTATAGTTTTGGACGCTCGTGAACTAGACCACACTTCCCCGATACGCATAGGAGCACTCAACCGTGGCCCATTTTTCCGCGCGACAGCTGAAGAACTTCATGCAATTCTGGCCCCCACTTCTCGGCGCCGGCGTGAAGATCAAGGAATTCACCGACGACGGCACCCGCGTCGTGGTCACCCACAAGCCGAACATCCTGACCAAGAACGCCATGGGCGTGGCCTTCGGCGGCACCATGTCCGCCATGACTGACCCGTTCTTCATGCTCGCCTCCATGCACCGCCTGGGCAAGGAGTACAAGATCTGGGACACCGCCGGCGAAATCAAGTTCATCAAGCCCGGCCGCGGCAAGATCACCGCCGACATGCGCATCCCGGATGAGACCTACGAGCTGATCAAAGAAAAGACAGCCAACGGCGACAAGTACCTCCACTGGTTCGAAGTAGACATCGTCGATGAGGAAGGCGACACCGTCGCACACGTACGTCGCCAGGTGTACTACCGCCGGAACCAAAAGAAGTAGCGGCAATCACAGCAAAAAACGAACAAACCCCAGCTAAAACACTGTTCTAGCTGGGGTTTTGGTGGAGCCGCCTGCGAGAATCGAACTCGCGACCTTCTCATTACGAGTGAGACGCTCTGCCGACTGAGCTAAGGCGGCGGGACCGTCACGCAGGTATGCGTGACTTCTTCCGAGGGGATAGCTTAATCCACGAGTGCGCCACTGCAAAAACTGCAGGTGGAGGTTAGCTTGCGCGGCAGGCTTTTCGGATGCGGCCGAGCATACCGTTGAAGGCGATGACGGGCAGGACGGATTGGCCGAGGCGTTCGCGGCATTGGGCGATGGCGTCGAGGCATTCGGTGAGTCCGGCAAGGTCGACGCGGCCAGCGATCTCACGAGACAGGCCTTCGTAATCAGGGTGGATGAGCTCAAGGCCACCGCCGGCGCCGAGGACCATGGCATCGCGGTAGATGCCGGCGAGGTCGACGAGGGTGAGGTCGAGGACATCACGAAGCCGTCGCGTGCCACGGGCTTTTTGTTTAGCTTCGAGTTCCTTCAGCGACCCGGACGCGCCCTTCAACGCACGCGCGGCACCTTTGCCTTTCGCGCCCATGCCGAGGGCGTTTTCAAGCTTCTCACGTTCTTCTTCATCGGCTTCGGCATAAGCATCTTTAGCTTCGGCGTCGGCAGACTTCACCAGCGCGGCGACAGCTTGAAATGCCTGATCACCGTGAAAAACAAGCTCAGCCAGGTTGATCGCGCTCGCGCGGCGGTGCTGTGCGGCCTCACTGCGTACCAGGCGTCGCGCACGCCCAACATGGTGCAGCGACGTCGCAGCTGCCAGCCGTGCGTCCCCCTCAGAGGCGCCTTCCTCACTCACCAGCAGCCGGACAATTTCGCTTGTCGACGGCGCCGGCACGTACACATGCCTACACCGCGACCTCAGCGTGGTTGAGAAATCCTCCGGATCTGTGGACGGGGCACACATGATGATCACGGTGGACTCGGGTGGTTCTTCGACGGTTTTCAAGAAGGCGTCGGCAGCGGCCGTCGAAAAGCGATCTGCGTCGTCGATGACCACGACCCGCCACTTGCCTACCGACGGCAACCGCGCTGCCTGCTGAATGATCCCGCGGACCGTTTCTACCTTGATGCCCAGCTCCTGCGGCACGATGTGCACGACATCTGTGTGCGAACCCGCCAACGCATCGCGGCACGCCTGGCAACGACCGCACCCAATCTCATTCGGGTCGGTGCACATTAGTGCCGCGGCGAAAGCGAGCGCCGACGTCGAACGCCCTGCCCCCGGCGGGCCGGTGAAAAGCCATGAATGCGTCATTGCATGCGCATCCGCCCCGTCCACACCGCGTGCGGCAGCGGCGGCAGACATGATTGTGTCGCGCACCGTCGGGATATCCGCCAAGCGCTCAGACACACTGCGTGGTGGCGCTGGCTGGGTGGAAGCAGTCGGGACAGTCACGCGCACTAGCCTACTGGCAGCACCGAACCAAGGATCGTTGACGGTAGTGGGACTAAAGCGACAGCAGGCCACGTAAAGTAGTGCAACGTGAATAGTTTTTGGCGCGGTTTCCGTTGGCTCATGGGCACCCCCTGGCCGCTGTACGCGTCTGTCCTGCTCTTCACAAACGTCGCCGCCGCGATCGCGATCATGGCGTTCGTGCGCTACCTGATCCCGATGCCGGAGGCACGCCAGCTCGCCAAGGTCGCTGCTGGCTTCGCACCCGTTGGCATTATCTATTTGGTGGTAGCCGTCATCGTCGGCGGTCTCGTGTCGTATTGGCTCTTCCGGCCGGTCCTTCTGTACCAACGGCGACCCGATGATTTCGATCCGTATGTGGTGCGCAACCTCGTGCTGCGCATCCCGGTGCTGCAAACCTTGGTCGTGGCCTTGATCTGGTTCATCGGCATCATCATCGCCACCGCTGCTGCGTCGCGTACCACGGGCAGTCTTGCGCTCGTGGTCGCTGTATCGACGCTTATGGCTGGGTTGGTCACCGCCGTGCTCACCTATGTGCAGGCAGAAAGGCTCGTGCGTCCGATCGCGGCGAACACGCTGTCTCGACGCTTCGCTGACACCACGCTCGAACCACCCATCAAGCAGCGTTTGTACATGACCTGGTTCATGACATCGGGCGTGCCTTTGATCGGTATTCTCTTCCTACTGCTTGCCCAGAACAACGGTTTCTTCGGGCACACGCCGGGCGAGCTGATGCCGTCCATTTCGGCTCTGGCTGTCACCGCGATCGTGACCGGCATGGCCGGCACGGCATTTGCCACGATGAGCGTGGTTGACCCGATCAAGGAGCTCCAAGAGGCGATCAACCGGGTGCGTCGCGGCGAAACCGACACCCAGGTGGATATTTACGATGCCTCCGAGCTTGGTGTACTCCAGGCCGGCTTCAACGAGATGATGCGTGGGTTAAATGAGCGCCAACGAGTGCGCGATATCTTCGGCCAATACGTAGGCAGTGAAGTCGCACAGAAGGCGCTCGAGGAGAAACCGGAGCTCGGCGGTGAGGACCGCAAGGTCGCGGTTGTGTTCGTCGATGTGATCGGCTCGACCAACTTCGCGGTCAACCACACGCCGGAAGAGGTCGTGGATGCTCTGAATGAGTTCTTCGAGATCGTCGTGGACGTGGTCCACCGCAACCGTGGCGTGATCAACAAATTCGAAGGCGATGCTGCACTGGCAGTGTTCGGTGCCCCGCTGGCGGTCAACGATTCCACGTCGCACGCCCTTCAGGCAGCACGTGAGCTGCGTCAGGAGCTCGACGGACTTGAGCTGGAAGCCGGCATTGGTGTTGCTTCCGGCCACGTTGTTGCTGGCCACATCGGTGGCCAGGACCGCTTTGAATACACCGTGATTGGCGACGCGGTGAATACTGCTGCGCGCCTCACCGAGCTGGCGAAGGACTCCCCGGGCCGGGTGCTCACTAACTCCTCAACACTCAAGGGCGCCAACGAAGTCGAGCAGGCCCGCTGGACCGTGATGAAGTCCATCGAGCTGCGTGGCCGCAACAAGATGACGCAGCTGGCCCGCCCCGTCCGCGCGACGATGGCGGACAAGTACTGAATCCCCGGCCTGCGCCCGCCAGTCCGCCACTAGATGCGTTTGCAGCCCCATTACAAAACCCCAGGTGAAATGTTACGAATGTTGCGCCTGGGATCCGAATTCCATACGCATCTAGTGGCCCTGTAAAAGGGTGGCGCGAACGACCCCGCCGGCCAACCCCGCCGGCCACCCCAGGGAGCGGGCCTACCTGCGGCGGGAGCCGGCCTTAACCACGCGCTTGGTGGTCTGCGGCGGCTTCTTTGCGGTCTTCTTGGCTGATTTTTTGGCAGTTTTCTTCGCCGTCTTCTTCGCAGATTTCTTGGTCGTCCGCTTCTTGGTGGTCTTCTTCGCGCCACCAGCACCCTCTTCGGCCTCGCGGGCACGACGAGCTGAGAGCAGCTCGTTGGCGCGCTGGTCAGTCATAGTCTCCGGGGTGTCGCCACGCTGGAGAGACGCATTGGTCTCACCGTCGGTGACGTATGGGCCGAAGCGGCCGTCCTTCACGGTCATGGGCTTGCCGGAGACATCGTTGTCGCCGAGCATCTTCAGCGGCGGCTTCGCAGCAGCGCGACCGCGGCGCTTGGGTTCGGCGTAGATGCGACGAGCCTCATCCAGGGTGATGGAGAAGATCTGCTCCTCATTCGCCAGGGAACGGGAGTCAGAGCCCTTCTTCAGGTACGGGCCGTAGCGGCCGTTCTGGGCGGTGATCATCTCACCATCGGCAGGGTCTTCGCCGACCTCGCGGGGCAGGGACAAAAGCTGCAGTGCCTCGTCCAGGGTGACCGTGGACGGCTCCATGGAGCTGAAGAGGGAGGCGGTGGCGGGCTTGAGTTGTTCGTCGATAAGCTGCTCGACCCGCTTTGCCTTCTGGTTGGCTGCAGTCTTTGTTTCCCAGTTCTTGGCGCGCTTGCCTTCAGCGGCGCGTTGGGCGTCTTCTTCGGCGCGCTCCTGCGCGATGATCTCCTCCGCGCGAGACTCGGCGGTGGCGCGCTCATCGTCGCGCACGAGCTCGGTGACGTACGGGCCGTAGCGGCCTTCCTTGGCCACGACGGTACGGCCGGTCTTCGGGTTCTCGCCGAGTTCGCGGCCGGTCGGCGGGGTAGCAAAGAGCTTCTCCGCCATCTCCTTGGTCACTTCGTCCGGGGTGGTGGACTCAGGCAGGTTGGCGCGCTGGTACTCCGGCTCGCCTTCGGCAGTCGTGCCCACCTGGCGTTCCAGGTACGGGCCGTAGCGACCAACACGGACGTAGACCGGGCGATCCTCGTCGTCGTGGAAGAGCTCGAGCGAGTTCACGCGACGTGCGTCGATGGATTCGAGGTTGCTCTCGATGATGGACTTCAAGCCACCGCGACGCGCAATAGCCTCGGCGGTGGACTCATCGGCATCGGCGTCACCGAAGTAGAAACCAGTGAGCCACTGGGTGCGGTTCTCGTTGCCGCGGGCGATTTCGTCGAGCTCGTCCTCCATGGACGAGGTGAACTCATAATCGACGAGCGCATCAAAATTCTGCTCAAGCAGGCCCACGACAGAGAACGCGACCCATGTGGGCACGAGTGCATTGCCACGGGGTGCGACATAGCCACGGTCCTGGATGGTCTTGATGATCGACGCGTACGTCGACGGACGACCAATGCCGAGTTCTTCCATCTTCTTCACCAAGCTGGCCTCGGTGTAGCGGGCCGGCGGGTTGGTGGAGTGGCCGTCAGCGGTGACCTCGCGGGTAGCAAGGCCATCGCCCTCAGCGAGCTGCGGCAGGTGCTTTTCGTTCTTGTCCTGCGTGTCCGAGTAGGCGCGCAGCCAGCCTGGGAAGGTGATGGTGCGACCGGAGGCGGACAGTTCGACATTCTCACCGGTGGTCGCGGTACCTGCGATCGTGGCGGTGACGGACGTGCCGCGGGCATCTTCCATCTGGGAGGCAACGGTGCGCTGCCAGATGAGCTCGTAAAGCTTGAATTCCTCTGCGTCGAGGGAGCTGGCCAGCTCACCGGGGGTGGCAAAGCGCTCACCCGCTGGGCGGATCGCCTCGTGCGCCTCCTGCGAATTCTTCACCTTACGGTCGTAACGGCGCGGGGCGTCGGTGACGTAATTAGCACCGTAGAGTTCGCGGGCAGCGGATCGTGCGGCGTCGAGGCCCTGCTTGGACAGCGAGGTCGAGTCCGTACGCATATAAGTAATGTGGCCGTTCTCGTAAAGGCGCTGCGCAATACGCATTGTGCGGGCGGACGTGAAGTGCAGCTTCGCGCCTGCAGCCTGCTGCAGCGTCGAGGTCATGAACGGCGGGTACGGCCGACGGGTGTACGGCTTGGACACCACCTTGGTGACCGTCATGTCCTGGCCGGTCAGACCGTCCGCAAGGGCGCGGGCATCCTGCTCGTCGACCACGACCAGCTCGTCGTTTTTGAGTTTTCCGCGGTCGTCGAAGTCTTTGCCTTGGGCGATGCGGGAGCCGTCGATAAGCGTGAGCTTTGCGTCGAAAGTCTCGCCGGAACGCTCAAGGGATGCGGTGAGGTCCCAGTATTCCGCGGGAATGAACGCCATGCGCTCGCGTTCACGCTCGACGATGACGCGCGTTGCCACCGACTGCACGCGGCCAGCGGACAGGCGCGGCATGACCTTCTTCCACAGCACGGGCGAGACTTCGTAGCCGTACAGGCGGTCGAGAATGCGGCGTGTTTCCTGCGCGTCGACAAGATCCATGTCCAGCTCGCGCGTATTTTCCGCAGCCTCTCGGATCGCGGATTCAGTGATCTCGTTGAACACCATGCGTTCAACCGGCACCTTCGGCTTCAGCACCTCAAGCAAGTGCCATGCGATCGCTTCGCCCTCACGGTCCGGGTCTGTCGCGAGCAGCAGCTTGTCGGACTGCTTCAGCTTGGCGCGCAGGTCCGTGACCTTCTTCTTTTTGTCCGCGCTGACCACGTAAATCGGCTGGAATTCCGCCTCCGGGTTCACGCCGAGCTTCGCCCACGGTTCCTTTTTGTACTTCGCCGGAATATCGGCTGCGCGGCCCGGAAGGTCGCGGATGTGGCCCACAGACGCCTCGACGAAATAGGCATCGCCCAGATATTTCTGGATCTTCTTCGCCTTCGTCTGCGACTCCACAATGACCAGGGTCTTGCCCTGTCCGTTCTGCTCAGCCACGCCGGGTGACTCCTTAAACCTTCGGCTCAACGATTCTCTAAAAAGACAACTACCACTATTTTCACGGCTGCGCGTAAACAAGGGGTAGCGCCATTTCGCTTATCGACGTTAACACTCCCCTCCCCCAACCCCTCCCGTCCCACTACACTTTCCGCAAGAGGTCACGTCTAAAGCACACTAAAAACTGCTGCGGCGGACAGGAAGGACGGAAGCTGTGACAGAAATTGTGGACTCGCTCATCGGGTTCTTGGAACAGCTCATGACCACGCCGTTGTTCTATCCCCTACTCAGCCTCGTGATCATGCTCGATGCGTTGTGTCCGTTGATGCCATCTGAAACAGTGCTTAACCTCGCCGGTGCCTTTTCTGGTTCGCAGGGTGTGCCGGATGTGCGCTGGATTTTCGGCGCCGCAACAATCGGCGCGATCATTGGCGATAATTTGTGCTTCATGTTGGGCGGGCGCCTAATCGGGGTGGTCAACCGCCTCGACCCTGAATCCCGCGCGGGTAAGACCATCAAGTGGGTGCGCGCGAACCAGAACAAACGCGCTGGGGTGACCATCATCGTCGCCCGCTTCCTGCCGTGGGCGCGGTGGGTAGCCACGATCGTGCTGGGCTCAGTTCGTTATAACTGGTTCTTGTTCTTCATCTACGACACCATCGGCGTGCTGCTGTGGGTCACCATCGGTGTGGGCGTGGGCTATATCGGTGGCTCGATCATGTCCGATTACCCACTTCTAGCGATGATCGTGGGCGTGACCCTCGGTTCCCTGGTCGGCCTGGCTATCCAGAAACTGCAGACGAATCTCTCCGAATGGAACGACGTGCGCCGCGGAACTTCGGTCATCTAAAAGCATTCCGGCATGAGAAAACCCCGGCTCATTCTGGTCTTCGACCAGGTAGCCGGGGTGAATAGTTCTTAGAGCGCGCGCACCTGCTGTGCCTGCGGGCCCTTGCTGCCTTCGCCCACCTCGAATTCAACCTGCTGGTTTTCTTCAAGGGTGCGGAAACCGCTGCCCTGGATCTCGGAATAGTGGACGAAGACGTCCGCCGAGCCATCTTCCGGGGCGATGAAGCCGAAGCCCTTTTCGGCGTTGAACCACTTCACTGTTCCAGTAGCCATTGTGATTTGTACCTTTCGTGTTTTCCGGCCTGTGACCGGTTGTTCGCGGTCGTGCTTGCAAAACTCGCGAGCACCCCGTGAAAGGCGCACACAAAATCTGCGACCATTGATTATTTTGCCATGAATTAGGGTTTTACGTCGGATATAGATTTTGAAGTGAGGAGATCACGTTGACACAGCCGTCAGCTTTCGCCGCCGAGCTTATCGACGGCCTTTCATCCTCCCTCCCCTCCGCCACCCTCACCCATGTGCGCACTGTGCCTGCTCAACCATCCCAAACGGTTGAGTGGCCCGCCTGGGTGGACACCGACCTGCGCAGCACGCTGATGGAGTCTGGCATTTCTGACCTTTATATCCACCAACGCCAATGCGCTGACCTCGCATGGGCTGGGCATAACGTCGTTGTGGCCACAGGCACGTCCTCCGGTAAGTCATTGGGCTACCAGCTGCCTGTGCTGAGCACGCTTGCCCATGACCCAACCGCTTGCGCTTTGTACATCACCCCCACGAAAGCTCTGGGCTCCGATCAGCTGTTGGCGGTGAGCGATCTGATCAAGGGCCACCCCAAATTGAGTGGCCCGAAAGGGATCAACCCCGCTCCCTATGACGGTGACACTCCCACCGAGGCGCGCTCGGCAATTCGGGAGACCACCCGCTTCGCCTTCACCAATCCGGACATGCTGCACGCGGGCATTTTGTCCTCGCACGTGCGATGGGCGCGCTTCTTGCGACACCTGAAATATGTCGTGGTCGATGAATGTCACACCTACCGCGGTGTCTTCGGCGCGAATGTGGCGCTCGTACTGCGCCGTCTGGATCGCCTCGCGCGCGCCTACGGTGCGGAGCCGACATTCATCTTTGCTTCTGCAACAGCTGCTGATCCCGCGGCTCATGCCACCAGACTGTGCGGCCGCGACGTCACCCCCGTCACTGAAGACGGCGCCCCCACCGGCGAGCGCACTTATGCCCTATGGGAACCCGGGTTCATCGAGGGTGCCGAAGGAGAAAACGGTGCCCCCGTCCGCCGCGCCGCCACCACTGAAGCGGGCACGATGATGGCGAATCTCGTTGCCTCCGGCGCCAGAACCCTGACCTTTGTGCGGTCCCGGCGCGCTAGCGAGACCGTGGCCATGCGCGCTGCTGAAGACCTTGTTGCTGCTGGTCGCGCTGATTTCGCCCGACGTATCGCCTCCTACCGCGCCGGCTACCTCGCCGAGGACCGCCGCGCGCTCGAGCGTGCCTTGGACGATGGCGATCTCCTCGGCATGGCCACCACCAATGCCCTTGAGCTGGGCATCGACGTCGGTGGACTCGACGCGGTTGTCATGGCTGGCTTCCCCGGCACCGTTGCTTCATTCCGGCAACAGGCAGGCCGTGCTGGTCGCCGTGGGCAATCTTCTCTCGTGGTCATGATCGCTCGTGATGAGCCCATGGACACCTACCTGGTCCACCACCCGGAAGCCCTTTTGGACAAACCGGTGGAAAACAGTGTGTTCAACCCGTCGAACCCTTATATCCTGCGGGGACACATCTATTGCGCCGCCGTGGAGAAACCACTCACCGTGGCGGAGGTGGAAGAACTGGGGGCGCAAGGGGTCGTCGAAAAGCTTGAAGCCAAAGGGCTGCTGCGCAAACGCCCGCGTGGCTGGTTCGCAGTCCCGCAGCTCGAGGGCGAGATCTCCCCGGAGACCGCCCACGGCGCGGTGTCTCTGCGTGGCGGTGCTGGCGAACAAGTCATGATCGTCGACGCCACCGACGGCCGTCTGCTCGGCACCGTCGATTCCGCCCGCGCCGCCTCCCAAGTCCACGACGGCGCCGTGTACATCCACCAGGGCGAATACTTCATCATCGACGAACTCGACCTGGACAATTACATCGCGCTCGCCCACCCCGAAGTGCCCGATTACAGCACGATGGCTCGCTCAACCACCGACATCCGCGTCATCGGTGAAGCCCACGCACGCCGCAATCCCTCGCCGGGTCTGTGGGTGGCAAGCGTCGACGTCGAAGTCACTGACCGCGTCACCGGCTACGCGGTCAAGCTTGCCGACGGCACCACCTCCGAACACATCCCCCTCGACCTCCCCGAGCAAAAACTGTTCACCCGGGCCGTCGCCTACACCATTGATCCGCTTGTTCTGGACAAGATCGGGGTGGCTGCCGGTGATATCCCCGGCACCTTGCACGCTGCCGAGCACGCCGCCATCGGTCTGCTCCCCCTCCTTGCCACTTGCGACCGGTGGGACATCGGCGGTGTCTCCACCGCACTTCACCCCGACACAATGCTGCCCACCGTCTTCGTTTACGACGGCCACCCCGGCGGCGCCGGCTTCGCCGAAGAAGGCTTCACCCGCTTCCACCATTGGATATCCGCTACATACGAAGCCGTGAAGTCCTGTGGCTGTGCTGCTGGCTGTCCCTCGTGTGTACAGTCACCCAAGTGCGGCAATGGCAACCAGCCACTGGATAAAGCCGGAGCTTTGAAACTGCTCGGCGCTCTGGTCACCATGACTGCGGAGGTTGAGCAGCCAGATGTTTAAATCGGGCCGGCCTTCGCCACAGCCTCCGCTCGCCTAAGTGTCACGGTGACGGTGACGTCGGGACCTATGATCTGACAGTCAGCGATAGCTGCGCCGTTGAGCTCTGCGGTTGTGCGCGCTGCGGCGCAAGCATCTGCATCACCTTGGGCGGTGTATAAAGCAGTCGCGCCGGCAATAGCGGCGAGGTCGGCGGCGACCTGTGCACGATGCGAATCCGCGGTCCGGCTGACTAATGCAGCAACCACCAGGGCTAATGCCACCACCGCAGCGACGATGCCGGCGGAGAGGATGGTGGCGTAGCCGTGGTCGTCGCAAAGCTTGGCCCGGGCGCGCGAGGCAGTCGCTGTCACGGCGCCTCCACTGGGAACGCGGCAGTCGCGGTCATCGGGCGGACGGGTGCTGGAACTGTCGCGGTCACCCGCACCACTCCAGCGGACTCCGCCACTGTGACGGTCGCACCATCTCGTGGTGGCTCATAATCCACCCCGATGGCATGTGACCGGGCAGCCGCACCGGCGATATCCACCGCTGAGATATAGGCACCCAGTGTCGCGATTCCAGCCACGATCGCTGCTGCCACTGTGACCAAAACGGCTAGGGCAAGGGCGGCTTCGATGGTGACGGAGCCTCGTTCGTCGAGAAGCGAAAAGCGCTGTGACATGCTGCGACCTAGGACGGAGTGTTGGACAGGGCGTCGGTGATGATGCCTTCGATGGCGTCCACCACCCCGTTACCGTTGATCACCATGTAGAGCACCGCGGCGAGTGCTGCTGCCGCGAGGCTGCCCATGGCGTATTCGATTGTCGACATGCCGTCATCCCGGCGCAGAACAGCCGCGCGAGCAGCGATTTTGATGTAAATGCGGGCCAGGAAAGAGTTGACGGAATGGGTGGTCGTGATTGCTGCGGTCATTGTTTTAACTCCTTGTTTTTGTTGTGAATTTCGCTGTGTGTGAGAAGTTCAGAAGTGTCGTGTGGTCAGGTCGATGAAAAATCGCTTGTTTTTTCGTGCCTCCTTACTGCCCGCCGAACATTTGTGACCCCAGGCCGATGACCACGGGTGCCAGCCCGAGGACGAAGAAGGCCGGAAGGAAGAATGCGGCGAGCGGAATGCTGATTAAGACCCCGGCGCGTTCGGCAGCGGCGGTTGCATCATCGGCGGCTTCCTCACGGAGGGTTGCCACGATGCGTTCGCAGCCTTCAGCGACGGCTGATCCGGATGCGTGTGACAGGGCGACGAGCGAGGCGAGTTCTTCGCACCCAGGTACCCCGTCCATGGCGGACCATGCGCGTTCGGGTTCAACGCCGAGCTGGTGGTAGGCCACTACTCGTCGCCATTTGTCGGCGAGTCCCCCTTCAAGCCCGTAGCTGTTGGCCGCTGCCTCCGCGGCTGCAGAGACGGGTAGCCCGGCGCGGAAGCAAGCGGCGAAGAGCTCGATGTCGCTGGCGATCCGGTGCCGATCTGGTGGGCCGTCGCGCGGGGCCTTCGGGCTGTTCAGAGCCGCACCGGAGGGGTTATGTGCAGAAGAATCACTAAGCCGACTACGAGGTGGAGCTGCGGGCATGGCTAGCGCGGCACCAAGCAGGATTGCTGTGGGCACGGTGATCATGCGGCGGCCCTCCCGATGATGAACTGTGAGGTATAAAACCCGGCGCAGACCAGCGCGGTGCCGCCAAGTAGCAGGAGACTTCCAAAGCCGCCGCCGGTGAGCAATGCGATGGGACGAGCGCCCATTGCTTGGCCCATGAGAATGCCAGCTAGCGGGAGGACGGAGAGCACGACTGCGGTGGCGCGGGGACCAGCGAGCGCAGCGTTGGTGGCTTGGCGGTGGCGGAGGGCATTGTCGATGCGTGAGCGGGCGCTTTCCAGAAGGTCAGCCATGGGAATCCCCAGGCGGGCGGAGAGTCCCCATAGCGCACCGACGTCGCGGAGTTCGTCCAAGTGAGATTCGGCGAGGATGGAGGCCCCATTGCCCCCGCGACGTAAATGAGCGGCGGCGCGTTCGAGTTCGCGGGTCAGCTCCGCGGGGGTTGCGTCGGGGAGCTGGTTAACAGCTCGAGCGGAGGCGTCAGCCACGGTCGACCCGGCGCGAAGTGCGGCGACGAGGTGGCCAAGATAGGTCGCTGTGGCTTCCAGTCGCAGGGTCGCAGCTTTCTTTCGCTGGGAGCGCACCAAAGTGTGCATAGCGGTGGCACAGGCGACCCCCGCAGCGAGCACGACAAGGAGCCGGTCCGTAGCTAAGACGACAGGCACCACGAGAGCGGAAACAACCGGGAGGAAAACGGCGGGGTTGCGGGGTGGCGTGCCCACACCGATGCGTCGCACTGGTTGCGCGGGAACGAGCACGATTGCGGCGGCGAGCAGCAGGACGGTCATGATCTGACCCCCAGCTCACAGAGCAATTCGTCGTAGCCATCGCCGGGGCCGGCATCAGCATCCCAGACAACGCGGGGGACCACCGGGTTGCCTTCAAGCAGCCCGATCTGGTGGACGCGTCGCTTGCCGTCCGCGCCGCGTCGCATGACCACGACAACATCAACAGCTGCGGCGAGTTGTGCATGAAGAGCCTCACGGTTCAACCCACCGAGTACAGCGAGCGCTTCCAGACGCGCGGGGACCTCCTCAATCGAATTCGCGTGCACGGTCCCCGCACCGCCGTCATGGCCGGTATTCAACGCGGCGAGCAGGTCCACGACTTCAGCGCCGCGAATCTCCCCCACCACGATCCGGTCGGGCCGCATGCGTAGTGCTTGTCGCAGCAGGTCAGCGATGGTGATCTCGCCCGCACCTTCGGCATTCGCGCCGCGCGACGTCAGATTCACCACGTGCGGGTGCGCTGGGGTCAGCTCAACGGTGTCTTCAATGGCCACGATGCGCTCATGCTCAGCGACTTCCGCCAGCATCGCCGCGAGCAACGTCGTCTTTCCCGTTCCGGTTCCACCAACAACGAGAAAAGCTTTTCGCTTATCGACGATCCCCTTAAGCACCCCCGCCCTCTCCCCATCCACTCCTCCCGAGGTGTGAAGCTGGTCCAACGTCGCTGTTTTGTTGTGCAGCACTCGCAGGGACATGCAGGTTCCACAGTTAGCGGTGGGGGCGAGGATGGCGTGGAAGCGGAGGACGGTGCCGTCGTCACGCGAAATGTGCCCGTCAGCGAAGGGACGCGCATCGTCGAGGCGACATCCGCAGCTGCTAGCCAGTCGTGTGGCAAGTCGGCGAACTTCTGCCTCCCCACCGAGCGTGAAGCTTGCACGCTCAAGGCCTTGGCCCCGATCAAAGAAGATGTCTTCTGGTCCATTGACGCAGATATCGGTGACTCCGTCGATGGCGAGCAACTGCTCGAGCGGGCCCACACCGACCGTTTCATCGCGGAGTGCGCGCATGATGCCCAACACATCGAGATCACTTATGACAACCGCTTCTTCCCTGATCAGCGCCGCCAGCTCAGCCGGGCTACTCTTCCCGGGATCCTCAGCGAGACGGCGCTGCACCTTCGCCATGATCGATGCTTTATCCATTGGCCACCTCCAAGATCGCCTCTGCTGCGGTGACCAGAGGACGTGGCAGCCGCTTCGGCAGACCATCCACCTCAACGGCGCGCACCAAGCGTGGACTGTGTTTGATCTCCGCGACTACGTCCGCACCGGCGACACGTTCCACCTCCTGCTTGCTCAACCCCGACCAGCCGCGGTGACGCAAGACCAGAGACACGGGCGTATTCGCTGCCCGACATTCAGCACTGATCAGCGCTGCTGCTGCCACCGCCCTGACTTCTGCTGGCACAACAACGAATGCGTGATCACATCTGTTCGGTAGAGCATCCGGTGGGCAATCCACCACGGTGAGACCGTCTGCGCCGAGCACCGTGGCCACCCGGTCCACATCTGCTCTCAGATCGCTTCCTGTCGGAACGGTGGTCCGCGACCGCGTCAACACGGCGATCCCATCCTTTGTTTGTGGCAACGCCTGCCACAGCTGCGCGCGGTCGACGGAGCCTTCCCCGAGTTCGATCTCGCCCCACCGCGCACCCAGCTCTTCTTCCACGCCGAGCAGCAAATCCACACCACCGGAGTACCGATGCGCATCCACCAGGACAGGCTGGGTATCCACCACTGCAGCACGTGCCACAGCCGCAGCCAATGTCGAGGTGCCTGCTCCCCCAGCTGCACCGACCACAGCCACCACCGTGCCCACGGTTGGAGCAGGTGGTCCTGCCGTGGAGCGCTGGCCGTGAGATCTAGCCAAGGCGAGTTTGCCCAGTGCTTTGAGCAGATCTGCCGCTTGTGCCGGAAGAACGAAGTCCCCGCCAGCAGCATCCATGTCTGTCTCACCGCTGATCCGAAACACCCCGTCGCGGGGCGGCAGAGGGGCAAGGTCGGGGGCGCGGGCAGCGTCGATAAGCACGGCGAAAGCGCGTGAATAGTGTCGGACAAGGTCATCGGGGCCCTGCGAATCAATGATCGGGCGGCCCGTTGCGGCAGCGAGGTGGGTGGCCTCCGGATGCAAAAGAGCATCATCTACGGCGATGAGAATCGGTGCTGTGTCTGTGCGCATGGGTTCACCTTCACCCAACGCTTCTGCCTGCTCAAGGGCACAACCGCCAGCCTGTGGATAACCACGGTTTTGCGTGACACGTCCGCAAAAAATTGTGGATAACACCCAGCCCACACAGCGAAACAGATGCCGCCAGGAGGGAACCACCAGAAAATTAAGGGGCGGCCCGCACTATCGGGGGGGGTGCGCGGGCCGCCGTAACCCGGCCACAAAGGGGGGGGTAGGGCCGGGGCCGGCCGCACTGTATATCGGGGCCGTGCGCGAATAATTATGGCACACGGCCCGAACCAAACACAATGGCGCGCACGCACATCACAATGAGAGTCTGCTCACCCCTCTTGACCATGGGCGTAGACTGTCCGCATGACAGCTTCAGGCGCAGAAAACCGCGCCGTACACGGACCGGATTCACACCGTGTGGCGGCGTTTTTCGACCTGGATAAAACAATCATCGCCACGTCATCCGCCTTCGCTTTCGGCCGCGGATTCCTCGACAACGGCATGATCACCCGCGGAGAAGCTCTCGAGCTCTTCCTCACCAAAACCTCCTACATGTTCAACGGGCAGTCCAGCTCCAAAATGGACGCCACCCGCGACCGCCTCGCAGACATGGTCGCGGGCTGGCCCGTCGCCGATGTGCGCCGAGTGGTGGCTGAAACGATGAACACGGTCGTCACACCCGCGATCTACCGCGAAGCACGCGAACTCATTGACTGGCACCGCGAGCAGGGCCACGACATCGTCATCCTGTCCGCCTCCGCGTCGTTGCTCGTCGAGCCCATCGCCAAAGAGCTCGGCATCAACCGCATCGTGGCCACCGAAGTTGAAATCGAAGACGGCAAACTCACCGGCAAAATCACCCGCTACCTCAAGGGAGAGGAAAAAGCGAAGGCGATGCGGGAGCTCGTCGAAAAGCGAAATTACGACCTCGCGGCAAGCTACGCATACTCAGATTCGCTTACCGACGTCCCCATGCTCGCCCTCGTCGGCCACCCCGTCGCCGTCAACCCCGAGCGTGGACTACGGAAGCACGCCCTTGAACACGGTTGGGAAACACGTAGTTTCAAAAACCCCGAACCCCTCTTCGATCCGCCCGGTGCGAAAGAGATCGGGATCGGCGCCGGAGTCGTGGTCACCGTGACCGCATTGACCGGCTTCGGCATCTGGCTCGCCCAGCGTGGACGCGGCGGCACCACCTCATAATGTGCTGTACGTTACTATTGAGTCCGTTATTTATTACTGATGAAACTGCGCGAGCGGCGCGCACCGAGGAAGGTTGAGATTATGAGCGACAATGGTCTGTACACCAGCGGGTCGAGCAGCTACAAGGCAAAGGTCGATTCCATCCCGCTCCGCGACACTGACGTGACCCAGCCGGGTAGTGACTCCCTGGGCACCCTCGTGTCCAATGCCACCGAGCAGGTTTCCAGCCTGGTCCGCAGCGAGATCGAACTGGCCAAGACCGAGGTCGTCGGTGAAGCGAAGAAGGCTGCCGTGGGCTCTGGCCTGCTCGGCGTTGCCGGAGTCGTGGCAGCATTCTCTTCCTTCTTCTTTTTCTTCTTCCTGGCCAAGCTGATCGCTATCTGGACCAATGATGCGTGGGGCTTCGGCATCGTCTTTTTGATCATGATCATCACCGCAGGCATCCTCGCCCTGATCGGTGTGAAGCGCTTCAAGGCCATGGGCAAGCCGGAGAAGACCATCGAATCGGTCAACGAGCTGAAGAACCTGGTTCCGGGCAAGGCTCAGGAGAACCTGAAGAAGGACACCTCGGAGCTCTACACCTCCTACGGCACCAAGTAATTAACGCTTAAGTGCAACGCCCGGGACAAAACCCGGGCGTTTTTCATGCACATGCCCTTCATGAGTACCCAACCAGTCTCGCCTAAGACGATCGCGCTCGACGGGCCATTTGAGCACGTCTTCCTGCACACGCGCGGCATTCGCCTGCACGCGGCGACGGCGGGCGACCCAGCTGACCCGCTCGTCGTACTGATTCACGGCACATTCGGTGCCTGGGTGGACTACCGGCACGTCATCGCACCACTGGCTGCACGCGGCTTCCATGTCGCTGCGGTGGACATGCGTGGGTACGGCATGTCCGATAAACCACCTGCACGAGCCGGCGACAACACGCTCATCTCCGTTGGGGATATCGACGGCATCATCACCGCACTCGGCCACGACCGTGCCCACATCATTGGCCACGACACCGGCGGTGCACTCGGCTGGGTCTTCGCTTCCGCATACCCGCACCGCACCGCAAGTCTCACCTCCATTTCCGCCGCACACCCGAACGATCTGCGCGCACACCTACGCACCCGCCCATGGGAATTGATGTTCATGCTGATCCGCATGGCTGTCGGGCGCTTGCCAATCTGGTTCCACCACCTGTGTGCGCCGCTTCTCCCCCGCGTATGGCACCGCGAGCTCACACTCAATACCGCCCCCAAATTCGCCGGCACGCCAGAATTCAAAGAAGCATTGCGCCTACGCATCCAGGCCGCGCGCATCGACAACGCTCTGCGTGGCATCGTCCGCAACACGCGTCTGCTCACCGCGCCACGCCGCACCAACCCGCTTATCCACGCCCCAACTCACCTCCTCCACCCCCCTCAAACCGTCTGGGAACGCATCGACACCCGCGCTGCCCGCCGTCTCAGCTCTTCCCCCACCGTTGCGTCTGTCCCCGGGACGAAGAATGCACCGCACATCGAAGATCCCGAAGGCTTCGTCAACGCGGTGGCTGATTTTCTTGTTCAGCTCTAAGCCACGCAGGTTCGCGTATCCACCGGCTCGGTCAGCCCGACATAGTCCCCGACTACATCTTGGACCTGCTTCACCGTGAGTGCGTAGCCGGTCTCAGAGCCGTCGACAGCCGTACCGAAGATGACGCCGAGCACCTCACCCGATTCCGCGAGCAGCGGACCACCAGAATTGCCCTGCTGAATATTGCCACGCAACGTGTACGCCTGACGTTCAGTACGGCCAGTGGCGTAAATATCCGGCCCGGAAATATTCAATTTTTCCCGCACACGTACAGGCGTGACCGTGAATGGACCATTGCCGGGGAAGCCCATCGCCATAGCGCCTTGTCCGCTCACTGCTGAACCAGATGCAGTGTGCAGTGGAGCAAGCCCCAGATCAGGTGCGTGAAGCACAGCGATATCAATCTCCGGGTCATACAGCACCACTGTCGCACGCTTCAGGCCCAAGACGGTGTCTAGCTCCACACTGTTGGTGCCAGCCACAACGTGCGCATTCGTGATCACATAGTCCGGGGCGGACACGAAACCCGAACCAGACAACCGGCGCCGGCAGCTCTCCGCGTCCCCCAGGACATGCACCACGCTGGGGCGCGCAGCGTCCACAACACCTTGATCAATGATGCTGTGGTCAGGCGCATCCACCTCAGTTCCGCCCTGTTGGAAGGGAGAGACCATGGGGGGAAGGCCGGTGACGTCGATAAGCCGTGCAACGTGCTCGGGCGCTTTGTTGACCCACTGCGGCGCCGCGCTGTCCATCGCCGTGAGTATGCGCGAACCGCGGATCGCCCCGCCCAGCTGGCCGCCCGCATTCGCCGCGACTGGAACAGCGATCAGCCACACCACAACAAGCGCCATGACGAGCTGCAACAACGATCCAATGAGCGAATCGAAACGCCTCGTCATCTTCGACCGCAACCTGTCGCGCAAAGCCGAGCCGACCGTCGCTCCAACAATATTGCCCGCCCCAACAAACAGCACCACGGTGGCCAGCAAAAGAAGCAGACGCATACTCGTGCTGTCAGACACGCCCACCAAGAAACTCGCTGCGACAAGCCCAACAACGAGCCCCGCCGCGACACCGACGGCTGCGAAACCTGAGGAAAAAGCGCCCTGCCGCCAACCGCTGACCATTGCCGCGGCAAAGAGCACCACGAGCACGAGATCGACGATAAGAGCAGCAGTCACGGAAGGACACACTACTTGCCGAGCGCGCTAAAACCCATGTCCCTCGCCGTTGCGCGAAGCGCGTAACGCCTTACGCAGATCCACCTTTTCTTTGTGATCCCACGGCTCTTCCCAGCCGGCTTCGCGGATCATCACGGCCAAAAGCGACGCCGTGAATCCCCACACGAGGTACCCATTCACGTCGAATGCCGGCCCCGACCACCCCAGTCGCGCAACGCGGAAACGGTTCTCCGGGTCGATCAGTTGGGCCAGGTCAACGAAGAAAACATCATCATTTTCTTCCGGGCTGGCGCACCACACCTCACCGGGGTTTTCGGCATAGGCCAGTACCGGGTTCACTGGGTGACCGGATGGGCCGACAGCGATCGATTCGAGCACAGCCAAAGGTTCCACCCTTTGCGGATCAAGCCCAGTTTCCTCATTCGCCTCGCGTAAGGCAGCATCCACCGCACCATGATCGCCCGGCTCGAGCCGACCACCGGGAAACGCCATTTGACCAGAGTGATTCCGCAGCGTCGGCGCACGGTGCGTGAGCAGAATCTGCGCGTCCTTCGGCAGAAACATCGCATCACGCTGCCCGGTGAAGCACATCAGCACAGCAGACGGCCGCGGTTTCCGCGACGCCAACCGCATATGCCCCTGCATTTTGTTCACCAGCTTCGCATTACCCGGCGCCGACAGCACGCCCGCCAGATCATCCAGCCACAGCGCCACCTACAGCACCTCCTCCACAGCTTTCGCAATTTCGCTTGACGACGAAAAAGCCCTCGCCACAACCCCCACCTTCTCCTCCCCGCGGAAGACCACAGTTACCGGCACAACCCCTGGCAACCCGAGTGTTCCGGCAAAGGAATTATCACTGTCCTGGTAGCTCGGCAGATCCACCCCCAGATCATTCAACAGTGCGGCCCCGTTCGTGGCATTCGTGTCCGCATGCACCCCGACCACGGTGTATTCCGGGTGCTTGCGCGCGAATTCCTCCAGCGCCGGCAGTTCCTCCCGGCACGGATCACACCACCACGCCCACACGTTGACCACGGTGATCTCTGCCTCTGCGGCCACCGTTTCTCCCCCAAGACACGGCAGCTCCACTCCCCCAACACGTGGACCGGGGCAGTCCGGGCGTTCAGGGATCTGTTCTGCTTCAGGCGAGACTTCCTCTGCAGGATCTGGTGCGCTCTCTGGCCGCAACAACGACACAGCCGCCACCACAACGAGCACCGTCACCACTGCGATAACCGCAGCGCTGATCCAGACCTGCTTTTTCACTCCTCTCCCTCCGAGACCATCTGCAAAATATGCTCCCGCTCAGGGCCCGAAACCAGCTTCTCCGCCTCAGCCCACTCAATGGGGCCTTCCTTACCAAACGATGGGCAATCAAACGCCAACGGGCACGCACCACACGCAGCCTTACGGGAATGGCACACCCGACGGCCACAGAAAATGATCCGATGAGAGAACATTGTCCACTCCGACTTCTCAATCATTTCCCCGATTGCCCGCTCAATCGCCACCGGATCCTTTTCCTTCGTGAGCCCCAACCGATGAACAAGCCGCTGGAAATGCGTATCCACCGTCAACCCCGGCAGACCGAACGCATTGCCCCGCACCACATGCGCCGTTTTGCGTCCGACGCCAGGCAGTTTCACAAGATCCTCAATCGCGACGGGAACCTCGCCACCGAATTCCGCGACCAGCATCTCGCCGATCCCCTTCAGATGCCCCGCCTTCGCACGATAAAACCCAACTGGTTTGATGATCGCTTCTAATTCCGCGGGGTCGGCAGAGGCATAAGCGGCAGCCGTCGGAAAGCGTGCAAAAAGCTCCGGCGTCACGCTATTGACGCGCACATCCGTTGTTTGCGCGCTTAACATCGTGGCCATCAACAATTCGAGCGGCGTCGAAAAATCCAGTTCAGCATGTGCATCCGGAAACATATCCGCCAGCGTCCGATTAATCCGACGCGCCCGGCGAGTACGACCGAGCTTCGTTTCCGTCCCCTTCGCAGCCGGATGAGACCCAGGCCGGCGAAACCGCAATGGCGTCCTCGAAGCAGAACCAGACATGGCGTTCACTATAGTTGGCAGATATGGTGAGTATTCTTCTCGCGCTGCTGGCGCCCGTCTTCCTAGCCATTTTTCTCGTGGCCATGGAACGCCTCGAAATAGCAGTTGTCCAACCAGAACACTGAACCAGCAGCAAATTCATATATTTCTGCCCCAAACAACCGTCCGCGGGCTAGGTCACAAATGATAAAGTGGGCAGCTGTGACATAAACCGTGGGCACACGCTACGGTGACCAATTCCACACCGTCTTGATGATGAATAAGGAGCTTCGATGCAAAGCGTGCAGGAAACGCTGTCCCGCGCCGGGATTTTCCAAGGCGTGGACCCCGATGCAGTGATCAACCTGATCTCCCAGATGCAGACGGAGTCGTTTCCCCGTGGCACCACCATCTTTGACGAAGGCGAGCCCGGCGACACCCTCTACATCATCGTCGAAGGCAAAGTGAAGCTTGCCCGCCACGCACCCGACGGCCGTGAGAACCTCCTGTCCGTCATGGGCCCGTCCGACATGTTCGGCGAGCTGTCCATCTTCGACCCGGGCCCGCGCACCTCTTCCGCTGTCTGCGTCACCGAAGTCAAGGCAGCCACAATGGACTCCGAGATGCTCCGCACCTGGATCAATGATCACCCGGAGATCTCCCAGCAGCTCCTCCGCGTACTCGCTCGCCGTCTGCGCCGCACCAACGCATCGCTCGCGGACCTGATCTTCACCGACGTTCCCGGCCGTGTTGCCAAAACGCTGCTCCAGCTGGCAAATCGCTTCGGCACCCAGGAAGGCACCGGTCTGCGCGTCAACCACGACCTCACTCAGGAAGAGATCGCACAGCTCGTGGGCGCTTCCCGCGAGACGGTGAACAAGGCGCTCGCCACCTTCGCTCAGCGCGGGTGGATTCGCCTCGAGGGCAAGTCTGTGGTCATCGTCAACACCGAGCACCTCGCGCGTCGCGCCCGCTAACCAGCGCTTATCGACGTTATCCACAACCCTGTGGATTCTCCCCGCCCCTAGCCGGGCGGGGCGTTTATTGTTTGGGGCATGAACGATTTCGCGGTTTATGTTGGTGCCACCAACGCC
>NZ_CAMXWS010000009.1 GCF_947253065.1 uncultured Corynebacterium sp.
GGCCACTGCCTCGAGTTCCTCGGTGTCCTCAGGCGTGAGGCCGACCTCGGTCAGGCTGTTAGGCAGACCGACCTTGGTGGTGAACTCGATGAAGTCCTCGATCTCCTTCGCGTCGGCGCCTTCCATGATGAGCTGGGCGCAGGTGCCAACGTTGACCTTCTGGCCGTGGGATAGGCCGTGGGTCTGCTCGGCGGCGGTAAGACCGTCGTGGATAGCGTGGGCTGCGGCAAGCCCGCCGGACTCGAAGCCGAGACCGGACAGGAGAGTGTTAGCCTCGACGACTGCCTCGAGCGCCGGGGTGACCACTCCGGCACGAACAGCATCAAGTGCGGCGAGACCGTGCTCCCACAAGATGTCCCAGCTCAGCTTGGCCAGGGCGGCGCCGGCACGGGTCGGGTGGCCACCATTCATCGTGGTGCCGTTGCCCTTTGCTGCGGCGCGGGCCTCGACCCAGGTGGCCAGGGCGTCACCGATGCCGGCGACGAGGAATTCGACGGGTGCACCGGCGACGAGCTGGGTGTCGATGAGGACGACGTCGGGGTTCTTCGGGAAGAAAAAACATCATGTTGTGGCATGGGCCCCACCGTACGTAAAACCCGTTACATGCGTTTTTGCCATGCGAAATACCGGCGTCTCGTAGCGGTGTCGCTAGTCGGCTACCGGCGTCTCGTGGTTGGCTGAGGTGTCTTCTTCGGCTTCTTCCTCGGTCCGGGTACCGGGGCCGGGGAGGGTGATGATGTCGTATTCGTCGCGAGCTAGGTGCTTGCGCAGGTCCACCTTGTCGAATTTGCCTACGGACGTCTTGTCAATGGAGCTGACGAAGGTCCAGTATTCCGGTGCCATCCAGGACGGCAACTCGTGGGAAAGATCGGCACGCAGCTTCTTGGCCAGGTCGATCGTGGGGGTCACGTCGGAGTGTAGGACGGTAATGGCCAGGGGGCGCTCACCCCATTTCTTATCGGGGTAGCCGATGACTGCGCATTCGACGACCTCGTCGGATTCCATGATTAGGTTCTCCAACTGGGCGGAGTAGATCCATTCGCCGCCGGAGCGGATGACGTCGCGAGAACGGTCATAAAGTGTCATGAAGCCGTCAGAGGTCACGGTTCCTACATCGCCGGTGCGGAGCCAACCACTCTTAGTGAAGGCGTCTTCGGAAGAGGGGATGGGTTGGCCACGGAATGTGGAGACGCGTTCGGCGGCTTCAGGGTTGGAAGGCCAGTAGTAGGAACCGGTGACGAGGTTGCCGCGGACGTGGATCTCACCGTCGTTGCGGTCGGTGCGAGAGGCAACGCCACCGTCGTTGACCACGCGGTATTCCAGCCACGGGGCAAATCGGCCCTGGGAGATGCGGTAGGCCCAGCGTCGTTCGCCGGAGGCGCCTGAAGGTGGGCGAGCGACGGTGCCCACGGTGGAGGTCTCCGTCATGCCCCAGCCATGAATGACATCCACACCGTAGCGCTCCTCCCACACCTTGATCAGTGCAGGCGGGGCGGGGGAGCCACCGACGTAGATCTCGGTCAGTGACATGCGCTCCGGCGGATTGTGCAGGTAATGCACCATGAGCTGGATCCACAGGGTGGGCACACCGTGGGCGACACGTGGGTGAGTGCCAGCGATCAATTTGGCCAGTGTCGGTGCCGAGACATCTGAATCAGGCAATACGAGGGGAGTACCAGCCAAAAAGGCGCCGAAGGGAACATTCCAGCTGAGCACGTGATAGATCGGGATGCAGCACAGGAATGATTCGCCGTGGGTGATCGCCAGGGAGTCAGTGGCGCGCAGACTCATCGCGGTCAGCCACAGCGAGCGGTGGGAATACGCGATGCCTTTTGGCGGACCACTCGTCGCGGTGGAATAGCACAGAGCAGCCGCGGTGTTTTCGGGGAGTTCGGGCCAGGGGTAGAGGGTGGATGAGCCGTCGAGAAGCGCTTCGTATGAGTGCACCTCGATGTGCGTAGGAATCTGCTCGCGCAGCTTGCTCATGTCTGGCAGGCCGGTAAAGCAGACGGCGCGGACGGTCGGGCACGTTTCCACGATGCGGCCGAGTTTTGGTGCGAGACGCGGATCAGCCACCACGACCTCTATCTCGGCGTGGTTGACGATGTACGCGATCTGATCCTCCAACAACTGCAAATTCAGCGGCACAAACACTGAACCCTTCGCTGAGGCCGCGAACATCACTTCTAAATGTTCCGCGCAGTTGTACATCAAGGTGCCCACACGCTGGTCATCGTCGATGCCCAAGTGGTCTTCCAGCGCATGCGCGAAAGCAGCCGCCCGCGCACCAATCGTCGCGAACGTGGTCTCTTCGGCCTCGCCGGAGCGCCACGTGGTTACCTTCGTGGAACCGTGCACTGAGGCCCCGTACTCGAGGATGCGGCCAATGGAAAACGGCACTTCCTGCATGGTGGAAAGCATGCAATTCACTCTACAGTGACCACTTTTGCGTGGGTTGGTGAACCGCCGCCTGAAACGGTCCGCTACACTGTCGGACAAGATCGTGACATGAGGCGCTTTCGCCTCCAGATTTCCGCACATGCCTGTTGGTTTTATGCATGGAGCGTGAGTCCGATCTAGCGTGCACCACCTCCGCCCTAATTATTTGCGGGCTAATCCAGTTCGATGGCCGAGAGTGGGGACAACCGCGTGAATAGAAGCGCCGCACGACCATGACGAAAGGACATCCGTGACCGATACGGGTAACGCCGCGAGCCAGGATCTCGCATCGCTGAAGCTTCCCGAGCTGCGCAAAATCGCCGCCGAAAAGGGCCTGCGCGGCACGTCCGCCCTGCGCAAGGGCGAGTTGATTCAAGCCATCACCACGGGCACCGTCCCGCAGCGCGCACGTCAGCGCGCCAGCGAGCAGGCAGCAGCTGAGAATTCCGGTGCGCAGGACGCGCAGGCCGCTGAGCAGAAGAGTGAGCCGAAGGACAAGAAGGACGACAAGAAGGACGACAAGCAGGGCGAGGAGCAGCGCTACGAATCGCGCTCGGCTGCTCGTCGTGCGCGTCGTCACCGCGCCAAGCACGGTGAGCAAAACGAGCACAAGCTTGACGACGGCAGCGGGAACTCCGACAACCGCAACGACAAGAGCGACCGCGGCAACAAGGACAACTCGGGCCGCGATAATCGTGACAACCGCGACGGCCACGATGGTCGGGATGACGACAACCGTGGAAAGTCGGACAACCGGAACGACCGCAGCGACCGAGGCGACCGTGACGGAAACGACCGCGGCAATAACAACCGTGGCGGTGGGAACAACAACCACGATGGTGGCAACGGTAACGGCGGTGGGGGCCGTCGTGGACGTCGCAACCGCCGGAACCGCCGCAACCGGGATAACCACAACGGTGGCGGTAACAACCAGAACAGCCACAACAACAATGGGCAGGACCTGGATCCGGAGGAGCTGCAGGAGGTCGCGGGCATTGTCGACATCGTCGATAACAATGCGGCGTTTGTGCGCACGACGGGATACCGGGCGAACCAGGCTGATGTGTTCATCAACAACAACCTTGTCCGCCGCTGCGGGCTGCGTTCCGGCGACGCGGTGATCGGTCAGGTCCGCGCGAATGGTCAGGGCCACACGCATGGCAATGGCCGTAATCGTCACCGCTACAACCAGCTGGTACGCGTGGACACGGTCAATGGCATGACGGTGGATGAGGCGAAGCAGCGCGCGGAGTTCCACAAACTCACCCCGCTGTACCCGAACCAGCGTCTGCGCCTGGAGACCGAGCCGAATATCCTGACCACGCGCGTGATCGACCTGGTCATGCCGATTGGTAAGGGCCAGCGCGCACTGATCGTCTCCCCGCCAAAGGCAGGTAAAACGACGATTCTGCAGAACGTGGCTAATGCGATCGCGCACAATAACCCGGAGTGCTACCTCATGGTCGTACTTGTCGACGAGCGCCCGGAGGAAGTCACCGACATGCAGCGCTCCGTGAAGGGTGAGGTCATTGCCTCTACCTTCGACCGCCCGCCGAGCGAGCACACCGCGGTGGCGGAGCTGGCGATCGAGCGCGCGAAGCGCCTCGTCGAGATGGGCCAGGACGTTGTGGTCCTGCTGGATTCGATTACCCGTCTCGGCCGCGCGTACAACAACTCCTCGCCGGCATCGGGCCGCATCCTGTCCGGTGGTGTCGACTCGAACGCGCTGTACCCGCCGAAGCGTTTCCTGGGTGCTGCCCGCAATATCGAGGAAGGCGGCTCGCTGACGATCATCGCGACCGCCATGGTGGAGACCGGCTCGGCCGGCGACACCGTCATCTTCGAGGAGTTCAAAGGCACCGGCAATGCGGAGCTCAAGCTCGACCGTAAGATCGCGGAGCGTCGCGTGTTCCCGGCTGTGGACGTCAACCCGTCCGGCACCCGCAAGGACGAGCTGCTGATGAGCCCGGAGGAGGCGCGCGTCATGCACAAGCTGCGTCGCATCCTCTCGGCGCTTGACCCGCAGCAGTCTATTGACATGCTGATCAAGCAGCTGAAGAAGACGAAGACGAACGGCGAATTCCTCGTTGGCGTGGCACAATCCGCACCGATGGCCGCAGACCAGGAGACGGAGGAATACCAGTAATGGCAGAGAAATCGCAGGTTTCGCTTGTCGACGACTACGTCTCCGAGTACCAGGGCATCCAAGCCCAGATGAGCGACCCGGAAGTAGTCGGCGACCAGGACTTGTTCCGGAAGCTGTCCAAGCGTTATGCGCAGCTGCAGCCGATCATCAAGGTCAATAACGACCTGAACCAGGCTCGCGAGGACCATGAGGCAGCAGCTGAGATGGCCAGCGAGGACAAGGAATTCGCTGAGGAGGCCACGCGCCTCGAGGGTGAGATTGTCCGCCTGGAAGAAGACCTCGCTGATTTGCTCGCCCCGCGCGATGAGCATGATCCGGATGACGTGATCATGGAGATCAAAGCTGGCGCCGGCGGCGAGGAAGCAGCGCTTTTCGCTGGTGACCTGGCCCGCATGTACCAGAAGTACGCCGAGAAGCACGGTCTTGGCTGGGATGTCCTTGATGTCTCTGAATCGGACCTCGGTGGTGTCAAGGACATGACTGTCTCGGTGACCATGAAGAATCCGTCGCGTGATGGCGCATGGTCCAAGCTCAAGTTCGAGGGCGGGGTTCACCGCGTGCAGCGTATTCCGGTGACGGAATCGCAGGGGCGCATTCAGACGTCGGCAGCTGGCGTCTATGTCTTCCCGGAGACGGAGGATGTCGGCAGCGTAGAGATCGATGAGAAGGATCTGCGCGTCGACGTGTACCGCTCCTCGGGCAAGGGCGGCCAGGGCGTCAACACGACGGACTCCGCTGTGCGTATTACGCACCTGCCCACGGGCATCATCGTGACGTGTCAGAAGGAGCGTTCGCAGATTCAGAACCGCGCGCGTGCGATGCAGGTTCTGCAGGCGCGCCTCGAACAGATCGAACGCGAGAAGGCCGAGGCAGAGGCGGCGGAGGGTCGCGCTTCCCAGGTCCGCACGATGGACCGTTCTGAGCGCATCCGCACTTACAACTGGCCGGAGAATCGCATTTCGGATCACCGCATCGGGTTCAAAGCAAACAATCTTGATTCCGTCCTCGACGGCAACATGGATGACCTGATCGGTGCTCTGCAGACGCACGAGCGCCAGGAGCGCCTTGAAGCAGAGTAGCCTCCGTGAGGCGATCGCGAACGCCACGCAATCGCTTATCGACGCCGACGTTGCCTCCCCCCACGTCGACGCCCGCCTCATTGCCGCCCACCTGTTGGGCGTGCCGTCGACTCAGCTGGTTTTGGCTGAGCCGACGCCGGGCTTTGAAGAGGAATACGCCTCCTTGATTGCCCGTCGCACACGCCGTGAGCCATTGCAGCACATCCTTGGTACTGCGCCGTTCGGTGTTCATGATCTCAAAGTCGGTCCGGGCGTGTTCATTCCGCGACCGGAAACAGAGGTGTTGGCAGAGTGGGCAGTAAGCCAGAAGCCGACTGGCACCGTCGTCGATCTCGGCACTGGCTCCGGCGCGTTGGCGATTTATATCGCCGATCGTGCGCGTCCTGAACGCGTGATCGGAGTGGAGAAGTCGTCGTTAGCACGAGCTGCTGCCCAGGAAAATGCCGCTGCGTTTCCGAATGTCGAAATCATCTCTGGCGACATGACCGATCCGGACCTTCTTGCGGAGCTTTCCGGAGCGGTTGATCTCATCGTGGCCAATCCTCCGTATGTCCCATTCGTTCCCGAAGAGACAGGTGAGTTGCAGCCCGAGATCTACCGCGATCCACTCGACGCAGTCTTTTCCGGCGACGACGGCATGGACGCGATCCGCGGACTGGTTCCCGTCGCCGCGCGACTGTTGGTGCCGGGAGGAAAACTCGGTATCGAGCATGACGATTCCACCTCCGCCCTCACCCGCGAACTCGTCGAGAAGGACGGATCATTCACCGAAATCCGCAACATGCCTGACCTGACCGGACGCAACCGGTTTGTCACGGCGAGTAAGATTTCGAGCAACTGACCTCTAATCCATAAAGGAGCACCACTTCAATGCCCAGCAGAATCTACGACTGCCTTGACCCACAGGGGCGCAAGGAAGGCATTGAAGCAGCTGCCAGCGCGGTGCGCGCGGGACAGTGCGTGGTGCTGCCGACGGATACGGTCTACGGAATCGGTGCCGATGCCTTCAATCCGGATGCGGTAGCGAAACTGCTGGCCACCAAGCGTCGCGGCCCTGACATGCCGGTGCCTGTGCTCGTTGGGTCCTGGACGACGATTCAGGGCCTCGTGCGTGAGTTCACCGATACAGCGAAAACACTCGTCGAGGCGTTCTGGCCGGGTGGCCTCTCTCTCGTCGTGCCCGAAGCGCCGTCCCTGCCGTGGAATCTCGGCGATACGCGCGGCACGGTGTTGCTGCGCATGCCGCTGCAGTCGGTAGCGATTGAGTTGCTCCGCGAGGTGGGCCCGATGGCTGTTTCGAGTGCGAATATCTCCGGACAGAAACCCCCAGTTTCTGCTGCTGGTGCTCGCGATCAATTCGGTGAGGCCGTGCAGACCTACCTCGACGGCGGAACATCGCAGGTGGGTACGCCATCGACGATCATTGATATCTCTGGGCCTGCACCTGTGATTCTGCGTGAAGGTGCAGTCTCACCGGAAGCGATCGGTGAGGTCTTGAACCTTGACCCCGAAGAACTGAGGCGGAAAGACAGGTAAGACCATGACCGGAGCAGGTGTTCCATTAAGGGAACTCGGACTGGTCATTCTTCTCGCCGCAGTGATCAGTTATCTTGCGACGGGTCCCGTCCGCTCTCTGCTTGTTCGCACTGGCCGGATCGCTGAGATCCGTGAGCGAGACGTGCACACGCAGCCCACGCCGAGTCTCGGCGGCGTCGCTATGTTCACTGGATTTCTGTCTGCCGTGTATTTGGCCATGCAGCTGCCCGCATTGACTCGTGGTTTTGCTCCCGTCACCCCCGAGATGACAGCGGTGGTGGCTGGTGCATTCCTCATCGTGGTCGTGGGAATTATCGACGACCTATATGAACTCGGTGCCTTAGCCAAGCTCTTCGGACAAGTGGTCGCAGCCGTGACAATGTCTGTTCTGGGCCTGTCGTTCAATGTGTTCTACCTGCCGTTCGGCGGTGGAACCACGGTGATCTTCGATCAGACACAAGGGATCATTGTGTCCACGCTGATCATCGTGATGCTGATCAATGCCTTCAATTTCGTCGACGGTATCGACGGCCTCGCCGCTGGGCTGGGCATGATCGCGGGGGCAGCGATCCTGGTCTTTTCTATCACTGTGCTCCACGACCAAGGCGGGGCAGTGTCGGCCTACCCGCCCGCGATCATCTGTGCAGCGTTGGTGGGAATGTGCGCAGGTTTCCTTCCACACAATTACGAGCCGGCGCGTATCTTCATGGGGGATTCCGGGGCGATGCTAATCGGCCTGCTGTTGGCGGCGGCGTCGATCTCTGCTTCCGGCAAGATCAACATGTCGCTCTATGGCACCGCTGATTTCGTGGCATTGATCAGCCCGTTCATCGTGGTCGTCGCAGCTGTCGCGCTTCCGGTTATGGACTTGGTCCTGGCTGTGATTCGGCGGTTGTCGCAGGGCAAGAGTCCATTCGCGGCTGACCGGCAGCACATTCACCACCGTCTCCTTGCACTTGGGCACACGCACCGACGAACGGTACTCGTGCTCTACATGTGGGTCTCAGCAATCGCCTTCGGGGCGGTCAGTTTCTCGGTGGTGCCATCCAGATATGCCCTGGCGCTCTTGATCGGTGCCGTCACGATCGCCGTAATCGCCACTGCCGTGCCAGCGATGAAGGGGAAGATCGGCCCTTCGCGGTAGCATGAGCACTTGTGAATGTAGAAGCTAATGCACCCACGGAACCGACCCCTGAATACGAGGATCCGCAGGCTCCGCTCAAACGCGCCCTGAAACTGGGCGGCTGGGCTTTGGTGATCATCACCATTATTTCCCTCGCTATCTGGGGAGGCTTGCGAGATCTCCCCGGTATCTGGGGAGTCCTCATCGGCGCTGCCATCGGCGGCAGCTTCGTTCTCCTGACGGTGATCTCCGTCTTGGTCACCGCGAACACCACGCCATCCATGACCATGGCAGTTGTTCTTGGTAGTTGGTTGGTCAAGCTCTTGGTCTTGATCGCCATCATGGTGTGGCTGCGTGACCTAACTTTCTACGACAATGCCGCCCTTGCCGTCACCATCATCGCTTCACTCGTTGTGGTCCTCGCTTCCGAAGTATGGGGAATCATGACGACGAAGGCGATGTACGTGGGGTAGCAGGGGAGACGTCGATAAGCGGGTGCCCCCTGTGACGGAGCTAACAACGTCCTGAAAAATGCCCGCACCTGCCCTTACGTACTCATGGGGGTGCCGGTCACCATTTTGCCGCGACAACCTCCCCCCAACATGCCCGATTCGAGGTGTCTGCTGATAGGCTGATCGCGGGTTCAAGAGGAGAGCTACGCCTTAATGGGGTCGCTGCCTCTGCAAGTCCCCTGCACCGCGGTAGCTGATGTGCGACGGAGTCCGCCGCGGAAGGCAGAAATGAAGACGTCCATCGCACCGCATACCCATCCGGGATGCGGCCCGAGAACGGGAGAGAACGCTGAGCGTTACAACTTTGGCCATGAGGGGAAGCTTCCACGCACCCGAATTGGACCCAGAATTTTTCCCGGGGCAATACTTCGGCCAAATGCTCGGGGAAGACTTCCTCGGCGGTTGGTTCGCGCTGGATCGCATCATGATCGTCCGCCTGTTCATGGCGGCCGTTCTGATCATCCTGTTCCTGCTGGCTTTCCGGAAACCGCAACTGGTTCCCAAGGGCCTGCAGAACTTTGGTGAGTTGGCAGTGGACTTCGTCCGCCTGCACATCGCCGAAGACATCTTGGGCAAGAAAGAAGGTCGTCGATTCCTTCCGGTTATCGCGACCATCTTCTTCACAGTGCTCTTCATGAACGTTGCCACGATCATCCCGGGGTTGAACATCTCCCCGAGCTCACGCATCGGCCTTCCGATCGTGCTCGCGGCGGTGGGATACTTCACCATGATCTACGCGGGCGCTGCGCGCCACGGATTCGGCAAATACGTGAAGCACTCGCTCGTGATTCCTAACTTGCCTCCGGCACTTCACCTCCTGGTGGTGCCGATCGAGTTCTTCTCGACATTCATTCTGCGTCCGGTCACCCTGGCTCTTCGTCTTATGGCGAACTTCCTGGCCGGCCACATCATTCTTGTCCTGCTGTACTCCGCCACGAACTTCTTCTTCTGGCAGCTGAACGGCTGGACGGCAATGAGTGGCCTCACACTGGTCGCAGCGGTTCTGTTCACCCTGTACGAGTTGATTGTTATCTTCCTGCAGGCGTACATCTTCGCCCTCTTGGTCGCGGTGTACATCGAACTGTCGCTGCACGCAGATTCGCACTAGTCAGGCGCGAACTGACTGAAACTGGCCAACTGAATAACCCCACATACACTTCGTCACCGCTCGGGCCTTGACCAAAGGGCCGGGCACCAAGAAAGGGAACGACTTTCCATGAACGACATCATTCTCGCGCAGGCAGCAGACGAGTCCACCATCAAGGGCCTCGGCACCATCGGCTACGGCATCGCGACCATCGGCCCGGGCCTGGGCATCGGTATCCTCGTCGGCAAGACCGTCGAGGGCATGGCACGTCAGCCGGAGATGGCTGGCCAGCTGCGTACCACCATGTTCCTGGGTATCGCCTTCGTTGAGGCACTTGCCCTGATCGGCCTCGTCGCCGGCTTCCTGTTCTAAAAGAACACGCAGAAAAACTCGTAAACCTTTTAGTACAGGAGCAACCAATGACGAACGTCATCTACCTACTTGCGGCCGGGGAGGCCGAGCAGGTGCCGTTTGAAGGCGGCAACTCCATCCTCCTGCCCAAGACTTACGACCTCGTCTGGTCCCTCGTTGTCTTCCTCATCGTCTTCCTCCTCTTCTGGAAGTTCGTGCTTCCGAAGTTCCAGGAAGTCCTCGCAGAACGCGAAGACAAGATCAAGGGTGGCATTGAACGCGCTGAGTCCGCTCAGGCGCAGGCCAAGGCCGCTCTGGAGAAGAACAACGCTCAGCTCGCTGAAGCACGTGCCGAAGCTGCAGAAATCCGCGAAGCAGCCCGCCAGAAGGGCAAGGAAATCGAGGCAGAAGCACGCGCAAACGCAGAGGCAGAGTCCCGCCGCATCGTCGAGAACGGCGAGAAGCAGCTCCAGGCCTCCCGCGAGCAGGTCATCGCAGAACTGCGCAACGACCTGGGCCAGAACTCCATCACGCTCGCTGAGGAACTCCTCGGTGCAGAGCTCTCGGACAACACCCGTCGCTCGAACACCATCGATGCTTTCCTGAGCCAGCTGGATACCGTCTCCGCCCGCTCGGCGACGCGGAAGTGAGGTAGTCCATGAGAGCAGCTAGCCGCGAAGCACAGACTCGGGTTGCCGAGAAGCTGGACGCATCACTGCGTGCAGGTGACAACACCGTCTCCACTGCAGCACAGGTGGGCACTGAACTGTTCCTCGTTGTGGATCAGCTCGAACAGCACCGCCCGTTGCGTATCGCAGTGGCGGACGCGTCGCTCGCAGCAGAACAGCGCGTCGGCATGATCAGTGACGTTTTCGGGTCCAAGGTGGCAGAGTCCACCCTGACCGTGCTGAAGGACGCAGCAGAGCAAGAATGGTCCACCCCGCGCGAATTCCGTGAAGGTCTCGTGCACTTGGGCCGTCGCGCACTTCTGCGCGGCGCTGAGAGCGAGGGCAAGCTGGAGCACGTCGAAAACGAGCTCTTCGCCCTGTCCCGTCTCCTCGAGCGCGAAGGCGAACTGACCCAGCTGCTGTCGGACCGCCGCGCAACCGCAGACCAGAAGCGCCAGCTTCTGGCAAGCGTTCTGTACGGCAAGGTGTCCATGTACACCGAGGCACTTGCGCTTCAGGTGATTGGTCGCCCCGAACAGAACCCGGTCGACGACATCGCCGCAGTTTCGCGCGAATCCGCAGAACTGACCGGCAAGACGGTTGCGGAGGTCACTTCCGCGACAGAGCTGACCGATGCGCAGCGTGACGCACTGGCAGACAAGCTAGGCAAGATTTACGGCCGCGAGATGGCCATCCACTCCGAGGTTGACCCCAGCCTCCTCGGCGGTGTGACCATCCGCGTTGGCGACGAGCTTATCGACGGCTCCACGCGCGGCAAGCTGTCGCGCCTGCGTGCCGACATGGCAGCCAACACGGCTTTTTAAGACGAACATGCTGGAACAATCTACCGAGAGCAGGAAGAACATGGCGGAGCTGACGATCTCCTCCGATGAGATCCGTAGCGCGATAGCGAACTACACCTCGAGCTACTCCGCGGAGGCCTCCCGTGAGGAGGTCGGCGTGGTGACGTCGGCTGCAGATGGTATTGCCCAGGTTTCCGGGCTGCCGGGCTGCATGACCAACGAGCTGCTTGAGTTCCCGAACGGCGTCATCGGCGTCGCACAGAACCTCGACACCGACACGATTGGTGTTGTGGTGCTGGGTAATTTCGAGACCCTCACCGAGGGTGACAAAGTTGTACGGACGGGCGAAGTCCTGTCCATCCCGGTCGGAGATAACTTCCTCGGCCGCGTGATCAACCCACTGGGCCAGCCGATTGACGGCCTCGGCCCGATCGAGTCTGAAGAAGAGCGCGTGCTCGAGCTTCAGGCCGCAGGCGTCCTCGACCGTCAGCCGGTCGAGGAGCCGATGCAGACCGGCATCAAGGCTATCGACGCAATGACGCCGATCGGCCGTGGTCAGCGTCAGCTGATCATTGGTGACCGTAAGACCGGTAAGACCGCAGTCTGCATTGACACCATCCTCAACCAGAAGGCTTTCTGGGAGACCGGCGACAAGACCAAGCAGGTTCGCTGCATCTACGTCGCTATCGGCCAGAAGGGCTCGACCATCGCAGGTGTGCGTCGCACCCTCGAGGAGAACGGGGCACTGGACTACACCACCATCGTGGCAGCTCCGGCATCCGACTCCGCTGGCTTCAAGTGGCTCGCACCGTTCGCTGGTGCAGCACTGGGTCAGCACTGGATGTACCAGGGCAATCACGTCCTGGTCATTTACGATGATCTGACCAAGCAGGCTGAGGCATACCGCGCCATCTCGCTGCTGCTTCGTCGTCCGCCGGGCCGCGAGGCTTACCCGGGTGACGTGTTCTACCTGCACTCCCGACTGCTGGAGCGCGCCGCCAAGCTTAACGACGAGCTCGGTGCAGGCTCCCTGACCGCTCTCCCGATCATCGAGACGAAGGCGAACGATGTGGGCGCCTTCATTCCGACCAACGTCATCTCGATTACGGACGGCCAGTGCTTCCTGCAGTCCGACCTGTTCAACCAGGGTGTGCGCCCGGCTATCGACGTGGGTATCTCTGTCTCCCGTGTCGGTGGTGCAGCACAGACCAAGGGCATGAAGAAGGTCGCCGGTAACCTCCGTCTGGACCTGGCCGCATACCGCGACCTGGAGTCCTTCGCAGCCTTCGCATCCGACCTGGATGACGCTTCCAAGCGTCAGCTCGAGCGTGGCCAGCGCCTCGTTGAGCTGCTGAAGCAGGCTGAGAACTCTCCGCAGCCGGTCGAGTACCAGATCATCTCGATCTTCCTCGCTAATGAGGGCGCATTCGACTCCGTTCCCGTCGAAGACGTCCGCCGTTACGAGGCAGAGCTCCACGAGACGATCCGTGCTGAGGCCCCGCAGGTCTACGAGCAGATCGATGGTGGCGCCGCTTTGTCTGACGAGTCCAAGGAATCCCTGAAGGCCGTCAACGAGCGCTTCGCTGGTACCTTCCAGCCCACCAACGAGGAGCACGTCGTCCGCGAGCCGGAAGCAAAGCCGCTCGACGAGGCGGATGTTTCCAAGCACCAGCTCAACGTTTCTCGTAAGTCGCAGAAGCGCGACTAGTTCATAATTCAACGGACTAGACGAGCGAATTCGACTCACTACGACTTAAGAGAAAGGAGGAGCACACACCATGGCTACACTTCGCGAACTGCGTGACCGCATTAGGTCCGTCAATTCCACGAAGAAGATCACCAAGGCCCAGGAGCTGATCGCGACCTCGCGCATCACCAAGGCCCAGCAGCGCGTTGAGGCGGCCCAGCCGTACGCCAACGAGATGCAGGACATGATGGAGCGTCTCGCTTCAGCCACCAACCTGGATCACCCGATGCTTCGTGAACGCGAAAACGGCAAGGTGGCGGCGATGCTCGTGGTTACTTCTGACCGCGGTATGGCCGGCGGTTACAACCACAACGTGCTCAAAAAGGCTGCGGAACTGGAGCGCATGCTTCAGGACAGTGGCTACGACGTTGTTCGCTTCATCACCGGCGGCAAGGGCGTAACCCACTACGACTTCCGCGATCAGGAGATCGCCGGAGCGTGGACTGGTTGGTCCCAGGACCCGTCGTGGGAACTCACCCACGACGTCCGCCAGCACATGATTCAAGGCTTCGAAGCTAGCTCCGAAGGCGACGTGAAATGGCGTGAAGGCCTGCGCGGCGCTGAGGGTCAGCCTGTCCGAGGCTTCGATCAGGTGCATGTGGTGTACACCAAGTTCGTGTCCATGCTGTCGCAGGAAGCCACGGTTCACCAGCTTCTTCCGATCGAGCCCGTCATCCATGACGTGGAATTCGAGCAGAAGGATCTGCTGAACACGTCCGGCAACGTGTTGCCGGATATGGATTTCGAGCCGGATGCAGAAACGCTCATGGAGCAGCTGCTTCCCGCGTACGTTTCCAGGTCGCTCTACTCGATCTTCCTGGAAGCGTCGGCTGCCGAGTCCGCGTCGCGTCGCACAGCGATGAAGAACGCAACGGACAACGCAACCGAACTGGCCGGCGAGCTGTCGCGTGAAGCGAACCAGCTCCGTCAGGCGAAGATTACCCAGGAAATCACCGAGATTATCGGCGGCGCTGGCGCGTTGTCCGGTAGCGGAGAAAGTGACTAGAACATGACTACAGCTCAATCTTTTGATGGGCGTAACGACGAGCCGACCGGGGCCGATGACAACGTCGCAGCCTCCGGTGCCGTCGAGAACGCCGCTGATAATGCCACCCAGGCTCGTAGCGCTGAGAGCACCCAGAACCCGCAGGGTTCTGAGAACGGCCGCGTCGTGCGTGTCATCGGCGCTGTCGTCGACGTGGAATTCCCACGCGGCGAACTGCCGGAGCTCTACAACGCTCTGCACACCAACATCGAACTCGAGGCAGTGGCAAAGACCATTACGCTCGAGGTTGCTCAGTTCCTGAGCGACGGCCTCGTCCGTACCATTGCGATGGCTCCGACCGATGGCCTCGTCCGCGGTGCCAAGGTCGTCGACACCGGTAACCCGATTTCGGTGCCGGTCGGCGACCAGGTCAAGGGCCACGTCTTTAACGCTCTCGGCGACTGCCTGGACGACCCGTCGGTCGGCCAGGACGGCGAGCGCTGGGGCATCCACCGCGAGCCCCCGGCGTTCAAGGACCTCGAGGGCAAGACCGAGATTCTCGAGACCGGTATTAAGGTCATCGACCTGCTTACCCCGTACGTGAAGGGCGGCAAGATTGGCCTCTTCGGTGGTGCAGGTGTGGGTAAGACCGTTCTTATCCAGGAGATGATTACCCGTATTGCACGCGAGTTCTCCGGTACGTCGGTCTTTGCCGGCGTCGGTGAGCGTACGCGTGAGGGTACGGACCTCTTCCTCGAGATGGAGGACATGGGCGTCCTTCCGGATACTGCCCTTGTCTTCGGCCAGATGGATGAGCCGCCAGGGGTTCGTATGCGCGTGGCCCTGTCCGGTCTGACCATGGCGGAGTACTTCCGCGATGTCCAGAACCAGGACGTGCTGCTGTTCATCGATAACATCTTCCGTTTCACTCAGGCAGGTTCTGAGGTGTCCACGCTGCTCGGCCGTATGCCGTCCGCTGTGGGTTACCAGCCGACCCTGGCTGATGAGATGGGTGTTCTCCAGGAGCGCATTACCTCGACCAAGGGCCGTTCGATTACGTCCCTGCAGGCCGTTTACGTGCCGGCAGATGACTACACCGACCCGGCTCCGGCGACGACCTTCGCTCACCTGGATGCGACGACCGAGCTCTCCCGTTCCATTGCATCGAAGGGTATTTACCCGGCAGTGGATCCGCTGACCTCAACTTCCCGCATCCTCGAGCCGGGCATCGTCGGCGAGCGTCACTACGAGGTTGCTCAGAAGGTGATCCACATTCTGCAGAAGAACAAGGAGCTGCAGGACATCATCGCCATCCTCGGTATGGACGAGCTGTCTGAGGAAGACAAGATCACCGTTATGCGTGCTCGTAAGATCCAGCGCTTCCTGGGCCAGAACTTCTTCGTCGCTAAGAAGTTCACCGGTGATGAGGGTTCGTACGTGCCGCTCGAGGAGACGATCGATGCCTTCGATCGCCTCGCATCTGGCGAGTTCGACCACTACCCGGAGCAGGCCTTCAACAACCTCGGCGGTCTGGACGACGTCGAAACTGCGTACGCGAAGCTGCAAGAGAAGTAGGAGTAGCTCATGGCTGAAATCACCGCGCACCTCGTTTCGGTTGAGCGCATGTTGTGGTCGGGTGCGGCAAGCATTGTCACTGCCCAGACCACCGAAGGTGAGATCGGCGTGTTGCCTGGCCACGAGCCGTTCTTGGGCCAGCTCAAGGAAAACGGTGTCGTGACCATCACCCCGGTCAGCGGCGACAAGGTCGTCGCGGCCGTTCAGGGTGGGTTCGTCTCGGTGACTGGCGACAAGGTCACCATTCTTGCGGACTACGCAAAGTTCGCTGACGAGGTCAACGCCAACGAGGCGTTCGACGAGGATGATCCCACGTCGAAGGCGCGCCACGACGCAGAGCAGGCTGCTTTGCGACGTAGCGGCAACGCCTAGCGCTTAGCTCTCCCTTCCGCCCGAACCACGCACTTAGCTGGTTCGGGCGGTTTCTTTTTGTCGTGTTTGAGCGGGGGGAGTAGAACTTTTGAGGGGTTAAGCCAAACGCGACTTTGGGATTAAACTGACACCTTATGAAGCTTCTCGGGTTCCTTGTCGGCGCAGTGGTAGTTGTGCTGCTTGCAGGCGCTGTGTGGAGGTTCCTGACGGTGCGTAATAACGGCACCCCGGCGCTCCTACGTGAACTTCCCGCGGTGGGAACTCAGGGTTGGCGTCATGGCATTGCGGCTTATTCCGGCGATATTCTGCGCTTTTTTAAGCTACGCTCGTTTTCCTTTTCCGCTGATACTGTTTTTGACCGCTGTGGTGTAGAGATCACTGGAAGGCGTAAGGCCATCGAAACAGAACGGGATTTTATGCCCGGTGTTTCGGTGGTCGTTTCTTTTGTGTCGCACGGCGAAGAGTATGAATTCGCATTGGACACTCATGCAGCGATGGCTTTCACGTCGTGGGTTGAGTCAGCGCCGGACATTCGCCAGGAGAGAACCGACGTGAACCGGCTGTATAACCGGGCATTTCGCGGCAATCAATAGCTCTGTCGAACCCGTACATCGGAAGCTCGTTTAGCGACGCTAGGGTAGGAGACTATGCGTCTTGTTATCGCCCGCTGCTCGGTGGATTATGTTGGCCGCTTGGATGCCCATCTTCCACTCGCTGACCGTTTGATCATGATTAAAGCGGACGGCTCATTATCAGTGCATGCTGATGATCGCGCCTACAAGCCTTTGAACTGGATGACCCCGCCGTGCACGATCGTCGAGGAACCCATCGTCGATGTGGACGGTGACGAGACCGGTGCCCAACTGTGGGTGGTTGAGAACCCGAAGGGCGAACAGTTGCGCGTGACTGTCGAGGAGATTCACTCGGACGTCACCTATGACTTGGGTGTGGATCCTGGTCTGATCAAGGATGGTGTGGAAGCGCACCTGCAGGAGCTCCTCGCGGAGCACATCACGGTGTTGGGCGAGGGGTACACGCTTGTGCGCCGTGAGTACCCAACTCCGCTCGGTCCCGTCGACATCATGGCGAAGGACTCGGACGGCAAGGCTGTCGCGGTCGAAGTTAAGCGTCGCGGCAATATTGACGGCGTTGAGCAGCTCACCCGTTACCTGGACATGCTCGGCCGCGATGCACTCCTCGGACCTGTCACTGGTGTCTTTGCGGCGCAGGAGATCAAGCCCCAAGCACGAACGCTCGCCGAAGATCGCGGGATTCGATGCATCACGCTCGATTATGACGAATTGCGTGGCATCGAATCCGATGAACTACGGCTGTTCTAACCAGCGCAAGACCATGCCTCGCAGAAACCGTCGCAACCACAGGATCACCCAACCGGCGCGCCAGCTTCCACGTGATGGTGGTGCCTATTACGGCACGCGCGAGGAAGTAGGCCCGCACGGGGATATTTATCTCGTCCGCCAGATGGGTGCTGCATCAGCGAAGAAGTACTACATCTGCCCGCGGTGCAATCAGAATATTCCTCCAGGTGTGGCACATATTGTGGCGTGGCCGCGCGACACCGGGGGACGCGGTGATGATAGGCGGCACTGGCATAGGTTTTGCTGGGAGCGTCGTTAAGCGAAAAGGGTTTGCATCGCTCCGTAGCTGTTCCTGCGCACGATGTGTCCGCGCGGCGAGCGCCACACTGGCGAACCCCCAAGGTTCACGATCCGCCCTCGGCGGCTGCGCGCAGGATCATCGTCGTTGACGCGATTGTGATAGCGACACAGGGGCGCAAGGTTGTCCAGATTGGTCTCCCCGCCGTGCTGCCATGCCTGGATGTGGTGGATTTCGCACCTATCCGCACTGTGCCGGCAGTCGGGGACAGGGCATTGCGGGGTCGTTGCGCGGGCGAGGTCGCGCTGCTTCTGATTCGCTAATCGTTGCCCGCGGTAGAGGTTCACGGGGCCTTCCTGTGGGTGAAACGTGGCGATCTCGAGTTCCGCACCGACGTACTGCGCCAGGAATTGCGCGCCGGTGATCGTGGTGCCGTCGGTGAGCTGAAGGATCGTCTCGTCGCCGTCTCCGCGCACGATGCGCGACCACTCAGGAAGCGGCACCAGAATCAGCGGCCGGGGAACGGCGGTAGGCACGCCACCGCCTTTGCCACGTATCAGACGTATGAAGCGGTCGTGCATCTGTGGTGCCATGGGCTTTGTTGGGTCGGTCTCGCGTGACAGCGCATGCTCAAGGTCAGCGATGTCACGCTCGTCAGCGGTGACGGTCATTGTGCGCCGCCCGCCCTTTGAGCGAGAAAACGTGACCTGCTTTCGTGACGGTTTCTCGGTGCTTGGCACCAATCGCTTAGCGACGCGCTCCAGCGCCCGATAATTCCCCTGCGCCTCCAACAACGCGAGCCTGAGTTTAGTGCGAGTGCGAGCCGAAGCGATGTCCTTGATGCGACGCTCGATCATGGCTAATTGATCCAGCGAAAACCCTTTCTGTTGAGCCTTCTCGCGTGCTAATCGTTGCTTCTGAGGTGATGTTGTTTTGCCGTAGTAGATCTTGTGGAGTTTTTCCCACGACGACACCTGTGCAGGAGCGATGCCGGCATCCGTAGCGGCCTGTTTATTGAAGTCCGCCAGCACGTCTAACGCCGATGTTGTCATTGCGTTAATAAGGTTTTCAAAACTGTTCATGCCTTGAACGCTAGCGCCACACAACACCACCGTAAAGCGCTAAATGTGCACTGTAGTGCGCATTTTGAGGGAACCTTTGACACCCGCTTTGTGACACAGGAGCAAAAATAAACGCCCCGCTGTTTAGCGGGGCGCATGGTGCACAGAAACCTAAAACCTAGCGGAGGCGGTAGAACTGCGCACTCATTGCCGGTACGTGGAACGAGGCGGATTGCTCGAAGCTGTCCCATGACTGGTCGGTGGTGGACACGACGTCGGCGAGCGGGTTGCCCGCGCCGTGGTAGCGTGCATCGTCGGTATTCAGGATGAGTTCCCACTCGCCGGCCTTCGGCAGTCCGAGGCGGTAGTCCGGCTGCGACGTTCCGGACAGGTTGATCACGGCGAGCACCGGGGTCCCATCAGCTCCCCAGCGCACGTAGGCGAGGATATTGTGCTGCGAGTCGTCGCCCTTGATCCACTGGAAGCCCATCGGGGTGTTGTCCTGGCTGTACAGCGCTGGGGTGTCGCGGTACAGGTGGTTCAGGTCGCGGACGAGGGTGCGGATGCCGTGGTGGTATTCGCTGTCCCATCCCTCGAGGTCGTCCCAGTTGATGGATCCGGCCTCGGCCCATTCGGTGGTTTGGCCGAATTCGCAGCCCATGAACATCAGCTGTTTGCCGGGGTGAGAGAACATGTATGCGTAGAGGTTGCGCACACCGGCGGCCTTGTTCCATGCATCTCCGGGCATGCGTTCCCAGAGGGATCCCTTGCCGTGGACGACTTCGTCGTGGCTGAACGGCAGGACGTAACGCTCGGAGAAGGCATACACGAGCGAGAAGGTGATCTCGTGGTGGTGGTAGGAGCGGTGGATGGGGTCGAGTGAGAAGTACTCGAGGGTGTCGTTCATCCAGCCCATGTTCCACTTCAGGGAGAAGCCAAGCCCGTCCGCAGACGTCGGTGCGGTAACTCCCGGCCATGCGGTGGATTCTTCGGCGATGGTGAGTACACCGGGGTGTTCGCGGTGCACGGTGCCATTGACCTCTTGGAGGAACTGCACGGCATCGAGGTTTTCACGTCCGCCGAACTGGTTCGGGAGCCATTCGCCGGGCTCGCGTGAGTAGTCGAGGTAGAGCATGGAGGCGACGGCGTCGACGCGGATTCCATCGAGGTGGAATTCTTCGAACCAATACAAGGCATTGGCGACGAGGAAGTTACGCACTTCGTTCCGGCCAAAGTCGAAGACGTAGGTGCCCCAGTCTTTTTGTTCGCCGCGGCGCCAGTCGGGGTGTTCGTAGAGAGGGGTGCCGTCGAAACGCGCGAGTGCCCATTCGTCCTTGGGGAAGTGTGCGGGAACCCAGTCGACGATGACGCCGATGCCTGCGTTGTGGAGCGTATCCACGAGGTACTTGAAGTCTTCCGGCGATCCCCAGCGCGCGGAGGGGGCGTAGTAGCCGGTGACCTGGTAGCCCCAGGAACCGCCGAAGGGGTGCTCGGCGACGGGGAGGAATTCGACGTGCGTGTAGCCGTTTTCGACGAGGTAGGGAACGAGCTCACGGGCGAGCTCGCGGTAGCCGTAGCCGACGCGCCAGGAGCCGACGTGGACTTCGTAGACGCTCATCGGCGAGTTTGTTGCGTCGATGCCGGGGCGCGCGGTCATCCATTCGTGGTCGGTCCATGTGTACTCATCGACGCCGGCGACCACGGAGACGGTTTCAGGCGGGGTCTTGGTCTTCTTCGCCAACGGATCCGCCTTATCGACGGCCCGTCCATCCGCCCCTTGCACCGTGAACTTGTACTCGGCACCAGGCTTGATACCTGGAATGAAGATTTCCCAGATGCCAGTCGAGCCGAGTGTGCGCATGGGGTACTGGTTGGGATTCCAGTTGCAGAATTCACCGATGACGGCGACACCCTTCGCATTGGGTGCCCAGACAGCAAAGGACGTGCCCTGCACTTCACCCATGGACGTGTTGTACGTGTGCTGGTTGGCACCGAGCACTTCCCAGAGGCGTTCGTGGCGGCCTTCACCGATCAGGTGCAGGTCGAAGGAGCTCAGGGTCGGCAGGAAGTGGTACGGGTCAGCGATGATCACCGGGGCAGCATCCGGGTAGGTGACCTGGAGGCGGTAATCCGGTGCCAGGTCGTCCTCAAGGGGGAGGACCCAGATGTCGTCGCCGATCGGGGTCATCGGCAGGCCTTGGTTGTGGATGAGAACTTCCACATGCGTCGCGCCAAGCAGACGCGTGCGGATCACAGAGCCTGTCGACGTCGCGTGCCACCCGTAAAAGTCGTGCGGGGCGTGGTGCTTGCACTCGAGAAGTCGGCGCCGGTCCTCATCGGGGATGTAGTGGGCCGGTTCCAGCTGAGCGGGGCTGTCGTCGTAGCCGGAAGTCATGGTTTTCGTGGTGTTCCTTTGCCTGGTCGGTGTGAAGCTTTTATTCGCTTGCTTGTTGGCTCATCTTACGGGCGATAGTCGTCGTCGGGGAGGTTCCGGAAGGCGAGTTTGGTGCGGGTTGGTTCGTCGATAAGCGGGAGGCGGAAGATGTGCGCGACATTTTCCACTGGGCTGAGACGGACGTAGTTGCGCATGGACCACTCGTAATCCGCGCCGGTGATCTCGTCGTGGACGGGGAAGGACGCGCCGGGAGCAAGTCCGAGGGCGCCCATGTTGAGCGTGACCGTGGTTTCCTGCGTGTAGGTCGGGTCGAGATTGACCACGACGAGGACGCTGTCGCCGGTGGCTGCGTCGAATTTGGAGAAGGCGAGGATGTTCTCGTTGTCCGTATCGTGGAAGTGCAGGTTACGTAGCTGCTGGAAGGCCGGGTGCTCGCGGCGGATCGTGTTGAGCATAGTGATGTACGGCTCGAGCGAATCGCCGTTGTGCAGAGCTGCCTCGAAATCGCGCGGACGCAGCTCGTATTTCTCGGAGTTGAGGTATTCCTCGCTGCCTGGGGCGACTGGTTCGTGTTCGTAGAGTTCGAAGCCGGAGTACATGCCCCACAGTGGGCTGAGCGTGGCGGCGAGCGTTGCGCGGATCGCAAAAGCTGCGCGATTTCCGGTTTGAATGAACGCGTGAAGGATATCCGGCGTGTTCACCCAGAACGATGGACGGGAGATATCCACGAAGCGGACGCAGTCTTGGACGAATCCGGTGAGCTCCTTCTTCGTCGTCTTCCACGGGAAGTAGGTGTAGGACTGCGAGAAGCCAGCCTTGCCCAGGCCAAGAAGACGTGGTGGGCGAGTGAATGCCTCGGCGAGGAAGATCACGTCGGGGTTCGTTTCGTGGACCTTGGAGATGATCCAATTCCAGAAATTCGCCGGCTTCGTGTGTGGGTTGTCCACGCGGAATGTGGTGATGCCCAGCTTCACCCACACCATGAGCGTGCGGTAGATCTCCTTGTACAGCACGTCCGGGGCGTTATCGAAGTTGATCGGGTAGATGTCCTGATACTTCTTCGGGGGGTTCTCGGCGTAGGCAATGGAGCCGTCGGCAAGCACGGTGAAGAATTCGGGGTGTTTCTTTGCCCACGGGTGGTCCGGTGCTGCTTGGAGTGCGAAGTCGAGCGCGACTTCCAAGCCGAGTTCTTCGGCGCGGGCCAAGAGCTTGCGTAGGTCCTTTTCAGTGCCTAGCTCCGGGTGAATGGCATCGTGTCCGCCTTCTGCAGAACCGATTGCCCACGGGGATCCGACATCGCCTTCTTCAGCGACGAGGGTGTTGTTCGGCCCCTTGCGGTTCTTCTTACCGATCGGGTGGATCGGCGGAAAGTAGACGGTGTCGAAGCCCATTGCAGCCACGCGTGGAAGAGCCTCCATGGTGGTTTTGAAGGTGCCGTGGATCGGGTGACCGTCGGCGTCCCAGCCACCAGTGGAACGAGGGAAGAGTTCGTACCAGGAGCTGAACAGGGCCTTGGTGCGCTCGACGAGGACCTCGGAGGTCGGACCTTGGGTGACCAGATCACGCACAGGACGACCGACAAGCACATCGGCGACCTCAGCGGACAGGGCGAGCTCGAGGCGCTCACGCAGCGGGGCATCAGATTCTAAGGCGTCAGCAGCCTCCTTCAAGATGTCGCTGCCAGCAGCGTGGGCGCCTGCCTCAGACGCGGCACGGCGCAACAAGTCAGCACCGTGAGACAGGTCATTTGCCATCTCAGTGACCGACTGCCCGGCAGCGGACTTCTTGGTCACGGCATTGCGCCAGGTGGACACAGGATCAGACCAGGCTTCGACGCGGAATTTCCACAGGCCCACTGCATCAGGGGTGAATACTGCGTGGCAGTAATCGGGGCGGTATTCCTCGGCCACCATCGGAATCATGTGTTCATGGCCGTCCGGGTCGGTGACAACCACGGTCGCGGCAATCGCGTCGTGGCCTTCGCGCCACACCAGTGCGGAGATGGGAACAACCTCACCAACGACTGCCTTTGTGGGCAGTGCGCCGTCGGTGGTGCGGGGGCGGACATCGTCAATTCCGAGTCGGCCGATCACTGGGCTCACGTCGATTCACCTCGTGGGGTTCAAATTCGTTTGCAGTCTAAATCCCAGAGTAGCGAAGGAACGGGGGAGTGACTTGCCGCGTCAGTGAACCGTCGGCAAGCAAAATGCGTCACAATGGGAAGCGTGACTGACCGAAGTGCTGAAATCGAACCGACTGACCCTGATCTGCTGTTGGACTTCAGGGGCGTTGAATTCCGCCGCGGTGGAAACACCCTGGTGGGCCCCGTGGACTGGAAAGTAGAACTTGATGAGCGCTGGGTAGTGATCGGCCCGAACGGCGCCGGCAAAACCTCGTTGATCAGGATCGCTGCAGCCCAGGAATTCCCTTCTGAGGGCACCGCATTCGTGCTCGGCGAACAGCTGGGCAAGACCGACATGCGCGATCTGCGCGCGGTGATCGGAATGATGTCTTCCGCTCTGGCGAACCGCGTGCCTTCCGACGAACGCATTGAGGACCTCGTCCTCTCTGGCGGCTACGGCGTCGTCGGGCGCTGGCGCGAAGAATACGACGAGCAGGATTACGAGCAAGTCCACGATTCGCTCGAGCAGGTTGGTGCGCTGCACTTGCTTGGCCGTCGCTGGGGGACGCTGTCTGACGGCGAGAAGAAGCGTGTGCTGATCGCCCGCGCGATCATGGTCAACCCGGAGCTGCTCATCATGGATGAGCCGGGCGCGGGCTTGGACTTGGGGGGCCGTGAGGATCTGGTCGGCTACTTGGGCGAATTGGCGCTGGACCCGGAGGCCCCGGCGATCGTGATGATCACGCACCACGTCGAGGAGATTCCGTTCGGGTTCACGCACGCGATGCTGCTCGATGAGGGCGATGTCGTGGCACAGGGCCTGATCGATGATGTGCTTACCAGTGAGAACCTGACCAAGGCTTACCACCAGCCGATTAAGCTGACGAAGGAAGACGGTCGTTTCTTCGCGCGGCGGGAGAGCCGGGGCGGGGCGCACCGTCGGTAAGTAAGCGGAAGGTTGCTCATGCCCACGCGCAATGAAGCAGACATGCTGGGAATCAATTACGGTCGTCTCGCCGCGACCGTGATTCTCATGCGCGATGGCAACTCTGGCCTCGAGGTTTGGATGCAGGAGCGCGTCTTAACGATGCGCAATTACCCGGGGATGACGGTGTTTCCGGGCGGTGGGGTGGATATCCGCGATTTTCCGTCGAGCTCGGAGGAAGCGAAAGAGCTGTGGTCGGGCCGTTCCGCATCGGATTTGGCGAAACAGCTCGACGTGAAGCCGCGCCAGGCGCATGCGCTGATGTTCGCTGCGGTGCGTGAGCTTTTCGAGGAAACAGGCACGCTTTTGCTTGTCGACGACACAGGCGCCCTCCTCCGCGACGCCCGCCCCTTCCACCACGTACGTAAACGCCTGGAAAGCCACGAACTGTCTTTTACTGAGCTGCTGGAAGTCACGGGCTTGGACGTCGACGCGACGCTTTTGAAGCCGTCCGGCCGCTGGGTGGGGAAGTCGGAGAAAGGCCAGTGGTTCGATACCTTCACGTTTGTGGCGGAGTTGCCAGCAGGCCAAGAGCCAGATGTGACCACGGGCGAGGCGAGCGATGCGAACTGGTTCCCGCCGAGCTTGCTTATCGACGGCTGGCGCCAAGGCCTCGTTCGCTTCGCCCCCTCCACATGGGCGCAGCTGTATGACTTGTCTGAATTCGACTCTGTTTCCGGTGTGATGGAGCACGTGAAAGGCCTGACGATCGAGCCTGTTGTCGGCGACCCTGTCCATATCGAACGTTATGCGGAGCTCTTTGACCGGCAGCCCGTGAACCGAATGGGAAAGAAATTTGAGCTTTAGCCCCGACGAGGTCCGTTTTCTCGCTGCGCACAGAGACGATATCGCCCGTGTGGCTGCCTCTGGCGAGATTGCGTTGACTAAGAAATCTGCCTTTGCTGATCGTGCGGCTCTGTCTAAACACTTCGGTGACAATGCACGCGCGGTAATGGAATTGCTCCAGGCACGGCAGACCCTTGCCCCGAAGCTGGGGGCGGATATTGATGTTGCTGACTGGTTGACGGATAGTGATTCCGCACAACAGGCCACCCCGCTGCCCGTCGCACAAGTGCGTGCAGAACGGATCGCTGCGGCGGGTGTCGCGTTGGTGCATGACGTGACGTGCTCGATCGGTACAGAAGCCCCGGCGATGCTGGCACAAGGAATGGACTGGTTCGGCACTGACGTGGACTACGCGCGATTGCTCATGGCGCGCGAGAACATCAGCACCAGTGGCCGGGGTTGCGCCTGGGTGGCACAAGCAGACGCGCTTGCACCCGTGACCACACCGGCGAGTAGCCCGGGTCCACGCATCCGCGCGTGCTCGGGAACAGGATCGCGCCCAGGACGCGTAATCGTCGCGGATCCTGCGCGCCGGGCAGATGGGCGGCGCATTACCGATCCCGCCAAACTCATCCCGCCTTTGCCGGACCTGATCGACGCCTACCCAGGCGTGGCAATGGCCATCAAGTGCGCCCCCGGCATTGACTACTCAGACTGGCACGGACTGGTCAGTGTGGTCAGCGTTAGCGGGGGAGTCAAAGAAGCCTGCCTGTACACACCTGACCTTGCCGACCCCGGTCACACACGTGAAGCAGTGGTCATCCGAGATGAGTTCACGGAGAGGGTGAGCGATGAGGGGAATGAGGTGGGCGTCGATAAGCCGAAGAGCTTCATCATCGAGCCGGATGGTGCGGTGATCCGCGCTGGGCTCGTGCAGCAATGGGCGGCACGCCACGAGCTGTCCTTGCTGGATCCGCACATCGCGTTTCTCACGGGCGAGAAGGTGCCGGCCGGGTATTCCGGGTTTCCATTCATCGAAGCCGTGCCGTTGAAGAAGCTGCGTCCCGCACTTCAGGCACACGACGCGGGCTCGGTGGAGATCCTTGTACGTGGTGTTGATGTGGATCCTGACCAGCTGCGAGGCAAGCTGAAGCTCAAAGGCAGCAGGCCGATGGCCGTCGCGATCGCGCGCATTGAAGACCATGCGACAGCGTTCATTTGCGACGCGCGTGTGCGCTAGGCTCGTGAGAGCGAATCTGACAGATGGAAGGTGAAAATTCATGCCCACCATTGCTGTGCTGGTGAAAAATGTGCCGGACACGTGGTCAACGAAATCGCTCGAGGCGGACAATACGCTCGACCGGGCGAATGCTGACAACGTGATCGACGAGATCAACGAGTACGCCGTCGAGGCGGCGCTGCGTCTGCGCGATGCGGGCGATTACCGCGTCGTCGCCGTCACGATGGGCCCCGAGGGGTGCGAGGAAGCGCTGCGTAAGGCTCTTGCGATGGGGGCGGACGACGCAATTTCGCTTATCGACGACACCCTCGCCGGCTCCGACGCCATTTCCACCGCGTGGGCGCTGCACAATGTGCTGAATACCATTGATGACCTTGCGCTGATCGTCGCGGGCAACCAGTCGTCTGACGGTGGCACCGGCACGCTGGCGGGACTGCTCGCGGAATACCGTCAGATCCCGGCCGTGACGCAGGCACACAACCTGCGTATTAAGGGCGCTGAGATTCTGGCCACCCGCGAAGACGAGCGTGGTACCTGGGAACTCGCGGCTTCTTTGCCGGCGGTCGTTGCTGTGACTGAGCAGTCCGATAAACCACGCTTTCCGAACTTCAAGGGCATGAAGGCAGCGAAGAAGCACGAGATCACACGTCTGACCATCGCGGATATCGGCGTCGATGCGGGTCAGGTCGGTCTGGGCAATTCGGCAACCTCCGTGACAAACGCGTCCGAGGTCCCGCCGCGTGCCGCTGGCGAGTTGCTTGAAGGCCCTACCGATGACATCGCAGCCCAGGTGGTCGAACAACTGGCTGTCCGTAACCTGCTTTCCAACTAAACAAGGAGCCGAATACTGATGCACGTATACGTACTGGCAGAGCACACCGGCTCTGAGTTGAGCCCGATCACTGGCGAGCTGATCACTGCGGCACGGGGACTGGGGGTGGTGTCGGCGGTGGTCGTCGGCAAGCCTGGCGATGCTGAAGCGCTCGCGCCGTCCCTGGCTTCTCTGGGGGCTGCCCAGATCATCGACGCGTCTGTTGAGGATTATGATCAGCGCCTCGTTCTTCCCGAGGTCGATGCATTGCAGGCACTCGGTGCTGCGAACCCGGCTCCGATCGTGATCGCTGCGACCGTGACCGGCAATGAGATCGCGGGCCGTCTCGCCGCGCGCCTTGGTTCCGGTGTTCTGACAAATGTTGTGGGCATTGAGGATAATCGCGTCGCTCACCACGAGTTTTTCGGTGGTAGCTACACCACCACCGCGATCGCCGGCGGCGAGTGCCCGATCTACACCCTGCGCCCGGGCTCCGTGAAGGCGGAACCGCAGGAAGCTGCAGGTGAGCTCGCGCCGATGCCGCTGCCTGCTGCGACCGAGCGTGATGTGCGTGTTGCGTCGTTCACACCGAAGGTACGCGCCGACCGTCCCGAGCTAACCCAGGCGGCCACCGTCGTTTCCGGTGGCCGTGGTGTTGGCTCGGCAGACGGCTACAAGGAATACGTCGAACAGCTTGCCGACGTCCTCGATGCCGCCACCGGCTCCACCCGCGACATCGTCGACTTGGGGTGGGCTGAGCCTGAGACCCAGGTCGGTCAGACTGGTGCGACTGTTTCGCCGGAGCTGTACATCGCGCTGGGTATTTCCGGTGCGATCCAGCACACCTCCGGCATGCAGACCTCCGGCACCATCGTCGCCGTCAACCAGGACCGCGACGAGCCGATCTTCTCCATCGCGGATATCGGTGTTGTTGCTGACCTTGAAGAGTTCGTGCCTGAACTGATCAAGGCGCTCCAGGCGCGCCAGAGCTAGCACGCGCGGTGTCGATGACTCACTATTTCGACCACGCCGCGACCACCCCGATGCGCCAAGTGGCCATCGATGCGTGGGCCGAACACGCCCACCTGCTCAACCCGGGTGGGCAGTACGCATCGGGTCGTGCCGCTAATGCAGTCTTGGCCCAGGCCCGCGAAACTATCGCAGAGATCCTCGGCGCTGATCCCGTTGAGGTTGTCTTTACCGGTTCCGGCACTGAGGCCGACAACTTGGCGCTCAGGGGTTTTGCGGGGGATCGCATCATCTCAACGCCCATCGAGCACCCAGCTGTCCGCGAGACCGTCGCGGACCTGGCAAAGCACGGCGCGGATGTAGAGATGCTCCCCGTCGATGAGCGTGGCGTCGTTGATATCACGGACGCGCTCGACGAGCCTGCCTCTGTTGCGACGTGCATGTGGGCGAATAACGAGACCGGTGCGCTCCAGCCGATCGATCAGATCATCGCGCGCGCGAGTGACGCAGGCACTCCCGTCCACATCGATGCAGTCCAGGTTGTTGGGCACATGCCGGTGAACTTCCATGAACTCGGTGCGACGACTGTGGCTGCCTCCGCTCACAAATTCGGCGGCCCACGCGGCGCGGGAATCCTCTTAGCGAAGCGTTCCCCGGCACCATCACCCGTCCTGACGGGCGGGGGACAGCAGCGTGGGATCCGGCCGGGAACTGTCGATGTTGCTACAGCAGCGGCGACAGCAGCCGCGCTCAAAGAAGCAGCCAGCGAGATGGAAGCGGAAGCAGCGCGCCTTGCCAAGCTTCGCGACGACCTGGTCACCGGCGTCCTCGCCACCGTCCCTGACGCACGCGCAACAGTGCTCGGGCGTGAAGGCGTGGAAGTTCTTCCGGGCCATGCACACCTGATCTTCCCAGGGGCGAATGGCGACGCGATGATCATGCTGCTCGACAGCCTCGGCATTGAAGCCTCGACTGGTTCTGCATGCAACAACGGCGTGAATCAACGCAGTCACGTTCTTGAGGCGATGGGCCTGCCGGACGACCACGCCGACGGCGCACTTCGCTTCACTCTTGGACGGACCACAACGAAGCAGGATGTGCAGTTTCTCCTGGAGAGGCTGCCGGAGGTGATTGGGAAGGCGCGGGACGTCGCAAAGCTGTGATGTTGCGTGCGTGTCGTGTGTGGCGAGTGTGACTCATGTGAGTTACGGTGCGTAGCATGAAACGTTCTTTGCGTCCTGCAGCCCTGCTCACATCCGCAGCCATTGCCCTCGGTGGCATCATGGCTGCTGGCAATGTCAATGCAGATAGCCGTGCCGATTGGGTCAACGGCGTCGATGTCTCCCACCACCAAGACACTGGTGGCGACTCGATCGCATGGAATTCGGTGCGCGATGATAACCACCGCTTCGCCATCATCAAGGCCACTGAAGGCACCGACTACACCGATGATGCGTACGCGAAATTCGCGCAGGGCGCCCTGGATGCTGGCATGACCGTTGGTGCGTACCACTACGCTCGCCCGGCAAATGATCCGGTCGCGCAGGCCACCAATTTCGCCAACGTAATCAACACTGGCCCGGCGACGACGCTGCCACCAGTGCTTGACCTGGAGGTCGACGAAGGTCTGAACCCGCAGCAGCTGCGTGACTGGACGCGCACCTTCCTGACCGAGCTGGAGAACCAGACTGGCCGTCGCCCGATGGTGTACACCTACCGCTACTTCTGGCTCGAGCAGATGGGCAACACCGAAGAGTTCTCTGATTACCCGCTGTGGCTCGCTGCGTACCAGAACAAGGCACCGGGTCCTGTCGGTGGCTGGAACAAGGTGGATATCTGGCAGCGTTCAGAATCCGGTCGAGTGGCAGGCATCAATACCCCGGTGGATCTGAACCTGTTCAACGGCAATCACGGCCAGTGGGCTCGTTTCGTTGCCGGCGATCACGCCGCCCCGGGCGGACTGCTGGAGCAGTTCCAGGACAACGAGATCGACTCCGGTATCTCTGATTCCCTGGCTGTGCTTGAGCAGAACAACTCGGCACTGGCAGCGGCGATCGTCGGCCTGGCTTCGGGTGTCTTCGCGCCGCAGCAGGTTGAAAGCGCGGCGCAGAACTTCGGCTTCGATGCCGGTGATGCGCAGAATATCGCCAACACTGCCCGCATCCAGGTTCAGAACGGCACTTTGCCTGTCGACGACCTGAACAACATGATCGTCGGCGGCGACTACTCCGTGGGCGACCTGCTGATCCTGCTGGACAACGCGAATAAGCAGGGCGGCGCCAACTAGCTTTAGTCCTCGCGCGGTGTGGCTGAAGCCGCCATGTCCCGCGCCCACTTGTCGCCCTTGAAGTGAGCGGGCACTCCACCCCCGAGCAACCTGCGGGTCAGCTCGGGGGTTTCGCGTATCTCAGCCCTGGAGCCGATCAAAATGATGTTGCCGTAGCGACGCCCCTTCAACATCGGAGGATCAGCGATCACGGCGAGGTGCGGGAAGACTTCCGCCATGCCGGCTAGCTCCTCGCGGGCCTCGGTCAGGTCGCCGCGGGAACCGCAGTTTGCGACGTACAGACCGTCCGACGAGAGGGAATGGAGGCAGGCTTGGTAGAAGGGGAGCGTCGTCAAGCTGCGCGGCGTTATTGCTGATTCGAAGACGTCGCGGATGATCACGTCGCGCGATGCCTCCACGAAGCCGTCGGTGACCTCGCGCGCGTCGCCGACCCGGATCTTGACCAGCGGCGAACGGGGGATGTCGAATTTCTCGCGCGCGAGCTGCGCCAAGTCCATGTCCCATTCGACGACCGTGTTGCGCGAATGCGGCCACACGTGCGCGAAATAGCGCGGAAGCGAGCAGCCCGCGCCGCCCAGGTGCGTCAGGCGTGGCTTTTCCCACGCACGCGTTTCCTCGATCGCGGCGGCGATCCAGCGCATGTACTCAAAATCGAGACGTTCCGGCTCGCCCGGCACGATGTGTGAGCTGGGTACGCCGTTGACGAGCAGGAGCATCGACCCGTCCGGTTCGTGAATGATCTCCGCGATGCCCGTGTCGATCTCGTAGATCTCATTGTCAGCCTGTTTTCGTGCCACGAGCTTGGAGGGTACACTCCGCCACGTGCGAGTACTGGCAGCAATGAGTGGCGGCGTCGATTCCTCCGTGGCGGCGGCGCGGCTTGTCGACGCCGGACATGACGTCGTCGGCGTCCACCTCGCCCTGAGCAAGGACGCGCAGCAAACCCGCGAATCTGCACGCGGTTGTTGCTCGATCGAGGATTCGGCTGACGCGCGTCGCGTGTGCGACAAGCTGGGCATTCCGTTCTACGTGTGGGATTTCTCCGACCGCTTTAAAGAAGAAGTCATCGATGATTTCGTGGACAGCTACGCCCGTGGCGAGACCCCCAATCCGTGCCTGCGCTGCAACGAGAAGATCAAGTTTGCGGCCCTGCTGGAACGCGCAGTCACGCTCGGTTTCGACGCGATCGCGACAGGGCACTATGCGCTTATCGACGACGACGGCAACCTCCGCCGCTCCACCGACGCCAACAAGGACCAGTCCTATGTGCTCGGTGTAATGACGCGCGACGAGTTGGACCGTTGCATCTTCCCGGTGGGCGACACCGAGAAACCACAGATCCGCGAGGAAGCCGCCGCGCATGGTTTTTCCACCGCGTCGAAGCCGGATTCTTATGACATCTGCTTCATCCCGGACGGCAACACTCAGGCGTTTTTGGGCAAGTCGATTGGCATGCGTCCCGGCATGATCGTTGACCAGGATGGCGCGGAACTCAAGGAGCACGACGGCGCTTTCCAGTACACGATCGGCCAGCGCAAGGGCCTGAATATTCGTGTGCCTGCCGCTGATGGCAAGCCGCGCTATGTCACCGACATCGACACGGAGACCGGCACTGTCACTGTCGGTCCGCGTGCTGCTCTCGACGTGACCACGATCCATGCGGATCGCCTCAAAGTCCTCCACTCCGCGATGATTGGTGAATTCGATGCCAACGTGCAGATCCGCGCCCATGGCGGTGTGGTGAAGTGTCGCGCTCACGTTGACCTGGACGCCGACACTATGACGCTGGATCTGGCCGAGCCACTCTCCGGCGTCGCCCGGGGTCAGGCTGCGGTGCTGTACCTGCCGGACCCGGATGGTCAGGGCGATATCGTGCTGGGGTCCGGCACCATCTGCGGGACGGAATCAGCGTGACGGCCTTCGGTCTCGGCCCGCTGCCAGGCACCGACCTCGTGCAAGCTGCCGACGTAGTGCTCTCCGAATTGCCCACACCGCATCTCCCACAACTCCCTGCCCGTGGCGTGGGCTCTGACCTGATCGGCCGTACGGCCGCGCTGTTGCCCCTCAATCTCGATATCGGGCCACGGTCGTGGCGGGTGACGCGTCGCTCTCAAATTGCCACGATGCGCGCCCGCGATCAGTTCGAACGAGACCTGGACCTGCTCGAAGAACTCTGGGCTGGCAAGCTCACTGAGCTCAAGGTCCAGCTCGTCGGACCGTGGACGCTCGCCGCGCAGATCGAGATGGCTAATGGTCACCGCCTGATCACCGACCGTGGCGCGACACGGGATATCGCGGAAGCCGTGGTGCACGCAGCGGGGGAGCATCGGGCAGACGTCGAGAAGCGATTCGGTGTGTCTACGCTGCTGCAGCTCGACGAACCTGCGCTTGGGCGTGTGCGGCGCGGCACGGTCACGGGCGCGACCGACTACGAGGAGATTCCTGCTGTGCCGGACGAGCGCGTGCTGGACGTGCTCGGGCGGTTCGGCGAGCACCTGCTGCACGCCCCGGAGCCTTTGTTCGGGGCGGACTGGTTCACCGTCGATCTCGCGGGAGATGTGGACCTCGACGGGTTGGCCGGTGCACTGGACCGCGGCGCGCGGATCGCAGTGCCCGTGATGGAACCGCGCGAGGTATTCCGCATCTTCGACCGCCTGCAGATCGATCCGGCGCTGACCGCGATCGACGTGTACGCGGAGGCTGGCTCGACGCTGGTAGCTACTGCGGTGAATTACCGTGCGGCGACAGAGATGGCTGAGGCGCTCAAGAGTACGTAGTAGGAGAGGCGAGCGCTGTCTCCGTATAGCTTTCGCTGCATCTCATCGACCACAACTAGGGGAAGATAGATCGGGTTCGGACCGGCAAACTTAATCAACAGGTCGTGTTTGTTCGCGCATACGAACGACAACAGGATCGAAGTGTCGGAGACGATGAACGCGCGTGAAGTGGCCACAGCTGATTAGTCCTCACCGAAAAAGCTGTCGAGGTGAGAGAACGGGTCCGGATCGGATTCCTCCGAATCGTCCGTGTTGAAGAGCCTGTCGAGTTCATTATGCACTTGCTGTGGTGGGATGCCGCGGGCCAAAGCAACTGCTTCAGCTGCGACCTCACCGTCGAGGTACGCCTGGGTGGCATCGGCAACAAGGCGTGGAGCGGGACGGGGAGTGGAAGCTTGGACAACTTCCAGGTCGTATTCGTTGCGCCAGGCGAAACGCGATGCGAGTGAGGGGGCTGACCACGTCCGACCGAGCTTGGACGCTCGATCAGATGTGATCAATCCCGCGCGACGTAATTGGCTCAACGCCACCCGTGGGGAAATCTTGTATCGCTGCACAATGTGGGAGAGTGCTTCCTCGGTGCTTGGATCGCGCCCCTCCAGTTGTTCTTCCAAGGAATCAAGTGGGCACAGAATATGGGCAGCGAATGAATCCGTACGGACTTCTTCGTCGTGTTGCAGACACGGATTCAAATCGGTCGCGGCGATTAGGTCGCCGGCGTAAATGTGCCCGACCTCGTGGGCAAGCGAGAAGTTCTGCCGGAATGGAATGCTCGAGGTCGCAACCCCGATCACAATATTGCGGGTTATGGGGTCTTGAACCGTCAATGCATCGACTTTGTCGGGGAGCTGGGTGATAAGTAAGTCAGCGTCGACAAGCTCAGTGAGGTGCTCGATCCGTTCGATTGGTCCGAGGGCTAGCTGGTGCTCTTCGCGGAAGCGTCGGGCAAGCTCGATGCCTTGAGCTTTGGGGGAGAGATTCTCTCCGAACCGGTGTTTGTCACGAAGCACGGGTACCGCGCACTTCCTGGAGTGTGTTGCGCAGCTGCAACTGTGCTGTCAGGCGGTCAAGGGCGTCGGTGACATCGACGCGGTGCTTGGAGCGTGCGGCCCAGATTTTGCGTTCGCTCAGCGGTTGCTCATCGGTGAGCTCGTCTAAGCTCACGCCGAGTGCCCAGCTCAGTGCGAGGAGTTCACTAGGAGACGGACGCTTGTCGCCTTTTTCGATGCGAACGATTCCTGATTGGGACAAGGCATCGTTCGTAGCCTTAGCGAGTGCGCGCTGGTTCATGTCGCGAGCCTCGCGCAGGGCCTTTACGCGGCGACCGAAATCAGCCGGAATATTCATGCTGAATCAAGTCCTTTCGAAGTTGATTCAACTGTAGCGGGACGAACATCTTTCTGTCTAGCCTGGCACTATGTCGTCTGACCTCTTGATCTGGGAAGCAAAGGACAGGAACTGGGGCTTGTCCGTCGGCGCTGCCGTGGGCATGGCATTGTGCTTCGGCCTGCTTTTCGACAACATCCTCCTCGGCCTCGCCATCTTCCTCCCGCTCGCGATCGCGTTCTCGGCCATCGGCGAGAAACGTTCCGCCCGCATCGCCGACGGAACCTTCACCTACGACATCGGGCACGGCGACGGGCCGGTCAGCGTGCGGGTCGACCAGGTGGCGTCGATCGAGCAGAAAGCCGACGGCGACCTGTACTTCACTCTCGTGGACGGCACGGATGCGGTGATCAGCAGTGGTGGGGATAAAGAAGGGGTGGCGGCGTTCGTCGATAAGGCAAAGCCCTTGATCGGCGACCACGGCCAGCGTTTCCTGGACTGAGCCGCGCAACGCGCAGCTGCCGTTTCGGTACCCTAAATGTGAACCGGTTCACTATTGAGGGAGAGCTGCCATGAGCTGGAAACACTACCACTACGAGTGGTACTACATCCTGATTTTCGGCGTGATTTTCGGCGTCGCGATGAGCTTCGCGTTCGACAACTTCATCGTCGGGTTCATTTTCGGTCTGTCGATCGCTATGGCGCTGGGAAAGAAGCACCGCGCGGAGGTCGACGGCGATAACTTGGTCTTCGGCGTGGGGGAGAAGGCGGAATCGGTGCCGCTCCGCGAGATCGAGCGTCTTGGCTTCGATGAATCGAAAGGCGAGATGACAGTACGCACCCACGATGGCACCGCGCATTCGCTCGACGCCGGTTGGGATAAGAAGGGCCTTGGGAAATTCGTCGGCGAGGTGAAGCAGAAGTATCAGCTGTAGCCAGCTAGCTGATCATCGGCCAGGCAGTCGTGATGCTGGACGTGTCGCGGCCACGGGACTCGCAGTATTTGCGGAAATCCGTCTGAATTTCGAAGTGCTTGACGGCCTGAAATTCCATGAGCTCGTCGAGCTCTTTCGCGGATAGTTCTGGCCAAACCTTTTTGACCTGCTTCCACGCGATGCGCGCGGCGGCCATCGCGTCGGAGGTCGCTTCGTGGGCGTTTTCTAGCTGGACGCCGTAGAACTCGGACAAAGCACCGAGGTTGCGTTTGCCGCCTTTGCGGTAGCGGTCCATCGCGCGATCGATGAGCAGCGGGTCGTAGACGGGCCCGGTCACGGTGAAATCGCCCGTGAGCGCGCGCAGCACAGTCAGGTCGTAGGGCGCGTTGAACACGATCAAGGTGAAGCCGTCGTCCCACGCCTGCTTGATCGTCTCGACGGTCTCGCGCAGCACGTCATCGTGGGGGCGGCCTTCGGCGCGGGCCTTTTCCGTTGAGATGCCGTGAATCGCGGCGGCTTGCTCGGGGATCTCCACGCCGGGGTCGGCGAGGTGCTCGGTGGCGGTGACATCGCGGCCGTCGATACGCACGAGTGCTGAGGTCACAATGCGTGCCTCCCGCGGGTTCGCCGAGGTGGTCTCCAGGTCGAAGGAGAGCATCCGCGAGGCGTCGAAAGTAGGCATGGGGTTCATTCTAATGAGCGCGTCGACAACTTTTTCGCAATGCGCTTGACCTTGACCCAACGGCAACGTTCACACTGTGTGTCATGGGTGAATACACGATCGGAGAAACCGCCGCGATGCTCGGCGTGACCACCAAAGCATTGCGGCATTGGGAGACGCTTGGGCTGCTCGAGCCAGAGCGGACTTCGACGGGCTACCGCATGTACAGCGATACCGATATCGAGCGCGGCGCAGCGATCGCGCTCTACCGCGGCGTCGGCATTCCGCTCGAGACCATCGCACAGCTTATCGACGCCCCATCCCACACCCTCCGCACCGCCCTGAACCGTCACCGAACGGAATTGGCTAACCAACTTGCAGCCATGACCGAGCAACTCGATGCGGTTGATGAATTGATTGACCAAACACAGAAAGGAAACATCGACATGGACGCGATGAAGAAATACCTCGGCGAGAAGATGCCGGAATACCAGGCTGAAGCAGAACAGCGCTGGGGCGATACCGCCGAGTGGGCGCAGTCCCAGGAGAAGCTGTCCCAGATGGGCGAGAACGACTTCGCCCGTCTGCAGCATGAGCAGGATGCTTTTGCCGCTGACCTGGTCGCCGCGCGCGATAGCGGCGTTGAAGCCGGATCGGAAGAAGCAGAAGCACTCGTTGCACGCCACCGCGAGATGATTGGGCAGTGGTATGAGGTGACTCCCGCACGCCAGCTGATCCTGGCGCGCATGTACGTCGGGGACGAGCGTTTCCACGAGGCGTACCAGGGTGCGCAGGACTACCTGCTGGGGCTCGTCGAAAAGCATGCTGCTGCAAACGGTGTGGATACGGCGAACCCGCAGTGGGATTAACGCGCTCCTCTAAAGTAGGGCAGCGTGACTGAAAACAACGCGCCTGCAACCGACAGTACTGTGGACAAGGATCTTCTCCGGGAGTGGACGGAACTAGCTAAGGAGGTCCGCCACCACCGGGATCTGTATTACAACGGCGACCCGGTGATCACGGACGCGGAATTCGATGAGATGTTCCGTGCGCTGCAGAAGCTCGAGGAGGAGCACCCAGAGCTGGCCGTCCCGGATTCGCCGACGAAGGAAGTGGGCGCGCCGACCACGAATACTGCGTTCGCGGATGTGGAACACCTCGAGCCGATGACAAGCCTGGACAATGTGTTCTCTCCTGAGGAGCTCGCAGACTGGTTGGCCAAGACTCCTGGTCCGTATCTGACGGAGCTGAAGATCGACGGTCTGTCGATCGACCTTGTTTATGAAAACGGCGCACTCGTCCGTGCGGCGACGCGTGGCGATGGTCGCGTGGGCGAGGACATCACTGCTAATGCGAAGGTCATTGAGGACATTCCGCACCAGCTGAAAGGCGATGTGCCGGCACTCGTGGAGGTTCGCGGCGAGGTATTCATCCGCCCGGAGGACTTCCCGGAGCTCAATGAGTTGCGCCAAAAAGAGGGCGGTAAGCCGTTTGCGAATCCACGAAACACAGCGGCGGGTGGCCTGCGGCAGAAGGACCCGGAGGCTGTGCGTAAGCGCAAACTGCGCATGATCTGCCACGGCATCGGTGCGCGTGAGGGAGTCGAGTTCACCTCGCAGCACGATGCGTACGAGAAGCTCGCCTCCTGGGGCCTTCCGGTCAGCGAATACACCAAACGCGCGGAGACCGCACAGGAAGTCCAGGATGCGGTGAGCTACTGGGCGGACCACCGCCACGACGCGATTCATGAGATGGACGGCGTGGTGATCAAGGTCGACGACTTGGCTGCTCAGCGTCAGCTCGGGTTCACGTCCCGTGCGCCACGCTGGGCGATTGCGTACAAGTACCCGCCGGAAGAGGTGACCACAAAGTTGCTGGATATCGAAGTTTCCATTGGCCGCACGGGTCGCGCGACACCGTATGCAGTCATGGAGCCGGTTTTTGTGTCCGGCTCAACTGTCGCGATGGCCACGCTGCACAACCAGACGGAGGTCAAGCGCAAGGGCGTGCTCATCGGGGACACGGTGGTCGTGCGAAAAGCCGGCGAGATTATTCCGGAAGTGCTCGGGCCCGTTGCGGATCTTCGCGACGGCACTGAGCGTGAATTCGTTTTCCCGAAAGACTGCCCGGCGTGCGGGACGGAGCTCGCACCCGCGAAGGAAGGCGACGCGGACTGGCGGTGCCCGAATACCCGCTCGTGCCCGGCACAGCTTGGCGCGCGGCTTGAATACATTGCCTCACGCGGGGCCTTCGACATTGAAGCACTCGGCGAGAAGGGGGCGCATGACCTCATCGCGTCGGGCGTGCTTATCGACGAATCCACCCTCTTCGACCTCACCACCGAAGACCTGGAAAAATCCAGTGTTTACACCACCCAGAAGGGCGCGGTGAACGCTTCGGGCAAGAAGCTTTTGAGCAACCTGCAGGAGAAGAAGACCACGGATCTGTGGCGTGTTTTGGTGGCTCTGTCTATCCGCCACGTCGGCCCGACGGCAGCGCGTGCATTGGCCGCACGCTACAAGTCCATGGACGCGCTGCGTGCGGCTTCCGTAGAGGAGCTCGCAGAGACCGATGGCGTGGGCACGATCATCGCCGAATCCTTCAAGGACTGGTTCGAGGTGGACTGGCACGTGGAGATCGTCGATAAGTGGGCCGCGGCTGGTGTGACCATGGAAGACTCCGCTGAAGATGCTGCACCCCAGACGCTTGAGGGTTTGACCATCGTGGTCACCGGAACGTTGGAGAATTTCTCCCGCGACAGCGCTAAGGAAGCGATCCTGTCCCGCGGTGGCAAGGCATCTGGCTCGGTGTCGAAGAAGACGGACTACGTCGTTGTCGGTGAGAACGCAGGCTCCAAGGAGCAGAAAGCGCGGGATCTGGGCATCACCATTCTGGACGAGTCCCAGTTCGAGCAGCTGCTGGAGACCGGCGCGGTGTAGTGGGCAACAGCGTTTAGCCGGGGCGGCGCTCACCGGTGCTCTGTGGGCGTGCCGCCACACGGGCGGCCTGGAAGCCGACGAGGGCTGCGCCCCAGAGAGCGAGCAACCACCACGCAAATATAGGCAGGTGGGTATTCCAACTCATTCCGCGTGCCAGGAGGAAGACGACGAGGACGGTGAAGCCAGCGTCGATAAGCCCGGCAACGGGGGAGCGCACTCCGCGCACCGCAATGAACGTGGCGTGCACGAGAATAGCTATCGCGAGTAACAAATTAATCATCGCTGGGTTCCTTTCAACAGTTTGATGCCGAGGTCATCGACGCTCGCTTCGCTGGAATTAGCCACGAAGGCGGCGCGCCGGGGATTCGCCGGGTCCCAGACGAGCATCGTGCTGTAGCCCCCGGTGCCGCCGTTGTGGAAGGTGTATGCCGTTCCGTCGTCCTCCAACTCAGCCCAGCCGAGATCCGGGCCACCGTGCGCGGAGATCCAGTCGACGTATTTCGCGATGTCCTTGGCAGTGGAGCGAATCGCGCCAGCGGGCGCCCAGCCATTCATTTCCCACCGTTCCGCGGGACGGCCGGCCAAAGTGAGTCCTTGCGGATGACCGTCGGCGGTTCCGGGCAGGGCGAGGAACGTCGAAGTCATGCCAGCAGGCTCGAGGATCTTCGTGCGAAGGAGCTCGTCGTAGCTCATACCTGCGTTCTTGGCGAGCAACTGACCGAGCAGCGCATGGCCGAAATTGGAGTAGTTCTCCTCGCCGCGGCCCTTTAGTTTTAACTTCGGATTTGTGGCAGCAGTGAAAATATCCTCAGGGGTATCTCCGCGGTACGGGTTCCCGCCGTCGCGCACCATCATGGAGAGGAACTGCGGGAGACCAATGCTTTCGAGCCGCGACAATCCGGATGTGTGGTTGAGAAGCTCTTCGACGGTGACATCAGCAATGGGCGTGCCGGCGGCGTCAATAATGTCTTGGACTTGAGTGTCGAGGCGCAGAGTGCCAGCCTCGATCTGCTGGCGGGCGAGTTCGCCGTTGAATGTCTTGGTGAGAGAGCCGATTTCAAACTCAGTGTTCTCGTCTGCACCCAGCCCGCCGAAGCGGACTTCCCCGTCTTCGCTGACGAAAGCGGCGAGCTCGTTGGAGCCTGGATCGGCGCCTGATTTCAGCAGCGTGAAGATCTCTTCCTCGCCGGTATGCTGCGTCGCCAACGCGATGGGGCGGGGCCCGAACACGATGAGCGATGCAAGTGTCGTGAGAGCGGCGACCCCGGCGAAGATGAGTGCGGCGGAACCGAATCGCCTTTGCTGGTTGCGGGTGTTCTGCTTCGTGGACATCAGTGATCTTCTCCTGCTGCGATGATGGTCAACAGTGGGACGACGCGGGCGGGGCGCACCTCGAAGTGGCCGTTGAGCTTGGCGACCCACCCCGCGTCCTGAAGGGCCCTCAGATGGTGGTAGCCGGTGCCGGTAGAAGAAACGATTCCTTCCTCCACGAGTTCTGCGACTGACGCAGGTTTGGTGAGGAGCCGACGGAGGATCGCTCCGCGGATAGGGTGCGCGATAGCGACGATGCGCTCGGTGTACTCGTCCCATTCGTGGCCCAGCAGATAATCAGTTTCGCGCTGCCACTGGTACGCGTATTCGCGGCCGCTGATACGGAGGGAACCACCGAAGACGAGTGCGCCATTGTCTGGCTCGTTGTCTGTTTCTGCCTGCGCGCTAGATTGTGCCCGGGACGCCTCCACTCCGTCGACGACCCAGTACTCGCCGGTGGTGCGGGTGAGCGGGGAGGTGCCGCCGGACGATGATGCTTGGGATTCCAAGGCCGCGACGCGCCCTTCGAGAGCCCCGAGTCGTTCCAATAGACTGGAATAAGTTTGAGTCAATTTAGAAGTCTGCTGGTCCACGGTGTCAAGAATATAAAATCAGTTTGCAATTGTCGAAGATTCTTGAACTGCTCGGTGTCGAGGCAATGAAAAAGCGCGCCGGAGCGCGCTTTGAAATCGCTTGTGTGGGGTGCTAACTCCCGGGGGCGCGGGCCTAGCGCACCAAGGCACCGACAATGGCGCCGAGGTCGCCGATGTGGGTCACCTCGGAGGCGAGAAAGTCCGGGCCGCCGGTGCGTCCGATGACCAGATAGAGACCGGTCGAGCCCAGGGGAGTGACGGCCAAGGTGGAATCGAGTAGCCACCAGGCTTCGGGCACCCACGTGTCGGTGTCGTCGCGGAGGATGCGGGCCTCGGAGACGTCGATAAGCACGGGCGCGGAACCGTCGTCTCCCGGTGCTGCCTGGGATGCAGCGACGCGCTCGCTGCCGTCGCCTTTGTCGCGCAGGACGACAGCCCACGAGGATGTCAAAGCGAGCGGCATGACGGAGACGAGCTCCTGCATCGCGGCGGGCAGGTCGTGGACTTGGTTCGCGACGCGGGCGAGCATCTGGACCTGCTCGCGGCGGTCGACGCGGCCGGTGAACGGGCGGATCGAATCGACCTCGACGCCGTCGACGGACGCGGCGGCGGTGATGAGCGAATCGACCATCGTGCCGGTGGGAAGCTCGACCACGATATCGTCGGTGACCACCGCTTTTTCGTCGGCGAACGTGCTCTCGACGATGTCGACGGACTTGATGTTCGCGTCGACCATGCCGAAGGCCTCGGCGAGCTCGCCGAGGCTGCCGGGGGTGTCGGGGAGGGCGACGCGGATCAAGTAAGACATGGCCTTATTTATATCAATTCGAGACGTTGCAGCGGGCGTACCATGGGGCAGCGGCCTGAACGAATCTCGATAGGAGGTAGCACATGCACACCGACGAACTGCAGGAAAGCGCGCTCGCTGGTACTGAACCGAGGGTATACGGGGACGCCCTTTTCCGCGAAGGTGCGAAGGTGACAGCAGACGGCGACGAGGTCGTTGTCGCCAGCCACGACCTCGCGCGCGAGGTGGCAGAAGACCCGCAGCGCTATTCCTCCGCGGTGTCGCGTTTCATGCAGCTGCCCAACGGCCTCGACGGTGAGGAGCACGCCAAGGTCCGCGCGATGATCGAGCAGTACCTCGACGCGCCCGCGGTCGAGCACTTGGAGCCCGTTTTCCGTGAGCTGGCTCGCGAGATCGTCCGCGACGGGGCTGCGAAAGATTCCGTCGACGCGGTCGGTGACATCGGGGCGCAGTACGCCGTCCGCGCGATGACGGCATGGCTGGGCTGGCCGGAGAGCATCAACGCCGAGCTCGTCGCGTGGGTCGCGGACAATAACGCCGCGACGCGTTCCGGACAGCTTGAGCGCACTGCCGCGGTCGCGGAGCGTTTCGACGACATTATCCGCTCTGTCGTCGTGCCTTTGCTCGAAAACCCCGATGATTCGGTCACGTCGCGCCTCGTGCGCGACGAGAGCCTCGGCCGCCCGCTGGAATTCGAAGAGATTGTCTCCGTGCTGCGCAACTGGACGGCCGGCGATCTGAGCTCCATGGCGTACTGCATCGGCGTCATTGTCGAAGCGCTGATCGAGCACTCGGAGCTGAAGGACCGTTTGTCCCAGGGTGTCTCTCGTGCCGAGTTCACGGCGATTGCTGATGAGATCCTGCGCGCAGATTCCCCGTTCGTGAGCAACCGTCGCGTGACTACGTGCCCGGTCTCACTCGGTGATGTCGAGCTGTCCGAGGGGCAGAAGGTGCGCATTCACTGGACTGCCGCCAACCGCGACCCGGACACTTTCGCCGACGTCGAGGGCTTCGAGCCGGATGCGAACGCCGCGCAGAACCTGGTGTGGGGCGCCGGCCCGCACGCCTGCCCCGGCAAAGAATTGTCGATGATTGAGCTGCAGGCATTCACGGAGGAACTGTGCGCCGCGGTCGATCTGTCCCGCGCTGGCGACGGCGAGCGCGAGCTTCACCCGGTGGGCGGCTGGGCATCGCTGCCGGTGCGTCTTACCGCTCGCGGGTAAGTCTCACGGCGTGACGTAAGATAAGGCCCGTTAACCGCAACCCAAGGATTTTAAGAAGGTGGGACAACGTGGCTGAAGCCTCAGGAATCTCCCGCGAGGAGGTCGCAGGCATCGCGCGGTTGGCGCGTATCGCCGTAAGCGACGAGGAGCTAGACCAGCTGGCTGGTCAGCTGGACACCATCGTGGAGGCTGTCTCCGCAGTGCAAGCAGTGGATACCGAAGGCGTTGAGCCGATGAGTCATCCACACAGTGTGGAAGCGGCAATGCGTGAGGATGTCCAGCGCACCACCCTCACCCAGGCGCAGGCGTTGGACCAGGCGCCCGAGGTTGAAGATGACCGATTCATGGTCCCGCAGATCCTGGGGGAGGAGGACTAATGGCTGAATACACCATTCCGACTGAAGGCTTGACCAGCCTTCCGGCACACGTTCTGGCGGAGAAGATCCAGGCTGGCGAGGTGACCTCGCGCGAGGTCACTCAGGCATTCCTTGATCGCATTGCAGAAACAGATGAGACCATCGGTGCATTCCTGCACGTTGGTGCGGAGGAAGCGCTGAAGACAGCTGATGAGGTCGACGCAGCGGTGAAAGCTGGTAAAGAACCGGCATCGCCGCTCGCCGGCGTCCCGCTGGCGCTCAAGGATTTGTTTGTCACTACCGATGCGCCGACCACGGCGGCATCGAAGATGCTTGAGGGCTACATGAGCCCGTATGACGCGACGATCGTGACCAAGATCCGCGAAGCAGGCATCCCGATTCTGGGCAAGACGAACTTGGACGAGTTCGCCATGGGTTCCTCCACGGAGAACTCTGCCTACAAGGTCACCCGCAACCCGCACGACCTGGACCGCACTCCGGGTGGCTCCGGTGGTGGTACCGCGGCAGCGCTCGCTGCTGGCCAGGCACCGCTGGGCATTGGTACCGATACCGGCGGTTCGATTCGTCAGCCGGCATCCTTGACCGGCACCGTTGGCGTGAAGCCGACGTACGGTGCGGTGTCGCGCTACGGCATGATCGCGAACGCATCCTCGCTCGACCAGTGCGGTCCGTGCGCCAATAACGTGCTGGACACCGCGCTTTTGCACGAGGTCATTGCTGGCCACGATGAGTTTGACGCAACCAGCGTTGATCGTCCGGTTAATTCCGTTGTTGAGGCGGCGAAGCAGGGTGCTTCGGGCGATCTTTCCGGCGTGAAGGTCGGCCGCGTGAAGCAGTTCGGTGGCGAAGGTACGCAGGCAGGCGTTACGGAGGCCGTCGATAAGGCGATCGCACAGCTTGAAGCTCAGGGCGCGGAGATCGTCGAGGTTGATTGCCCGACGTTTGAGCACGTCATGGGTGCGTACTACATCATTCAGACCTCGGAGGTCAGCTCGAACCTCGCGCGTTTCGACGGCATGCGTTACGGCCAGCGCGTCGGTGACGACGGCAAGAATTCCGCCGAAGAGGTCATGGCTCTGACCCGTGGTGAAGGCTTCGGTGATGAGGTCAAGCGCCGCGTCATCCTGGGCACGTACGCGCTTTCCGTCGGTTACTACGACGCGTACTACCTGCAGGCCCAGCGCATTCGTACGCTGATTGCGCAGGACTTTGCCAAGGCCTTCGAGCAGGTAGACATCATCGCTGGTCCGGCAACGCCGACCACAGCATTCAAGCTGGGCGACAAGGTCGATGACCCGTTGGCGATGTACAACTTTGACCTGTTCACCCTGCCGCTGAACCTGGCTGGTCTGCCGGGCATGTCCGTTCCGGCAGGCACCGCCTCGGATACCGGCCTGCCGGTTGGTCTGCAGTTGATCGCACCGGCGTTCGCTGACGAGCGCCTCTACCGCGTGGCAGCAGCTTTTGAAGCCCGCCGTTAATCCCTGGAATACCCTCGCAGCTTTGGCTGCGGGGTATTTTCTCGTTTTGATTGATCAGGGCTTTATGCCCGTGATCACCCCGCTATTGCCATTCGACGTTGGCAATGCAGTGTGGCTGACCAGCATCTATCTGCTGTGCACCGTTGCCCCGATGCCTGCCACTGGCCGGCTGGGCGATACCTATGGGCAACGCCGGGTCTTTTTGGTCGGACTCGCTTTCTACGTCGTCGCGCTGGTGTTGGCGGGCGCATCGTGGTCATTTGGATCGCTCGTCGTTGCACGTGGCCTCCAAGGCTTCGGCGCTGCCGTTTTCCTGCCGCAGGCATTTGGTCTGATCCCCCGCGTTTTCTCTGCAGATAAGCAGGGACGTGCTTTTGCCACTTGGGGCGTGATTGGTTCCGTGGCTTCCTTGATCGGGCCAGTCGCCGGTGGTGCAGTCGCGGAGTTCTATGGCTGGCGAGCGGCGTTTTATGCGCAGGCTGTACTCGGTCTCGCAGCGCTCATTGCCGGGCTGATCGCTCTGCCAAAACTACCGACGGGACAGCAGCGCATTTACCTTCTTCCTGTCCTGTTGTCTTTCGGCGGATTGGGCTGCCTGGTCTATGGCATCCAATTCGGGCAGTGGCTGACCATTGTGCTGGGCGTGGTACTGCTTGCCTCGCTCGTCTACGCTGCGCGCACCGGTGAGGACCATGGGTTCCTGCCCGTGGAATTGTTGCGTGACCGTGCGTTTGCTTTCGGTGCAGTTGGTGTGGCTGCGATGGGTTTTTCTGTCGCTTCGATGTTCATTCCGCTGATGTATTGGTTGCAATCGGTTGCCGGCGCAACGCCGACGGCTTCTGGTCTGATCACTGCGCCGATGTCGGTCTTTGCCCTGTTGCTCACGCCAGTAGCGGGCTATCTGACTGACCGGCGTGACCCGGGCCGGCTTTGCATGGCTGGCTTCACGGTCAGCGCTGCCGGGTTGGGTCTTGCGATCGCGTTGATCGCAGCTTCTGCCGATGTGTGGTGGTTCATGGCAGTAACGTCCTTGTTGGGCATAGGTGGTGCATTTGTATGGGCGCCGAATGCGGCGGTGACCATGCGCGGTATTGCTGATAGCCAGACGGGTGCGGCATCGGGGTTGTACAACACTGCTCGTCAGGTTGGCAGTGTGCTCGGTGTTGCGCTCGTGGGCATGGCGTTGGCCGCTGGGCCGATTGAAGCGACCGCAGGTTGGGCACTGGCTCTTCCTCTGGTGGCAATGGTCGTCGGTGCGCTCGCGTCATTCGCACTCGGAATGTTTCCGGGGCACCGCGAACCAGACAGTGTCGCGCAATCGCGCTAGGGTAGAACTCATGCGTCTTGCCACACTCACGTCCGGCGGCGACTGCCCCGGCCTCAATGCTGTCATCCGCGGAATTGTCCGCACCGCGAGCTCCGAATTCGGCTCTACCGTTGTGGGGTACCAGGACGGCTGGGTGGGGCTCATGGAAGACCTGCGTCAGGATCTTTATGACGATGCATTCATCGACTCGATCTTGCTTCGCGGCGGTACCATCCTGGGCACCGGTCGTTTGCACCCAGACAAATTCAAAGCGGGGCTTGACCAGATCAAGGCCAATCTGGATGATGCCGGGATCGATGCACTGATCCCGATCGGCGGCGAAGGCACGCTCAAGGGTGCAAAGTGGCTCTCCGATAACGGTATTCCCGTGGTGGGCGTGCCGAAGACGATTGATAATGACGTCAGTGCCACCGATTACACCTTCGGTTTCGACACTGCTGTGTCCGTGGCTACTGATGCGATCGACCGTTTGCACACCACGGCAGAGTCCCATAACCGCATCCTCATTGTTGAGGTGATGGGCCGCCACGTTGGTTGGATTGCGCTGCACGCTGGCATGGCGGGCGGTGCGCACTACACGGTCATTCCGGAAGACCCCTTCGACATCGAGGACATCTGTAAGGCGATGGAACGTCGCTTCCAGATGGGGGAGAAGTACGGCATCATCGTCGTCGCCGAGGGCGCAGTGCCGAAGGAAGGCACCATGGATGCTGGTCTGGGCGAGGAAGACGAGTTCGGCCACAAGACCTTCACCGGCATGGGCCAGATCATCGGTGATGAGATTCACCGTCGTTTGGGCTATGACGTGCGCACTACGGTGCTTGGCCACACGCAGCGTGGCGGTACACCGACGGCGTATGACCGTGTGTTGGCTACCCGCTACGGCGTGCATGCAGCACGTGCTGCTCACGAAGGTAAATTCGGCACCACGGTGGCACTGCGCGGCGAGGACATCACGCTTGTTCCGCTCGGTGATGCGGTAGAAAACCTTAAGCGTGTACCGGAGCGTCGCATTCGTACTGCACGTTCCATGTTCGGTTAAAATCTGCGCGTGCGCACTCTTGTTACTGGTGGAGCCGGATTCATTGGCTCCCATGTTGTTGACCAGCTCTTAGAACATGGCCACAGTGTCTCTGTCATAGATGATTTGAGCAGTGGACGTTCGGAGAATCTTGCTAACCACCCACATGTCGATCTGGTTGAGGCGGATATACGGGGCGAGGAGCTGGAGGGGATCGTCGATAAGCTGCGCCCTGAGGTGATTTTCCACCTGGCCGCGCAGATTGACGTGCGTAAGTCCGTTGAGGATCCGCTGCTTGATGCACGGACGAATATCCTCGCCACGATCAATCTCGCGGAGGCTGCGAGGAAGGCTGGTGTGCGCAAGATCGTGCATACCTCTTCGGGCGGGTCGATTTACGGCACGCCGAGTGAGTTTCCCGTTGACGAGTCTTTCCCGGTTGATCCGCACTCGCCGTACGCCGCATCGAAGCTGGCTGGCGAGCAGTATTTGGGTACGTACCGGCACCTTTATGGCATGCAGGCCAGCTTCATCGCGCCTGCGAATGTGTATGGTCCGCGGCAGAACCCGCACGGTGAAGCCGGCGTAGTGGCGATCTTTTCGGAAAACCTGCTGCACGGTAACCCGACGAAGATTTTTGGTGGCGGCACCAATACCCGCGACTATGTTTATGTCGGCGATGTCGCCCGTGCATTCGTCCTCGCAGCAGGCGAGCGCGGCAATGGAATGCGCTTCAATATCGGTACCGCGATCGAGACTTCTGACCGCGAGCTGCACAGCCTTGTCGCGCGGCACGCAGGTGCGCCAGATACGCCTGAAAATTTCCCGCCGCGGCTTGGCGACGTCCCCCGTTCCGCCCTGTCCTACCGCCGCGCCAAAGAAGTGCTGGGTTGGGAGCCGACCGTCGCGCTCGATGAAGGTGTTGGCCGGACAGTCGATTATTTCCGAGGAGCCTAATGAATTTTTGTGAAACACCCACGATGAGCAATGAGTGGGTCACCTTGGAGCCACTCAGCCACGCGCATGCGGAATCTCTTGCAGCGCATGTCGGTGACTTGTCGGAGCTTTGGTACCAGGACCACATTCCCGCGCCCGACGGTGTGCCGGAATACATCGAGAAGAACCTCGCTGACCAGCAGCGCAATGAGCGCGCGCCTTGGGCGATCGTGACTCCCGAAGGCCAGGCAGTCGGCGTGACCACGTTCCTGCACCCGGACCCGGCGAACCGTAGCATTGAGATCGGTTCGACCTGGATCACCAAAGATGCTCAGGGCACGCCCTTCAACAAGGCCGCGAAGCTGCTCATGCTGCAGCGTGCTTTCGAGGATCTCGGGTGCCTGCGTGTAGAGATCAGGACGCACTACATGAACCGCCAGTCGCGCGCAGCCATTGAAAGTCTTGGCGCGAAGCTCGACGGGGTGCTTCGCCGCCACAAGATCCTTAAGAGCGGCTTGGTGCGCGACACCTGTGTTTACTCCATTCTCGATACAGAGTGGCCAGAGGTGAAAACCGCGTTGCTGGCGAAACTGCGCAGCCGCTAGTCCGCATCCAAGCCGATATCGAGCACGCTTACCGAGTGGGTGAGTGCGCCGACGGCGAGGAAATCAACGCCGGTTTCGGCATACGAGCGGGCGCTTTCGAGGTTGAGCCCACCAGAGGATTCTAATTTCGTTCCTGGTGACAGTGCATTTCGCTTATCGACGGCCACCCGTGTGCGCTCCACACTGAAATTGTCCAGCATGACGAGGGCAGGGGAGTAGGCCAAGACCTCCTCGAGTTGGTCGAGGTTGTCTACCTCGATTTCGCGGGGGAGGTGGGGGAAGGCGTGGGTGGTGCGTCGATAAGCTTCTGCGACGCTTCCGACACTGGCGACGTGGTTGTCTTTGATGAGCACAGCGTCGCCCAAACCCATGCGGTGATTGACTCCGCCGCCGCAACGAACGGCGTACTTGGCTAGGTCGCGGTAGCCCGGCAGTGTCTTGCGTGAATCGCGAACGTGGGCTTTTGTGCCGCTCAATTCTTCTGTCCAACGGTGCGTTTGCGTAGCGATGCCGCTGGCGTACGTGAGCAAGTTCAACGTGGTGCGCTCCGCGGACAAGATCGCACGCGCTGGTCCTGTGACCGTGGCGAGCTTGTCTCCGGGGGCGACCGTATCGCCGTCCTGTGCATGAATGGTCACGGTGATCTCGGGGGAGAGCTCTTGCATGGTCCACTCAATGACAGCGAGACCCGCTACGACGCCTGGCTTTCGTGGAACGAAATGCGCGGTCATCTGTACGTCTGCGTCAATGGTCGCCTCCGTTGTCGCATCTGGGCCGTAGGCGAAATCTTCGTCGAGGCCGAGGCGGATGAGCCGCTGCGTGGCCTCTTTGTTGAGTACCTGTTCTTGTTGACTCACGCCTGTCTACTCCCCGCTGCCGGGATTGCCGATGGCGATCATGCGCTCCAACGACTGGCGTGCCTTGGCTGCGACGTCTTCGGGCACCGTGACCTCATCGCGCATCTCGCGCAGGCTCGCGACGAGTTTTTCCGGCGTGATCATCTTCATGTACTTGCACGACGCTTGCGGGTTCACCGGCTGGAAGTCCGCCAAGGGAGCCTTCTTTTGCAGCTGGTGGAGCATGCCTACTTCGGTGGCGACGAGTACCGTTCCTTCCGTGTCACGGTCTGCCTGATCGAGCATCCCGCCGGTGGAAAGCATATGGACGCGCTCAGGCGCAATAACGCCTTCGGTAGCCAGGTAGAGGGCAGAATTCGCGCAACCGCACTCCGGGTGGATATACAGCGGTGCATCCGGGTGGGCAGCTGCTTGGTCGGCTAATTCTTTGCCATTGATGCCGGCGTGGACATGGCATTCGCCAGCCCAAATCAGCATGTTCTCCCGGCCTGTCTGGCGCTTGACATGGGCGCCGAGGAACTGGTCGGGGCAGAACAGAATCTCCCGATCCGGGTCGATGGAATTGACCACATCGACTGCATTGGAGGACGTGCAGCAGACATCGGTGAGAGCCTTGACCTCAGCTGTGGTGTTGACGTAGCTGACCACGACGGCGCCCGGGTGCTCGTCCTTCCATGCCTGGAGCTGCTCGGCCGTTATCGAATCCGCCAGGGAGCAACCAGCTTCTGCGTCCGGGATGAGCACGGTCTTTTCGGGGCTCAAGATCTTGGCGCTTTCCGCCATGAAGTGCACCCCGCAAAACACAATCACATCTGCATCGGTCTTCGCTGCAATGCGGGACAGCGCCAGGGAATCACCAGTGAAATCGGCGATGTCCTGAATCTCTGGGATTTGGTAGTTATGCGCCAAGATGACGGCGTTGCGTTCTTCTTTGAGTTTTTGCACTTCATCGATCCACATGCACTCAATGTAGCCCTCTTGCCGGGATTTTTGGGTGACATAGATGCAGACGCATCTTCTCATGATTGGTGGGGACCCTAGTGCAGGCGTATCACTAGGTGGACGCTATAGTCCACGATATGGAATCGACGGAACTTGAACAGAAAGCACAAGCTGAGGAGCGTTCAGCGTTCATCGCGGCACTCGGCTTCCCTTTGCTCGTGATCGCCGGTGGAATCATCGGCTTTGCTGCCCCGGGAGTCATCGAACCAATTTCAGGTTGGACGACGTGGCTGCTGGGTATCGTCATGTTCGGCATGGGGCTCACCCTCACTGGCAAAGACTTCGTCTTAGTTGCTAAGCGGCCGCTTCCGGTCGTCATCGGTGTTGTCGCACAGTTCGTGATCATGCCGTTGGCTGCAGTTGCGCTCACGTGGGCGTTGCGCCTGCCGCCGGAAATCGCTGCTGGTGTGATCCTGGTTGGCTGTGCGCCTGGTGGTACATCGTCGAATGTTGTGTCGTACCTTTCGCGCGGTGATGTCGCGTTGTCCGTGACCATGACCTCCGTATCCACGTTGCTCGCGCCGATCTTGACCCCGCTGTTGACGCTGTGGCTGGCTGGCGAGCATATGGACGTCGCCGCTGGCCCGATGGCGTGGTCGATCGTGAAGATGGTCATTGTTCCGGTCGGCCTTGGTCTGCTGGTGCGTCTGGTCGTACCCCGCTTTGTTGCAGCTGTCCTGCCGGGCCTGCCGTGGGTCTCTGTAGTCGCGATTGCGATGATTGTTGCCATCGTTGTTGCTGGTTCGCGCGACAAGCTGGCTCAAGCCGGTCTCATTGTTCTGCTGGCCGTGATTTTGCACAACGGTCTCGGCTACATCCTGGGATATGTCACAGGCAAGGTCACGGGTCAGCCGGAGGCAGGTTCGCGCACCATGGCTGTGGAAGTGGGTATGCAGAATTCCGGTATGGCAGCCACACTTGCTGCTAGCTACCTGAGTCCATTGGCCGCATTGCCAGGCGCGGTGTTCTCCGTGTGGCACAACATTTCAGGGGCTGTTCTCGCCCTAATTTTCCGTGCGAAGGATCGTAAGGCTGAGCAATCTTTAGCAGAGGTGGCTAACTAACCGGAGCTATAGTGCCCACCGGCACATGTGGGCACTACACTTGGCAACCATGACTGCGTACGACCTGATGGATTACAGCGACGTCCTGGAAAAGTATGACCCGGTAATGGGTCTTGAGGTGCACGTGGAGCTGGGCACGGAGACCAAGATGTTCTCCACCTCGTCCGCCCACTTCGGTGCGGAACCGAACACTAATATTGACCCGGTCTCGCTCGGTCTCCCGGGCGCACTGCCCGTGGTCAATGCTAAAGGCGTTGAATGGGCCATCAAGATCGGCCTTGCTCTCAATTGCAAGATCGCCGAGTCTTCCCGCTTCGCACGCAAGAACTACTTCTACCCGGATCAGCCGAAGAACTACCAGATCTCTCAGTACGACGAGCCGATCGCTTATGACGGCTACCTGGATGTCGTGCTTGATGATGGCACCGAGTGGCGTGTTGAGATTGAGCGTGCCCACATGGAGGAAGACACTGGCAAGCTGACTCACCTGGGTTCTGCTTCCGGTCGTATTTCTGGCGCTACCGCTTCTCTGGTGGACTGCAACCGTGCAGGCATTCCGCTGATTGAGATCGTGACTAAGCCGATTATCGGTGCGGGGGAGCGCGCCCCGGAGGTCGCACGTGCTTATGTCGGCGCTCTGCGTGAACTGGTGAAGGCGCTCGGCGTTTCCGATGCACGCATGGACCAGGGCTCTATGCGTTGCGATGCAAATGTTTCTCTCCGCCCGAAGGGGCAGGAGAAATTCGGTACGCGTACCGAGACCAAGAACATCAACTCCCTGAAGTCCGTCGAGCAGGCTGTGCGCTACGAGATGCAACGCCAGGCAGGCGTGCTCGACGGTGGCGGCGAGATTGTGCAGGAAACCCGCCACTACCAGGAGACCGACGGTTCGACGTCCAAGGGGCGTCCGAAGGAAGAGGCGAGCGAGTACCGCTACTTCAACGATCCGGACCTGCCGCCGGTGATTGCAAAGCCGGAATGGGTCGAGGAGATTCGTGCAACTCTGCCGGAGCTGCCGTGGGTCCGTCGTGCTCGCATTCAGGAGGAGTGGCAGCTGCCGGAGAAGGAATTCCGCGACCTGGTCAATGCTGGTGCCCTCGACCTGATCGTGGACACCGTCGAGGCGGGGGCCACGCCGGACGAGGCCCGTGCATGGTGGGTCTCCTACATCGCAGGTAAGGCGAATGAGCTCGGCCGTGACCTTGATGCACTCGGTGTCACGCCGGCTGATGTCGCTCGTGTTGTGGAGCTGGTCAAGGAAGGCAAGCTGACCACCAAGCTTGGCCGTCAGGCTATCGACGGCGTCATCGAGGGTGAAGGCAACGTCGATGAGGTCGTGGCCAAGCGCGGACTCGAGGTCGTCCGTGATGATGGAGCGATTGAAGCGGCGGTTGACGAAGCACTGGCTGCCAACCCGGACATCGTGGAGAAGTACAAGGCTGGCAACACCAAGGTCACCGGAGCGATTGTTGGCGCGGTGATGAAGGCGACGCAGGGCAAGGCTGATCCTCGCTCGATCAACGAGATCATCGCTAAGAAGCTCGCTGACTAGGTGCCTGGCCACTCAATTCCGCAAAGGGTAACAATCTAACGGTAATTATCCTCTCGGTTTGACCGTTACGTCTCGCAAAAAAGACGTAACGGCCCGGGTTTCCGTTGAATTGTTACCCTTTACGTTTTGTCGCCACAGTCACCGAAGCGGACGCTTATCGACGAGCCGCTGCGGCACAGCACAAAACTGCCCCCAACCGACAATCAAAGGCGGTTGGGGGCAGTGGTGCGTTAAAGGCGAGAAGAACTATTTCTTCTCGGGCTTAACGGCCGGGAACTCACCGGTCTTGTACATCTCTTCGTAGGACTTCCAGTGGATCTCCTCGCCCGGGGTATCAGGAGCGCCCTCGTAGCCCTCGGACTCAGGATCGAGTGCCGGGACGTCTTCCAGGCTGAAGTCGGTGGAATTATCGGCATCGAGGTCCGCAGCGACTTCCTCCTGAACGGAGTGCCACAGATCCTGGTCGCCGATGTGAGAGTCGGAGGTCAGCTCGTCGACCTCATCACGCTCGGCGGAGGTCAGGTCTTCCTGATCCGGGTGGAGCTGGGTCTCAGCCAACTCAGCGAGGCGCTCACGGCGCTCGGTCTCTTCCTTGATGCTCTGGCGGTCACGGAACCATGCGATGCCCATAACGATGCCAAGGATCAGGCCGAGGTAACCAAGGACCGGGTAGACCCAACCGACCAGATCGGCGAAACCAATAAAGGAAAGGGCGAAGCCGATGGCGACGACGATGAAGTAGTAGGGGCGGAAACGGTTCGGCTTGTCGTGGCTGAGACGACGGCCGAGCGCGTAGAACAGGCCGACTGCGGTGTTGTAGATCATCAAGTAGATGACGATGGAGACGATTGTGCCCACTGCAGGGTGCATGGTGTCGAAGACCATGAGCAACGGCAGATCCGCGCCCATGATGTGTTCCATATTGAAGAACAGGATGAAGACCAGGATCAGCAAAAGCACAGCGAACATGATGCCGCCGAGCAGACCGCCCTTACCGGTCTGTGCCGGGTTCATGTGGGAGCCAGCGAAGACGAGCATCATGGAGCAGTCCATGATCATGACCAAGGTGGCGTAGTTCAGTGCGGTGATCAGCCAGTTATCAAAGGTTCCGGAGGCAGCCTGGTTCGTCTGGGCGAGCTCGTTGAGCTGGCCCACGTTATCGGGAAGGTTCACCAGGGTGATCACGAAGGCACCGATGATGCAAAGGATGAGCAGCGGCGTGATCATGGAGATGACATTGGTCAGCCTGTCGATGTCCAGGAAACCGGATGCGACGAGCAGAACCACCATGATTGCGGAACCAACCCAGGTTGGGAGGCCGAATTGCTGCTCCATGTTGGAGCCAGCACCGGCCACCATGACGAAGCCGATGCAGAACAGTGTGAACATGGTGGTGATGTCCATGTACCGCGACACGATCGGGTGAGAGACCCGATTGAATACCGCGCTGTGATCGTCAGCGAGGTAGTAGGAGCCGAGCTGGTACACCCAGCCACTGAAGATCGCGATGGTGGCGCCAGCGATAGCGGCACCGATGATGCCCTTGTAACCGAATGCAAGGAAGTACTGAATGATTTCTTGGCCGGAGGCGAAGCCTGCACCGACGGTGAGGCCGACGAGCGCCATGGCCACTTTCAGAGTTTTACTCATTAAGAAAACCTTAAAATTTCGAGAAAATGATGCGCATCGAGGTTAGCAAAGTTTCTGGCACAATCGGCGGGTATGAGTGATTACACCGCTGATCCTGACCGCTACAACCGCAACAGAGACGGCTGGTATCGCCGTGTTGGCAACTCCGGTTTGAAGCTGCCGCCGATCTCTTTGGGCTTCTGGCACAACTTCGGTGACGACAAGCCTTTGGAGAATCAACGCGTAATCATGCGCCGTGCGTTTGACCGTGGGGTCACGCACTTCGATCTGGCCAATAATTACGGTCCACCTGCAGGTTCGGCGGAGAAGAACGCCGGAAGGATTCTGGCCGAAGATTTCGCTGCCCACCGTGACGAGCTGATCATTTCGTCGAAGGCGGGGTGGCACATGCACGATGGCCCTTACGGTTTCGGTGGTTCGCGGAAGTACCTGATGTCTTCGCTTGATCGTTCACTGGAACGACTGGGTGTGGATTACGTGGATATTTTCTACCACCACCGACCGGATCCGGATACGCCGTTGGAAGAGACGATGTACGCGCTGCGGGATATCGTCGCATCCGGCAAGGCCTTGTATGTCGGTATTTCTTCGTACGGTCCGGAACTCACCGCTGAAGCTGCTGAGATCATGGCAGGAGAGGGCTGCCCGCTGCTCATTCACCAGCCGAGCTATTCCATGGTGAACCGTTGGGTCGAAGAGCCGGGGGAGGACGGAGCCTCGTTGCTTGACTCTGCCGCTGAGAGTGGTCTTGGCGTGATCGCCTTCTCACCGTTGGCGCAAGGTTTGCTCACGGATCGCTACCTTGATGGGATTCCGGCGGATTCACGCGCGGCGGCAGGCAAGTCTTTGAGCGAGGACATGCTCAGTGAAGAGAATGTCGCTATGGCGCGAAAGCTCAATGACGTTGCGAAGGCACGTGGGCAGAGCTTGGCACAGATGGCTATCGCGTGGGTGTTGCGCGACCAAGCAGAACGCACGGTGACCAGTGCGCTTATTGGTGCGTCCAGCGTGAAGCAGCTCGATGCCAATCTTGATGCCGTGAACAACCTCGAGTTCAGCGACGAAGAGCTCACGCTTATCGACGACATAGCGCACGACGCCGGCATCAATATCTGGGCCGGTGCGACTGCGTCGCGTACACGCGGCTAAGCGGTGTAACTGGCGTCATGTGCACGGGCTAGTCCTGCGTGGCAGACCGAGTGAGCAGGGCTACTGCCTTAAATTTGGTGACATGACTGATAAAGGCAGCAATAAGCCCGTGAACAATTTCGAGGACGTCACCGAGATTGATGATCTCGACGTTCCCACGACGGATGTGTACACCCGCACCGGGAAGGCCGCACCCACAGAAGTGCCTCCGGCAGCGCCAAAGCAGGAAAATATCACCGCCCCTTCAGCCACAGAGAAGCCGGTGGATATCGCTGTTGACCGGGTTGGGGAGTCGTCGACAAGCGTGAAGCCTGATGCTTCGGTGGAGGAGCCAGTCGCGGCGAGCACCGTGAGCACCGCTGGCACCCTTCACACCACGGCGGCTGCGGAAGGTATTGGTACTGATCCTGCGGTGACGGAGCCGGAGCCTGCCAACCCGCCAGTTGCACGAGGCACTATCGATTTCGGTTTGCTCATCTTGCGCGTCGTACTTGGCGCAGTGCTGATCCTGACGTCTCTGGCTGTTTTGTTCCAGCTGGGTGGAAATCCTGGTCTGGCTGGCCTTGAGGAAGATTTGGCATCTCAGACGTTCCCGCACGTGCTCGCGATCGCGTTGCCGACGATGGGGCTGGCTGCAGGAGTATTCCTCGTGTTGGGATTGCTCACCCCGATCGCTGCGATGGTGGCAGTCGCTGCAACTGGCTTCGGCGTTCTGGATGCCGTCAGTGGGGCAGAAAACCCAGTGAACCTCTTCGCCTGGGATGCTTCCACCTGGTTGGCGGTTGTTTTGCTGGGTATGGCGCTAAGCGTTCAGTTCACCGGGCCGGGCGTGCTCAGCATCGACTTCAACAGGAGCTGGGCTCGTCGTCCGCTGGCTAGCTCCTGGATCTGCGCGGTGATCGGTATCGCTGCTGCGATCATCCTGTGGATCTTTGCCTAGATCTGGCATACCGAATCGGCCGCCGAAGGAGAAGATGAGGTAGGCGATGAAGATCGCCAATCCCATCAGACCAATGATGTTCGCGTTGAACCACAGCGGCCAAATAAATTCCTGGGCACGAGACTCATCAACGAGCTCGTAGCCCGGAACAATCCACGCGCCGGCAGCGACAGCAAGCAAGAAACGCAGCGCCTGCTCCCGCACGGTGAAAATGAGCGGCAGCACAAGAATGATGCCTGCCCAGTGGTGGGATACCGCGAATGGGCCACCGAGAGAAATGCCCAGGACCACGATCAGCAGCGCTTCAACGCTGCGGCCGCGTTGTTCCAAGCGGTAGGCGATGAAGATCGTCGCCGCGGCGAACAGCAGCAGAATGACAGGCGCAAGCTTTTCGACGACTCCCGCATCCACCAGCCCACGCGAGAGTATGCCACCGATGCCTTGGTTTGGCGGATAGAAAATATCGCCGCCACGGTCGGTGGCGAAGAACTCCTCCGTCCAGAAATAAATCGATTCCTGCGGGCGGAAGATGAAGCCGATGATCGCTGTGAGCACGAAGAAACCGGCAGAGCGCGCAACTGACCACCAGTCTTTGCGCACGAGGAAGAGCACACCGAATGCGGCCGGAGTGAGCTTGATACCCGCGGCCACACCAATGCCAATGCCCCTGATCGGCTTGGGTGTGAAGCCGAGAACATCAGCGGTGACCAGCAGAATCAAGAAGATATTGATCTGGCCGAAATACAGGTTCGAACTGATCGTGTCCAGACAGGTGGAAAACCCTGTCAGGGCGACTGCCCATGCCCACCAAGGACGCAAGCCCAAACGGTGCGCCGCCATCGCCATGATCAAGAAAACAGCTCCGATGATGGACGTGTTCCACATGATGTCCATCGTCAGCTCGTTGACCCATGTCAGGGGAACGAAAAGCAGTGCCGCGAATGGCGGGTAGATGAATGCGTAGCCGCTGCGGGAAGGGAAGCCCTGGTAAAGGGGATCGCCAGTGATGAAGGCTGCGCCGGCGTCGCGGAAGACGCCGACGTCGAGAAGCGCTTCGTGCCCGGCGGCAACCAAGCTTTGGCCAAGGTTCAGTGCGCCAAGTATGGCGCCGAGCAGCAAAAGAAGCGGCATGTCCTGTTCCTAGTTCTAGTTCGAGGGAATGTCGAACTAGGAGCTTAGTCCACGCGGCGAACAGCGCCCTTGTCGGCAGAGGTAGCCATCTTGGAGTACGCACGCAAAGCCTTGGTCACGTGGCGCGTGCGGTTCGGTGTCCACGGCTTTTCACGCTGCTCCATCTCGGCGCGACGACGATCCAGCTCGTCATCGTCTACCTCAAGCTGGAGCTTGCGGTCGCGGACGGAAATGTGGATGGTGTCACCGTTTTCGATCAGACCGATCAAACCACCCTGTGCAGCCTCCGGGGAGATGTGTCCGATAGACAGGCCAGAAGTACCGCCGGAGAAACGGCCATCGGTGATCAAAGCACAGACCTTCCCCAGACCAGCGCCCTTGAGGAAGGACGTGGGGTGGAGCATTTCCTGCATGCCCGGACCACCAGCGGGGCCCTCGTAGCGGATGACCACGACTTCACCTGGCTGTACTTCGCGGGAAAGGATCATGGAGACTGCCTGCTCCTGAGAATCCACCACGCGGGCTGGGCCAGAGAACTCCCAGAGCTCCTCCTCAACACCAGCAGTCTTCAGGATCGCGCCATCCTCAGCGAGGTTGCCGCGCAGAACAACCAGGCCACCGTCAGAGGTGAAGGGGTGTTCAAAGTCGTGGATGACACCATTGACCGGATCGGTGTCCAGCTTGTCCCAACGGTTCGACTGAGAGAAAGCCTCAGATGAGCGCACGCCACCAGGGGCTGCGTGGAAGAGCTCGATTGCTTCGTCGGTGGCCTTGCCACCACGAATATCCCAGTCGTCCAGCCAGTCCTGCAGGCTGGAGTAAGCGACAGAGTGTACGTCAGTGTTGAGCAGACCTGCACGGTTCAGTTCACCAAGAATGCGTGGAATGCCACCGGCACGGTGTACGTCCTCGATGTGGGCATCGCCGTTCGGGGCGACCTTGGAGATGCAGGCGATCTCGTGAGACAGCTCGTCAATATCCTTCAGATCAAAGTTGATCTCGCCTTCCTGGGCAGCAGCGAGCGTGTGAAGGATCGTGTTGGAAGAACCGCCCATTGCCATGTCGAGGGCCATAGCATTGCGGAATGCCTCACGGGTGGCAATATTTCGCGGCAGTACCGATTCATCACCGTCGCCGTAGTAACGGCGGGCGATGTCCATGATGGCCTCACCAGCACGCTCAAAAAGACGACGGCGAGCGGTGTGGGTTGCAAGCGTGGTGCCATTGCCCGGCAGGGACAGACCAAGTGCCTCAGTCAGGCAGTTCATCGAGTTCGCGGTGAACATGCCGGAGCAGGAACCACAGGTCGGGCAGGCAGATTCGACGATGCGGTCCAGATCTGCATCCGAGATAGTGTCATTAGCCGAGCTGGACATTGCGTCCACCAGGTTCGTCTTGGTGCCGGTCTGAGCAACGCCATCAATAACAACGGCCTTGCCAGCTTCCATCGGTCCACCGGAGACAAAGACTGCCGGGATATTCAAGCGCAGTGCTGCATTAAGCATGCCCGGCGTGATCTTGTCACAGTTAGAGATACACACCATTGCATCGACGGTGTGTGCATTGACCATGTATTCGACAGAATCAGAAATGATTTCGCGGCTGGGCAGGGAGTACAGCATGCCGCCGTGGCCCATGGCGATGCCATCGTCGACAGCGATCGTGTTGAATTCCTTCGGGATGCCACCAGCCTCACGAACAGCCTCGGCGACGATGTCGCCGACATTCTTCAGGTGCACATGGCCTGGAACGAACTGTGTGTAGGAGTTAACGATGGCCACGATGGGGCGACCGAATTCGTTGTCCTTCGTACCGGTTGCTTTCCACAGCGCACGTGCGCCGGCAGCCTGGCGGCCGATGGTCGTGATGCGTGAGCGCAGAGGGATCGCGTTAGGCATAGGGGAGTACTCCTCGTTTACGTTTTGAGTTTAGATCTGTAATTTTTGTTGAGAGTAAAGCGCAGCTAGTTGGTCTCGTCCGACTTAGGCGTTTCGTCGGTGCGCGTCAGTTTCTCACCGGCTGCGATGCGTTTCTCGTATTCCTCCGGAGTAACCAGAATGGAATCACCGTGCTGGTCGGTGACCTCAATCATTCCGTCGGCTGCTTCGGAGGCTTGGGTGATTACGTCAGCAATTCGACCCGAGGATGCTTCCGCGAGATCCGGCAATGAATTGAACGTTACTCCTGGCAATGTGAATTCTTCACCGTTTACGGTGGCGACCTTTGCCTTTGATCCTTCAAAGCCAATGCCGCGAAGCTGGTCCCAGGGAAGTGTCACGTTCTTTCTGAACAGGTAGGACACGGAAATGCCATCATCGTCGACCCGGGTTTTTGCGGTGAATACCCAGATGATGAAAATAATCGGGAAAATCAGCAGCCAACCAAGTTTGAGCGGTGCCCAGGAGATTCCGATGAGTGCGATGCCAGTCATGAGCACCGCGGCTAGTACATGGGTGCGGTCCGGGGTGAACGTCATGGTGTCATGCTAGCTGGCTACTGGTTTTCAGTTGCCCCCTGGGGTGTAGGTTCAACACTGGTGTTCGCAGCACTGGATTTGCCAGTCGGTGTCGAGTCAGCATTCGTGGGCTGTTGCTGGTTCTGTCCCGGTGCCTGTTGTTCGGCGCCGGGGTCGTTTGTTGGCGGGACCTCTGTTTCATAGGTTTCGGTTGGCTCCTCGGAGGAACCATAGGAATCATCCGTCGCGTTACCGGTGTTTTCTGCTGGAGAGGGCTCCGTAACTGATGTTGTCGAACGCGGCGGGGCGAGGACACCAGAACGAGCCTCGCTTGATTCGCCTGCTGTCATGGTCAGGCCACGCAGAATGAGCAAGCCAAGGAACACCGTGATCAAAAGACCAGTAGATGCCCTGATGCGCCCGCCGAAGGTACCAATTGCATGGTCCTCTTTCGGATTAGCTGCGGGGTCATCTTCCGCTGGAACCTCTTCGACCTCATCTTGGGTGCCTTCCACACCATCGACGTCGAGTACCTCTGTATCCGTGTCAGTGGCTGAATTTTCTACGACCGCGGATTCGGATGGAGGAGTCTCTTCATCATCCTCAGCTTTCCCTGGTCGCGATGGGTCATGGAGGTCGCTCCAGCCGGTGCGATAGCGATGAGGGGAAACGGCTGGAAAGGCCTCCGTCGCGCCGTCGTCAAGCAAAGGCGTTGCTGTTTCCGCGCCGTACTCATCAAAGAACTCTTCAAGGATGTGCACGCGGAGCGCGCGCTCAACCGGGAACTGGTCGCCTGGAGTGCAACGCACCATGAAGCGAATATCCAATGTCCACGGCATGCCGACGGTGTTTGGCGGATTGATTTCAATGCCTGGCTGCGACATCAGTTCACCCTGAATGAGGGGAGCGATCTCCGGATTAGCCAAAGCCTTGCGCGCTGCACGCTCGGCGCGAGCGATGACCTCGTTAACGTCGCGTGAACGCGCCAACGGAACAGGAACGATGACAAGCGCGCGGGACCACACATTTGAGTTATTGATGCAGACCTGCGCCGTCGAGTTCGGAATGGTCACCGTGTTTTGCTCAAGTGTGCGGATCTGCGTTGCGCGCATGGTGATCTGAATGACGTCGCCGGTGACCTCGGTGCCATTGATCTGGAATGTCACAAGGTCACCTACGCCGTACTGCTTCTCCGTGAGAATGAAGAAGCCGGAGAAGAAGTCCGAAATGATCGACTGTGCACCAAAACCAACAGCAGCCGAGACGACTGTCGCAGGGATTGCTGCGCCAGCCAGCGAGAAGCCGACTTGCTGCAGGAAGAAGACGAGGA
>NZ_CAMXWS010000010.1 GCF_947253065.1 uncultured Corynebacterium sp.
AAAAGAACGTGATGGTGGGGTTTAGCCGTTTCCCATCTGCATCGACGTACTCAATGCCGCGGTATCCCTCAACGAGAACCTCATGCAAGCGACGGTTCTCCGCGATCGCACTCTGCGATTGAGGCGTAACCACCTCGGCCATCGCCTGGCGGAGGTATTCATCCGGTACCCCGGGATTGAGGTTCCGCAGGGCATTGAGGAGACGACCACGCAACACGATGTCATGCCAGTTCTCTCGTTCCCTGCTACCGGGAGCGAGCTTTCTACCCTCGACTGGCTTCCAGTCGAGCTCACCAAGCAGCTCAAGCACATCGATCTCAAGCATCGCCTCGCTGTAAACCATGGTCTTACGCCTCGCTCCCCTCACTCGGGACTTGTACCCCGGCTGCTGATGCTTCCTGCTCAGCTTCCCTCACTGAGATCTTCCCATTCATGAGCAGTGGAAGCAGCTCATCGCGGGTTCTAGCGAGGGTGATGTTTTCCTTCTCCAGGACGCTTGCGTTGACCCACAGGGATTCCGCAAGACACAGATCTTCTTCGCGGAATTGGATCGGGATTTGGACATGTGCGTCCAGGTCAGACCTCTTAATATGCCCCATGGTCGTGGCTTTACCGGCTGCGATCATCCTGAAAAACTTCAGCTGCTGTTCAATCACACAATCGAGAAAAGCGAGCGGAAATCCACGGTCTGGGATGACCTTGAAAATGTGCTGATTTACTACCGCTTCATCGTATGGCCAGCGCTTTGTCATGAGCGTTCCAGACCAGGAGAAGAGTAACTCTCCAGTTCTAACAATTTTTGTTTCAGGTACATCCAACTCGTTTCGCACAGTGTTGTTCCCGATACCGCTGTTCATCTCTGCAATGCGCACAACTACTCTGCCCGTACCTGTCGCATTTTTTGTAAAAGCACCGCCGTTAACGAAGGAAGCTAGCGACGACAGAGGCGCAAGCGTGGTGCCATCGGAGAGATTTCGGTCCCAGAGTGCGTTTCGAAGTCTGTCGATCGCACAAACTCCTTCGACATTCGCGGCGATCTTGTCGTCGAGGGAACGGAGAATCAAGGAAATCGCACGCTGAGTCTCGAGATTGGGGATTCGGACGGGTAGTGCTTCGGCTTCACCACGATTGAGGCCGGGCACAGCGCTGTCAGTATTCATCTCGGATAAAGGCAAGGTTTGAAGGAAGTAGTAGCCAAACCGCAGATCGCATAAATCGGATCCCGTGGTGTAGAAAGCCGTGTCTGTGGGCCAGCAGGGATCAGCGCAATACGTGAGTGAACCCACGGTTCCCTTACGGCCGATGACAATCGAAGAGCCATCGACGAACGGTTCACAATGTGAATCGACTACTCCTGCAGAAGTGACAACATCAAATTCGCCTGAATGTGACCGCTTCGCTGCTGGTAGGTTCTTTCCGTATTTGAGAGGGAGTACCTCACCCAGAGTGGTTTCAATCCAAGCCATTATGCCAACCTCCCCAGCTGGTCACGGACCACGGCGTCGAGGCGTGCGGACTCGTCGAGGGCTGCGGTGAGCTCCACGGTGAGGCGTGCGATCTTTTCGTCGATCGGCTCGTCGTCCTCTTCCTCCTCCGCGAAACCGACATAGCGGCCCGGCGTGAGCGCGTAATCAGCCTCGCGGATCTCGTCTAGCGAAACGGACTTGCAGTAGCCAGGGACGTCCTCGTACTCGCCCTGAGCGGACGAGCGGCCACGCCAGGTGCGGAAAGTGTTGGCGATTTTTTGGATGTCTTCATCCGAGAACGCACGCTCAGTGCGATCGATCATGTGGCCGATCTCGCGGGCGTCGATAAACAGGAACTCCCCGCGACGATCCACGGAGCCCTTGGAACCAGCGCCCTTATCCTTAGCGAAGAACCAGACGCACACCGGGATCTGCGTGCCCCGGAACAGCTGGGCAGGCAGCGTGACCACACAGGAGACAATGTCGTCCTCAATCATGCTCTTGCGGATCTCGCCCTCACCGGAGGTATTCGATGTCATGGTGCCGTTAGCCATCACCACACCTGCTTCACCCTGGAGGCTGAGCTTAGAGATGATGTGCTGCATCCAGCCGAAGTTCGCGTTCTTTTCCGGCGGCACACCGTAGATCCAACGCTTGTCATCGGTGTTGCGCGCCCAGTCTTTGATGTTGAAGGGTGGGTTGGCGAGGACATAGTCCATCTCCACGCCCGGGTGGATGTCACGAGCGAAGGTGTCGCCCCAGCGTTCGCCAAGGCCCTGTGAGTTAAGCGCGTGGATAGCCAGGTTCATGCGTGCCATACGCCACGTGCGCTCGTTGAGCTCTTGGCCATAAACAGCAATCGCAGACGGGTCCTTGTCGTGCGTGTCCAGGAACTTCTCCGCCTGAACAAACATGCCACCGGAACCACAGCATGGGTCGTAGACGCGACCTTCGGTTGGCTCGAGAATTTCAACAAGCGTGCGAACCACCGAGCGTGGGGTGTAGAACTCGCCACCGCGCTTACCCTCTGCAGAAGCGAAGCGCGCGAGGAAGTATTCGTATACCTCACCTAGCAGATCGCGGGCGCGCTCCGGGCCTTCTGCAGTGAAGCGAGTGGTGCTGAACAGGTCCACCAGCTCGCCGAGGCGGCGCTGATCCACGCTATCGCTGTTGTAATTGTGCGGCAGCGTGCCCTCGAGAGAAGGGTTGTCGGACATGAGGGCCTCCGCGGCCTCGTCGATGAGCTTGCCGATGGACTTGAACTCACCGCCGGCGTCCTCCGTTTTTCCCTTGGAGTGGCGCTGCAGGTAATCCCAACGGGCCTCCTTAGCTACCCAGAAAACGTTCTTCTCCAGGTAAGCGTCGCGGTCCTCGAGCTCCTCCGCGATCTCCTCCGTGGTGGCGCCTTCCTCCTCCAGCGCCGCCATGAGTTCGAGACGGCGAGCGTCGAAAGCATCGGTCACATACTTGAGGAACACTAGGCCGAGAACGATGTCCTTGTACTGGGACGCGTCCATGGAGCCGCGCAGCTTGTCGGCCGCTTTCCAGAGGGTGTCCTGGAATTCTTTGATTGGGGTGGCAGTCATATCTGGGAGCCTACTTTCCTGCAAAGACAAGGTTGAGCAAAGCATCGCTCGCTTGTTCGGCTTCGTGCTCAAGCTGACGGGCAGCCGTCCGTGCATTATTGAGTGAACGGTGAGCTTCAGCGATAAATGAGCGTTGCTCGCGGTCGAGTTCTGGGATCGCAATTCGAGCTAGTGGATGGCGCTTCGCGATCATGCCTTGGGTGCTGATGTTCGTTGGTGCATTGAGGCACGCGGCGATGAAGTACGGGTCGTATTCATCTGAGGTGGGACGCAGGGCGATGAGAGCATCGGATGCGACCCATTTCTTATCGTCTTCCTCATGGACCCACGCGGGCAATTCGCCGATGCGTGGCATGAGGATATCGCCGGGGCGGAGAACATCAGTATCGTTGTATTCATCAACGAAAGCTGGACCTGCGCTTCGGTTAGGGCGAGCAAGGTACACATCGCCACTTTCAAGTTCGTTGTCTGCACGGTAGCGCCCATTGATGCGCTTGAAGTGCCCGTCCTTGATGAGGTCAGCGAGCATGGTGGAGGACGTAGCCGTTGGGACGGTGCTTGCGGTGATGCGAGGGGTGCGCATGTGTGAAAGATCCTTCGTAGTTGTATTGAGTGAATGAAGCGCTGCGTCGAAAGCAACTGCTGCTTCATGAGGGTTGCTGGATTCGGTGAGATAGATGGATGGGGAGAGCGAGCCGTCATTGGTAACCACATCCGCCAAGGTGACTGCCTTGTACATCACGTCGGTGGTTTCGTGTCTGCGGGCTGCATTCAGCCATTCACCGATCCGAGATGGAACCGAATCGGGTGACTGGTTCGAAGCGTCGATGAGCAGTGGCTCCGCAGCACCTCCTGCGCGCAAAACCCACAGCGCGACAGGAATGCGAGTAGCTGAGAGCACTCCACGCGGAAGCTCAACGAGGGCTTCGATCTGGCCTTGTGCGATGAGGCGCTGACGCTGCTCTTTAAATCCGCCCTGGTAAGTCGGTCTCATGCTGGTGATTAAGTACGCCCGACCTTTTTCGGTCAGATGCTGAGCCGCGTACAGAATGAATAGCTCTTCGCTGCCCAATCCTCTCAGGGGATATTCGGGATTATTCCGCTGCATTTGCTCCAGATCGCTCCTGCGGAAACGCATGGCTAGCGGAGGTTCACAAACCACGATGTCAGCTCGCACATCCGGAAACTGATCGGACATGAGAGAGTCTGCTGTTTCAATAGTTGCCTCGTTCCCAGTGAGATACGTGAGCAACCGCGCAAGGCTCGCAGTGGAAGGATTTATCTCAGTGCCCAGTAGTTGAGCCTTTGGGAAATGACTGCCGACACCAAGAAGCGTTCCGGCAATGCCACAAGCTGGGTCCAACACGGTTTCTGCGTTCTCGTGCGTACTGGAGGCTGCCGCCACGATAGCGGCGCTCGATAAGGATGCTTCCGTTCCGTACTGGCTGCGATCTCCACGTGAACCGATGCCGAGGAATCGGTCCACTACCAGTTGAGCAGCTTCACCGTGATTGTCCACGTGCAGTTTGGGGATGGCTCGCTGGACTTCATCGAGTTTTTCAGTGCTGATCCGTGAACTGAGCACATCGAATTCAGCTGATGGTTTGAAAGCGGGATCTTTGTCGATTGCCAGCAGTGTCAGCATGATCAGCGGAATGTCATCGATCGCTATCTCATTTCGCAACAGATTCGCGGCTGCCCAGAGGCTTGTGAGCTGCAAATGTTTTTCAGCATCCTCCGGGAGGAACTCGTTGGCCTTGAGCCACGAAACAACGTCAGCTGCTTCGAACAATGGTTTGTTCGGAGCGGACGTTTCCAGTGGCGTAGGAAAGTCGCTGTACCGCTTGCGCCAGTTGCTGACAGCAGGCCGCGATACCTGTGCGAGCTCAGCGATGTCTTTGAGAGTGAGGTGTCCGGTGGTTACAACCATTTACGCAGTTTCCTTGGTGTACGAGTGGAGCTGAATGATGTTGGTATTTGTAGAAGGGGAGCCCTGCTGCTCAGCAGCGCTTTGCGAGTAGCCGTCCTCCGCTAAGTAAACCTCAGCGGCAGCCATTCGCAGGCGCTCTGACAAGGTGAATCCGTGGGAATACACCTTGGTTGGCACTCCAAGCGCGGCCGCGCGTGCAACTGGGCCGGAGAAGATTCCATCTCCTGAGACAAGTGCAATCTCATCAAATTGGCCAAGGTTCATACGCTCAATCTCTTCGATGAGTCGAAGATCTGCGCCATCTGGGCCCAATCCCATAAGCAAGCGGGGGCCTTTCCAACCTGCATACACATTAAGGATGCCACTCTTGTCGGATGCGATGACGATGATTTCTCCTTCCTGGATGTTCAGCCAGGAAGTGAGCATCCTCTTGCACCATTTCGCTTCAGCGGGGCGCTGAATTGGGCTGCAGTTGAAATTCTCGATGTCAACGAGGATGAGACGTCGAGAGGGGCGGCTGTCCTGCTGGGGAGCGACAGTTTGGAGTGCGGTCATTGTTCGTGAGCCTTTCGCTGATCTTGCATCTACGTTCACAAGGTTAACCTACGTTCACAAGCCTGTCAACTAGATGTATATTCACAAAACAAAAAACCAGCTAAATGCGCTAATGTTCCCTCGGCGCCTGGAAGAGTATCTACGTTCACACGGTTTGTGAATGGGCCTTCATTCGAATCATCTGATGCTCTGTTGGCAGAAGGATGTTGAGATTAACGCCTCTTCCCCATACCGGGCAGGCCACCACGGAAACCGCGCATGCGCTCATGCGGTTCGAAACCGTCGTCACTCTGGCCGAAGCTGTCATGAGCGTAGAGCGCGTATGAATCTGAGAGACGGGCTTCGCGGCGTCGTTCAGCAGCTTCTTCTCGGCGCCGTTCGCGAGCTTCGGCGCGCTTAATGGCTGCACGCTTCTCCGAATCTTTCTTCGCTTGTTCTTGTTTATAGTGGTAGCGGCGAGTTTCGGGATCGCGGATCTTGTACTTCTCGACGTTCGCCAGAATTCTCTTCTTTCTCGCCCGCTCTTCGTCGGTAAGCACAGAATCCGGAGCTTTCAAGAGGGCCAAGCGGTTGTCGCGCTTTTTGCGTTTCGGTGGCACCCAAGGGTTGAAGATGAACTCTCTATTGCTTTCTAAGCAGAGATGGCCACGGTTGACATCATTGTGCTTCGGGAGAAGATTCGAAGACAGATCAGGTGATACCACTGTCTTGCATGACGGACACTTCACAGTACCGTCTTTGCGTAGCTGCAGTTTCCCTGTCGAAGGGGAAGTAGAACCCATGGTCTCCTCCAGGCTCGTGCTCTATGCGTTGATTAGAACATAAGCGCTTGGAGGGAAAACGTCATGCGTTTGGTGTTTTCGGTTGGGGGCGAAGGTCGTATGATCATCAACGTCCAAGTTCTTTACTATCTCTTACTATTTTTACTATTTTTACTATTTCGACGCGATGGGCCTTCTGGCGAAATGCCCCGTCTTCCTCGCATGCACTACTCTTTCCCGGGTGTCGCGCGAAAGTAGCCAAACTCGATTGACCCGGCAAGGCATGAATACGTTCCTTGCCTTGCCGGCGGCCCCGGTTCTTATGGTGCTCATCGGGTCGCTGGGCACACAGGCCGCCGCCGTGATAGTCACGGACATGCTGGCCACCGTCGGCGCGCCGGGGGTGTCGGGTCTGCGCATGGCTGCTGCGGCGGTGATCATGGTCGCGCTGTTCCGGCCGAAGCTCACCGGCATGACGCGCGCCCGCGCGATCAACATCGTGGTCTACGGCGTGGCCATGGGCATGATGAGCATGATGGTCTACGCCGCCATCGCGCGCCTGCCACAGGGTGTCGCCGTCACTATCGACTTCCTTGGCCCTGCGTCGTGTCGTTTCTCGGCCTGAAAATGTGGCGCTCCCGCCTGTGGGCCATCGGCGCATTCATCGGCGTCGCCCTTATCGCGCAGCCATCAAATGACCTGGACATCATAGGTATCGGCTTTGCTGTCACCGGTGCAGTCTTCTTCGGTGCCTACACACTCTTTGCTGAACGCATGGGCGGCAGCGAAAGCGGTGGCCTGCCGGATCTCGCCTTGTCGGTGGTCGTCGCCGCGCTCATTCTCATGCCATTTTCAATCCCCGCAGTGCCGCTTATTAGCAGCCCAATGTGGGTCACCCTCATCATTTCCGGCTTCATCGGCGCCGTGATTCCCTACGTCATGGACACGATCGCGGCGGGGATTGTGTCGGCGGCAGTCGTCGGCACGCTCTTTGCCCTTGATCCCGTGATCGGTGCGATTCTGGGCTGGGCCTTCTCCGGCGACGAGCTGACTGCTTCCATGGTCGCGGGCATCGTCCTCATTGCGGTTGCCGGCGCCATCATCACGTGGCGTGGGGCTCAGGAGTCGCCGAACATCGGGGAGTAATAAACAACTCGAAACAACTATGCCTGCCTGCATAAATGTGCTGTTTTCGGTGTGTTTTTCGAGGAGTTGTTTGCCTAGTTGTTGCAGAGTTGTTTGAAACAACTCCTAAACAACTATTGCTAAACTGGACGCATGCTGGACGCAGGTTTTGAGGTTGTGGAGGAAGCGCTATCGGCGATTGAGGCAGGTGATAGCGCTGGTGATTGGGAATCCCAGGTGCTGGATTTCAAGGAGGATCCTGCTGTTCATCCGGAAAACAAGAATCCTGATGCGGGATTGGTCGAGTTTCTGGTTGATGAGGTCATCTGTTTCTCCAATGCTGATGGTGGCGTTGCCTATATCGTCCTGGGTGTCAACGACAAGAAGGCGGGACATTCCGCATTCACTGGGACCGTCCGTCCTTGTGCGTGGTTGGTGGAGACGATCTACCGCAAAACTCAACCCCACATCCAAGTTGAAGCCTTTGAAATTCAACGGTGCGATGCCCGCTTAGTAGTCTTGCGCATTCCTCGCGGGATGGCGTTGTATCAACGCCCTAAAGGCCAGGCAAGCAAGCGCGTTGGCAAAAGCTGCGTCCCCTTGAGCGAAGACCAGCGCCGGATTATCCACTTGTCGCGGTCTAACCCTGATCTCAGTGCGGGAAGGTCACGGCGCGGGCCCGAAGATCTGGACGTGCCCGCTGTTGAGCGGGCGAAGGCTCTGCTTGCGAACCGGAAGAGCGCGCTCGGTGACACATCGCCTGCCCCTCAGACAGGTCTTGAACTATGCAGCGAGCTGGGTTTGCTCACGTCCGATGGTGCCCTGACTTTCGCGGCAGAAATACTGTTCATGCAGCCGTTGCACAATCGGACTGTGGTGCGCCATTTGCTTCGCGACGTCCCCAGTGGCGACCCCAAAGTCACAGAGATTTCCGCGCCGCTAATTACCGCTTCTGAACAGGTACGTGCGCTAATCAAGGCGAATACAACGCAAGAAATTGCTCGGGTTCACCTCCCGAATGGGCAGGAATTCCCAATTCCAGCATTCCCCGCCACCGCTGTGGATGAGATTGTGTCCAATGCCTTCGCACACCGTGATTGGGGAGCGATCAACGCGATCGTCGTTGATCAGTCACCTACTAGTTTGACCGTGTGGTCTCCCGGTGGTCTTCCTGTTGGTGTGGCTGAAGAAAAGATCCTGACTACCCAATCCATTCCCCGCAATCCGGTTCTTATGGGGGCATTGCGTCAGTTGGGTCTTGCGGAAGAATCTTCCCGTGGATTCGATCGTATGTGGGTATCCATGCTGTCTAGTGGCAGGCAGGCTCCGAGCCTGAACGCTGATGGGCCGTTCGTTGAGGTGACTCTGCCATCGGGAAGTGTGGATTCAAGTTTCATTAGAGCGTTGTATCTGCTGCGTGCTGAATTCGGCGAGGCTATTTTCGACAGTGTTAATGGCCTCTTAGTCACCAGCCATTTAGCCCACAATCAGATCCTCATGACATCTACTGCCGCTCGGCTGATGCAAGTCTCGGAAGCGCAGGCCCAGGAAACCTTGGCGTGGTATTCAAGCCAGGGCTTCCTGGAGCAGCTGCGGGATGCACCGGAGTGGATCCTCTCTGCACGTGCCCGGGTTGCCTTTGATGGGGAGCCGTCCACCGTGGTTAGCGCTGTCACCACCGAGGATTGGGTCCTCGCCCAACTCCGTGACGGCAAATCTTTGAGTGCCCGCGAGGTTGCTGATGAACTGGGCGTTGATCAAAAGTCGGTCAGTGCACTCCTGCGTCATCTGCGTGACGTTGGCAAGGCGAAGAAAGCTAGTGATAGCCCTGCGCGTGGCCCGAGTGTGCGCTGGGTGTCCACATAGTTTGGGTTTCACCTAAGTGAAAACAACTCCAAACAACTCCAAACAACTATGTCTGCCTGCGTAAATGCGCTATTTTCGGCCTGTTTTTCACAGGAGTTGTTTGAAACAACTCCTGCACGATTCGTGCGTTCTAGCCACTCACAGGCACGAACGTTGTCACCAAGTATCGGTTGGTGTCGGAGCGGTTGATGATTCCGCTGATGATCTACGTGGACGTCATCACTAGGTACAACGGCTTGGTGTTGAAGTCGGCCATGATCTGGTTGCAGCCGACGTTTAGGAAAGTTTCATTGAAGTTAGCATTCAATGCGCAAATCAATTTCGTTTCAAAACGCCAAGCAAAAGGTTTTCAAAACGCAAAGTGAAGGCGTTTCAGAATGCAAAATGCACAGGTGGATCGGGCGGGTCTGCATCGCTGAGTGAGATTGCTCATGGCAATGCTCCTGAATCTGCGACATCTTCCCTGACCTTGGATGAGCTTGCGGAGCGTATGTGGCGTGGCGGTTTCTCTGAAGCGATTCGCTGATCACGTGAAGCAGGAAACCGTGGAGGTCATTGTTACCTCCGGTGGTCCGGCGCATCGTCGTGCTGACGGGGTGATTGTCGTGCCAATTGGTGCACTCGGCCCCTAAATCCGTCTTCCTCTCGCGGCCGGTTCACTGCCGCCCACGCCGCGACTGCAAGCGGTAACGCGATGAACATGAACGACGGAAGGAACGCCAGAACGAGGCCGGCGGTTGGGTTTCCGGTATCCGGCCAGGTCCAGTTGGCGTACATGAATAGCAGGATGAGAACAGTGATGGGCCAGTGCATCGGGGATTTACGCTGAGCGATGGTGAGCACGAGTGGAATGAGCCAGATGGAGTAGTAGTTCTGCATCAATCCGCTCGCCATGAACCCGCCGGCAAAGCACACGCCCGTGGCGACGAAGTTGAACATCACCGGGTCGATCTCTTTCCACCGCCACAGCAAAGCGACGGCACCGAGAGTCGTGATGATGACGAAGATCGTCAGCACAGTCACCGCAGCATCTGGCCAGTCGAGAACGATGCCGAGGCCGCCAACAGAACCGTTGAAGCGGGGGCGGGGCTCGCTCAAGTAGGGGACCAGGTTGGTGAAGAACAGCTCCGGCTCGGCGATAGTGAACCAACCAATCGTGAAGAGCGCAGCGGCGACGAGGGCAGCAACGACGACCACTGCTACCTGCCAATAGGCGAGAGACACGATGAACAGCACCGCGAACTGGGGCTTGATCGACAGTGCCACGCCCGCGATCGCGCCCGCTGCCCATGCTTCAGGGCGATTGAAGTGGTTCAGCCAGCCGACATTCTTTTCCCGCAGACGTAGCGAGAACCAGATGAACAGCACCTGTAACAGCAGCATGAAACCGTTGATATTGGTCAACGCCAAAGTGGTGCGTGCCGGCTCCGGAGTGATGAAGAAGAAGCTCACCGCGATCGGAACAATCACGTGGAACCAACGCGGTCGGACCATGCGCGCAGCCAAGGCGATGGCGGCGATGATGCAGAGTGCACCGAGCGCAGCCATCACTGCGCGTGCAGTTTCCTGCGAACCGAACAGCGCGACCGGTGCGATCAGTACTGTTCCCGCAGGTGTGTACAGGTAGTGCGGCATGTCGATCGTGTAGTCGGAATTGAACACCGGCTCACCCGAGACATATTTATTGGCCGCGGTCCAGATCGGTGTGAAGTCCGTACCAGGGTTCACTTGTGGGAACACCATGGCTGAACGGAGCAGAACGAAAGCCATCACCGCATAAAGAAGCGGGATAGCTATGCGCAATGCCGCTGGGGTGGGGGAGTGGTTGGGGCGCTGGGGGCCGTCGATAAGCACAGCGGGGACGTTAGCACGCAGAAATGACTCTCTGAACCTGCCTTAGTTAACCAAAAGGTTAACGATCGGGAAGGTTAACCATCTTGAAAGTAAACACTGTGTTAACTTGCGCGGTGCGCAAAAAGTTGTCTATTTACATTCATGCCCTTCATGCAGGTCAACGGTGCTGCAATTGAAGTGCGCCACCTAATGATTGTCGTTCACCAACCATCTGCTAAAGTTAACGACAGGTTAACAAAGAGCGACGCTCAAACCTTGCCGGAGGTTCCCCTCCGGCAAAGCACAATTTCATGGCAGTCAGAAACACGAAAGGAGGATGCCATGATCGCACTGAATAACATTTCTAAGGACCTGCACGCACGGTTCGACGGAGAGGTCGGCGCGCACGTCGTCGAAACGATCTTCCGTGAAACCGTGAACGAGCATCTGCAGCGAGCAACCGTGACCGAGTGGGTTCCCGTTCTCGCCGGCCGCGACGCAGCTGAAAAGCTCGCGGGCTTCGCAGACGGCACCCTCGATGCCGGTAACTACTCCGGTAATCTGATCGCCGCATAACGCGTCTGCGAATCGAGCCTCGTGCCAGTACTAGCTGGGCGAGGCTTTTTTCGTGCGCTAAACATTGACCGGTTCCCGGGCGGTATCGGCGAATGAATCCGCGTCGTCCCAATCCTCACGGTGCGGCTGCGGCTTTCGGGAGTTGTCCTTCCTGGTCATCGAATGATTGTCGGAGACGAATGCGGAACCGTCGCCCATGAAGAAGCAGATCTGGTTGCCCTGTCGCTCAATGAGCGCCCAACCGTCGGTGACTAGCGAGTGGCACGCGCTACACAGGGGGACCAGGTTGTCCATATTGGTCTCGCCGCCATCGGCCCATTCCTTCATGTGATGGATCTCCATGAAGCGGGTATGAGTGCAGCCGGGCATCGCGCACTGGTGGCCCCACATGGTCATCAAGGCATTGACCTGCGCGTCAGTGGCCAAACGCTGGGCCCGGCCGACATTCAAAATCAGCCCCGAACTATCGCCGACATTGAGCCTGCTCAAGCCATTCGCAACGAGATTTGCCAGTGCTGCGGAAGGAACTTTCGGTGAGGCGGGCATATAGGCATGCCCATCAGCGTTGAGCACGATATTCACGTGCGCACCGGGCGTGCGCAGCGTGTTCGTGGGCTTGCTGCGCACCATGTTCACCATGCCCATGAAAGCCTGCAGCAAGGACCGGCCGATGGGCATGCCGTAACCAGACACAGTCTGTCGCGCCGGGCGGGTCTCCTCGGCGGAAGCCTGCTGCTCGGTGTGTTCCTGCTCGTAATAGGCCATTTCGCCGATCTTGAGCGCAGCGCGAAACAGTGCGCCATCGGTGCTACTCATCACGATTTCAACGCGGACCTTGCCGTTGGGTAGATCCTTGATGCGCAGGTTCGGATCGGGGCTTTCCTTCTTGGGCTCGGTGGCCTCACGGCCGGCGAGGTACTTCTTCATCTGCTCGTGGCCGAGTTCTTGTGCCATCTCGACGAGCTCCACTTCGTTATCCGTGGTCAGATACTTGAGCAGGAGGCGGACGGTGGAATAGTCAATCTCAGCTGCGCGGAAAGCGTCCATGAGAAAGGTGAAATCCACCGCTTGTCTGGCTACGCGGAGCCACTCATAAGCGGTGGAATAGGCGATGCCGAATTCACGGACCATCCATGCAGACGTGGACGAAGCGCCGAAGGCTTGGGCGAAATCGTTGCTGTCGAAGTCGTAGATCAGTTGGAACAACTCGGCCTTATTCTTCGTCAACGCCCGGACCAGATGTCGGATCCGGTCAACGAGGAGGATGACGTCTTTGTAGTATCGGAGGGTGCGCATGGTTCTACCTGCCATTTCAGTGTTTCTCGTGTGGTTGGTTTTGGTGTTGAAAGCACCATACAAACCGAGGTGAACCATCGACTTCGCGTCGAAGAGAAAGCCTGTGGATAACTACCAGTGACGGCACTATGCCCTGCATAGTTGCTGGGGTTTTGGGGGAGGGGCGGGGAGGCGTCGATAAGCGTGCCCACTATGCGCTGCATAGTTCCTGCGGTTTTTCGAAGCGGGGCTACCCGCGCGCCGGGGAATGGCAGCACGAGACAGCTATTAGTGTTGAGGCCGTGAATGACATGAAAGCCGTCGATGTCCTGCAACGAATTCTGCTGCCCCGGAAGGGCGAACCGCACGATGTGCGGATGCTCTACCTCGTTGAGTCAGAGCAGAACACCAAACGTGTGATCTGGCCAGATCGCTCGCGCGCGACGCTTCCCGAAGGCTCGGAAGTGTCGTTTGAGACCTACTTCAACGCCTTCCCCGCGTCCTATTGGCGCCGTTGGTCCCAGCTGGACACGGTTGTGTTGGGTATGGATGTGGAAGGCGCGGCGACGATCTCGGTGTACCGCTCGAAGCACGATGGTGTGCGCGTGTCCGTGCTCAATGTCGATGCTGCTGATGAGCGCGTGGAGATCCCGCTGCCGCTGCGCAATTTCGAAGATGGTGGCTGGCTGTGGTTCGACGTGACCACGGGTGAGGGCGACGCGACGATCAGCAATGCTGGCTGGTACGCCCCGCACGAGCCGAAGGCGCAGGTGCTCCCGGACGGAACGACGATTGATCCGTCGGAGAAGAAGGTCGCGGTGGGGATCCCGACATTCAACCGCCCGCGCGATGCGGTCAATGCGCTCCACGCGTTGGCGGAAGATCCGTTGGTGCTCGGTGCGATCACGGACGTGCTCATGCCTGACCAGGGCAACCAGCACCCGGCGGATGAGCCGGACTTCGCGGAGGCAGAAGCCAACCTGCAGGGCCGACTCAAGATCTTTAGCCAGGGAAACCTCGGCGGTTCGGGCGGCTATTCCCGCATCATGTACGAGGCGCTGCACCAAACGGATGCGCCATTCATCCTGTATATGGACGATGACATCGCGATTGAGCCGGACTCCATCCTGCGCGCGGTACAGGCAGCGCGTTATGCCAAGAGCCCGATTCTTGTGGGTGGTCAGATGCTCAACCTGCAGGACCGCAGCCAGTTGCGCACCTCGGGTGAGCGCGTCAACCGCGCGGACTTCATGTGGGGTGCGGCGCCACACGCGGTGTACGACCATGATTTTGCCAAGTACCCGCTGAGCTACGTGGGCACGGAGGAAGAGGACCTCGACCCGCGCAAGACCACGTCGCGTCCACTGCACAGGCGTATCGACGTCGAGTTCAACGGTTGGTGGATGTGCCTCTTCCCGCGCGTGGTCGCGGAGAAGATGGGCCTCCCGCTACCACTGTTCATCAAGTGGGACGACACGGAGTACTCGCTGCGCGCAGGGCAAGCAGGCTTTCCGACGGTCACCTGGCCCGGCGCCGCCATCTGGCACATGGCCTGGGCTGATAAGGACGATGCGATTGACTGGCAGGCATACTTCCACCTGCGCAACCGTCTGATCGTCGCATCGATGTACCACGATGGCGACCCGAATGGGCTGCTCAAGTCCATGCTGAAGTCCAGCTACAAGCACATCATGTGCATGGAGTACTCGACGCTGGCGATCCAGATCGAGGCGATGAAGGACTTCTTGGCGGGCCCGGATCAGCTCTTCGAGATTCTCGAGTCCTCGCTGCCGCGCATCCAGGGGATCCGCAAGGACTACTCGGATGCGCAGGTCATTGAGTCGGCAGCGGATCTGCCGGCACCGACGGGTGCGCCGGGCGTGCCCACGAACAAGATCGGTGGGCGCTTGGCCAAGATCAAGAAGATTCCGTGGGCGATCAAGTCGCTGCGCCACCTCGCTTCCACTGAGGACCGTGCGCACTGGGAGGCGCCGCAGCTCAACCTCACCGCGGAGGAAGCTCGTTGGTACACGCTTTCCCGCGTCGATTCCGCGACGGTGTCTACCGCGGGCGGCACGGGCGTGGCCTTCCGCAAGCGCAACAAAGCACTGGCGGATGACCTGCTCAAGCAGACGAAGGAGCTGCACAAGCAGATCAAGGAGCAGTGGCCGGAGCTGACCCGCGCGTACCGCGAGGCCAAGCCGGAGCTGACCGGCCACGAGAACTGGGAGAAGATCTTCAATGAGCAGTAACAACTCGTGGGACGCCAAAGAGGCAGGCGTACTTGAGCAGATCCAGGACACGCTTTTCGACGCCCCCGGGGTCCTGCCCACCGCACGCGGCCTGAGCCACTTCGGCGAACATGCCCTGGGGTGGTTGGGGATCGCTGGGGCGGGGGCGGCCGTCGATAAGCAAAGGCGCCGGAAGTGGCTGGCCATGGGGGCTGGTGCTTTCACCGCGCATGCGGCATCGGTGGTGCTCAAACGCATTGTTCGCCGACGTCGTCCCCATGACGCGCGGGTGAAAGTCGGTGTGGGCACTCCGTCGAAACTGAGTTTCCCGAGTTCGCACGCGACGTCGACAAGCGCTGCGATGGTGCACTTGGCCGACATCACTGGGTCGAAACTTCCGTACGCCGGAATTCCAATTATGATGACCTCCCGCATGGTCCTCGGGGTGCATTACCCCACGGACACCCTGGCCGGCGCGCTGCTCGGTATCGGGGTGGCACGAGCCGCGATCAACCTTGAGAGGCAATAAGCGTGACACAACCTGTTGACGAGCCGTTTCTGAAGTCCGAGCCCCACACCGAGGGCGTGGATTACAACCGGAAGAAAACTCCGCCGAAGAACCTCCCGGACGCAATGATCAAAGGTCTGCGTCCGAAGCAGTGGGTCAAAAATGTCCTGGTGCTGGCCGCGCCATTAGCTGCGGGGGCGGATTCATTCACGTCCCGCACAATTCTGGATATCGTCCTGGCATTCGTGGTGTTCTGCTTCGGTGCGTCCTCGATTTACTTGATCAACGACGCACGTGACGTGGATGCTGACCGTGAGCACCCCACGAAGCGTTTCCGTCCGATCGCATCGGGCATGCTGCCGATTAATTTGGCATATGTCATGTCGGTCGTGCTGATTGTTGCAGCGATCGGTCTGGCATTCCTCGCGTCTGATGGTCCGGCGTTGGCCACGGTTGTGGCGGTGTACATCGCGCTGCAGCTGGGATACTGCTTCGGCTGGAAGCACATCCCGGTGATCGATATCGCGCTGGTGTCTTCAGGCTTCATGCTGCGCGCAATGGCCGGTGGTGTCGCGGCGGATATTGAGCTGTCGCAGTGGTTCTTGCTGGTCGCGGCGTTCGGTTCGCTGTTCATGGCTTCCGGTAAGCGCTATGCCGAATTGCTGCTGGCGGAGCACACGGGTGCGAAGATTCGTAAGTCGCTGCAGGGCTACACGCAGACCTACCTGCGCTTTGTGTGGACGCTGTCCGCAACAGCGGTTGTCATGTCGTACGCGCTGTGGGGCTTCACACTGAGCAGCGGCGTCGCGCCTGCTGAAGGTCTCTGGTACCAGATTTCGATGGTGCCGTTCATCATCGCGATCCTGCGCTATGCCGCGGAGGTCGACAGCGGAAACGGTGGCGCACCAGATGAGATCGCACTGGAAGACCGCGTTCTGCAGATGTTGGCACTGCTGTGGATTCTGACCATCGTCATGGCTGTCTATGTTGTGCCACTCATGAGCTAATATTTCCGGCATGGAAAAACGCGCCCGCTTATCACTGCTTATATCCGCAGCGCTAGCGGGCGTTCTCGCATTCTGGGGCGGGTGGGCTCGCCGCTGGATTTGCGATGACGGCGTGATCGTCCTGCGTACGGTCCGCAATATCCTGGCTGGCAACGGTCCGGTGTTCAATGCCGGTGAACGTGTGGAGGCCAATACCTCCACGTTGTGGCAATACCTCATCGCGGCTTTCAGTTGGGTGCCGGGAATGCGGCTTGAAGATGTGGCGATGTGGTTGGCGCTCATCTGCACCGTCATCGGTGTTGTGGCAGCCACCATGGCGTCCGGCAAATTGTGGCAGCGGGTCAGTCCGGGATTGGTCGCACCGTTTGGTGTGATCATTTATGTTGCGCTGCCGCCGGCACGGGACTTTGCCACCTCTGGTTTGGAATGGGGCTTGTCCCTGGCGTGGATCGGTGTGTGGTGGGCACTGCTGGTCCGCTGGTCGGCGGGTAATCGCGGTGAGTTGCTTTTGGCGTTCTGGGCAGGTCTGTCGTGGCTGGTTCGTCCGGAGTTAGCTCTTTACGGCGGGCTCACCGGTCTCATGCTGCTGGTTGCCAGCCGGATGGATTGGAAGCGCATTGGCGCAATCTGTCTGGCAGCACTTCCAGTGCCGTTGGCGTACCAGATCTTCCGCATGGGTTATTACGGTCTGCTCACCCCGCATACTGCGGTGGCGAAATCGGCCTCTGGTTCCGAATGGCGTGCTGGTGTCCGTTATGTGTGGGACCTCGTTGGCACGTATGCCCTGTGGGCGCCGTTGCTCGTGGTTGCCGGGTTGGGCATCTGGTGGGTCTTGCGTCTCGGTGCGCAGGAGAAGGTGATTGTTGCTCTGGCTGTCGGCTGCGGTGCCTTGCACATGCTTTACGTGATGCGTGTTGGTGGGGACTTTATGCATGGTCGCATGGCGCTACTGCCACTGTTTGCGATGCTGTTGCCGGTAGCAGCGCTGCCGCTGACTCTGCTCAGCGGTGTGGCTGCGACTGCGCTCGCGGTGTGGGCCGGCATCGTGTTCGCCCGTGGACACGAGCTTGGTTTCGAACCGTTCGTGGAAGGGCCAGAGGCACTGGCCACTGTCGACGAGCGTGAGTTCTGGACAGCGGTGCTGTTGCGTGAATCGGGCAATCCGCCACGTTATTCGGAAGACTTCCTGGCCAGTGACTTGATGGGCGGGTGGAAAGAAGGACTCGCTAAGGCAGAAGAAGAAAATGCCGCGGCAATGCGTCTTGTGCTTCTGCAGGAAGACCCAAATGTGTACACGTGGGAACCACTCGCACGAGTGAAGCACGACACAGACCTGCTTAACCTTCCCAATACTGCCTACATGATCAATCTGGGCATGGTCAGTGCGAATTCGGGTTTGGATGTGCGCATCCTCGACAATGTCGGATTGGCTACTCCGTTGGCGGCACGACAGCCGCGTATTGAGGATGGCCGCATCGGTCACGATAAGAATCTGCCGACGCATTGGAAATATGCGGATACGGCGGTGGACCCGGATGAGGTTGCTGGGTTCGTCGATAAGCAAAAGCTCCTGCAGGCGCGCGCGGCATTGCGCACACCGGAGATTGCGGACTTGTTGGCCACCTCGCGTGAGCCGATGAGCGCCGAGCGCTTTTTCAAGAATATGAAGTACGCGCTGGGTCCTGGTCGGTCTTTGGAAATTTCTGAGGACCCCGCTGTGTACCTTGATAGCGCCACGTTGGAGCGCATTTCTCGTGGTGAGGATGTGGGCCTGTCCGGGCAGCGCATCGCGTGGCCCGTGAAAAACGTGCAATAGGGATAACGCGATTGATAACATCGCGATAACGCTTTGCGATACACCTGTGTGTAATCACAAATATTCCTGACTTATCTGATTGGTGGACACATGAACGCGATTCACTCCATGCGTCGCACGCTGCTTGCCCTTGTGATGGCACTGGCTGCTGCGATGACGCTCATGGTGGCAACCCCGGACAATGCGCAGGCTGCCGATAACCGTGGCTGGCTTCGTCGTGACGCGACCGGCCACTGCACCTGGGATCCGGTGAAGTACTGGGTACAGCGTTGTGACGTGTACTCCCCGTCCATGAAGCGCAATATCCCGGTGCAGATCGTTCCGGCTGCACGTGGCGGTAATGCTGGCCTGTACCTGCTCGATGGTCTGCGCGCGACTGAGCGCACCAACGCGTGGGTGAAGGATGTCAACGCGGCTGCTGTGTACAAGAACTCGAATATCACCCTGGTCATGCCGGTCGGTGGCGAGTCTTCCTTCTACGCTGACTGGCAGCATGATCCGAAGTACGGCCAGGGTCAGCCCTATAAATGGGAGACCTTCCTGACTAAGGAGCTGCCGGGCTACCTGCAGCGCAACTTCGGTGTCTCTCCGCGCAACAACTCCATCATTGGCCTGTCCATGGGTGGCACCGCTGCGATGAATATTGCGGCGAAGAATCCGCAGCAATTCCGTCAGGTGCTGTCCTTCTCGGGCTACCTGACCACGACGCTGCCGGGCATGCAGACCATGTTGCGTCTGTCCATGCTTGATGCGGGCGGCTACAACTTGAACGCAATGTACGGTTCGATGATCAACCCGCAGCGTTTCGCCAATGACCCGTTCTTGAACATGAGCGGTCTGCGCAACAGCGACATTTACATCTCTGCTGGCTCTGGTGTTCCTGGCCCGGCTGATGCGAAGTATCTGCCGCAGCACAAGGCGGCCGGCATGGCGCTTGAGTTCGGTTCGATGATGTCCACCCGTATCTGGGAGGCGAAGGCTCGAGCACAGGGCCTTCGCGTGACGTCGGATTACCCGGCACAGGGTCTGCACAACTGGGACCAGTTCGGTTACCAGCTGCACAAGACGAAGGGTCGCGTTCTTAATCACATGAACGCGTGGTAAGCGTTTCTTCGTACTAACCCTGGGAGACGGTGACTGCAGATGCAGCTGTGGTCAGTGTTTCCCAGGGTTTTTCTGTGTTCACGGCGTGTCACCCTGTAAAGTCTCAAGTGAAACTTAAACTTCATACCGAAGACCGGGCCCGGCCTGGGGGAGGGGAACCCCCAGGGCGGAGCGCCCGTTAGTCCGCCGTACCAACAATCAACAAAGGGCTCTCTAACATGCGCTTTTCACCCCGACGTACTCCCCGCAAGGTCACTAAAGGCCAATTGCTCGCGGTCGCCGCAGTTCCCACAGCCTTAGCTGTCGGGGTGGCCGTGGTGCCAGCAGTGGCTCAGAACAGCTCGTCTGGCCTGTCCAGCTCGCTGTCGTCCGGCCGTGGAATCTCTGACGGTCTGCGTCCGTCCGATCCGCCGCCGCGCACCCCGATTGAGGTGGACGAACACCCGCAGATCCCGGGCCTGCCGGAGGGTGTTTCCGTTGACCGTATTGAGTGGCTGACACAGCGTCGTGTCGCTGTATTCATCAACTCCCCATCGATGCCGGAAAAGCCGATCCAGGTGCAGATCCTGCTCGCGCGTGACTGGCACTCCAACCCGCAGGCCAAGTTCCCTGAGGTGTGGGCACTCGACGGCCTGCGCGCACGTGATGACGAGAGCGGCTGGACCATCGAGACCAATATCGAGCAGTTCTACGCTGACAAGAACGTCAACGTGATCATGCCGGTGGGCGGCGAGTCCTCCTTCTACTCCGATTGGCAGAAGCCGAATAACGGCAAAAACTACAAGTGGGAGACCTTCCTGACCAAGGAGCTCGTCCCGCTGCTGAACGAGCACTACCGCTCCAACGGCAAGCGCGCCGTTGTCGGTCTGTCCATGGGCGGCACCGCTGCAGTTAACCTGGCTGAGCGCAACCCGCACCTGTTCAACTTCGTCGGTTCCTTCTCCGGTTACCTGGACACCACCACCTCTGGCATGCCGCTGGCGATTAAGGCTGCACAGAAGGATGCAGGTGGCTACGACTCCGAGGCAATGTGGGGCCCACTGGGCTCCCAGGACTGGATCGACCACGACCCGAAGCTGGGTATTGAGAACCTGAAGGGCAAGACTGTTTATGTCTCCGCTGGCTCCGGTCAGGATGACTACGGTAAGCCTGGCTCCGTTGCTACCGGCCCGGCTGTTCCGGCTGGTGTGGGCCTGGAGGTCATTTCTCGTATGTCCACCCAGACCTTCGAGCGCTATGCAAAGAAGGCTGGCGTGCCGATCATCACTCGTTACCGCCCGTCCGGTGTTCACGCATGGGATTACTGGCAGTTCGAGATGACCCAGGCATGGCCGCACATCGCTGATTCCCTCGAGGTCAGCGAGGCAGACCGTGGCGCAGAGTGCACCCCGGTCGGCGCGATTGCTGAGGCCACCAAGAGCGGAATCATCGGCAGCTGTGTCACCAACGAATATGACGTTGCTGGCGGCAAGGGCAAGGCTGAGGAATTCCGCGGCGGTACCGCATTCTGGTCTGAGAAGACCGGTGCACAGGTTCTGGTCGGCGCGATCCTGGCAAAGTACAACCAGCTCGGCGGCCCGGCCGGCTGGCTCGGCTTCCCCAAGACCGGTGAGCTGAAGACTCCGGACGGCAAGGGACGCTTTGTCCACTTCGAGCACGGTTCTGTCTACTGGACCCCGCGCACTGGTGCCCAGGCCATCCCGGGCGACATGTTCGCCGCATGGGGTGCAGGCGGCTACGAGGGTGGCCCGCTGGGCTACCCGGTCGAGGAAGCCAAGGCTGCAGGAGGCGGCTACATCCAGAAGTTCGAGAACGGCTACCTGACCCGTAACCCGGATGCTAAGAAGCACTACATGGTCTTCGGTGCGATCGGTGCCAAGTACGGCGAGCTCGGTGGAGCAAGCTCTGACCTGGGTTACCCGAAGGGCAATGAGAAGAAGATCAAGGGTGGCTTCTTCCAGGAGTTTGAGAAGGGCAATATCTACTGGTCCCCGAAGACCGGTGCTCATGTGATCTACTACGGCGCCATCTTCGACCACTGGGGCAAGAACGGATGGGAGCAGGGCAAGTTCGGTTGGCCGACCTCCGACATGAAGGAGATCCCGACCGGTGGCCTGACCATCAACTTCGAAAACGGTGGCCTGGACCAGATCTTCGGCCAGGTCCGCGAACGGAAGAACTAAGCGTATGCGCAAAACAGCGATGACGGCAGTCCTCGCTGCGGTGGGGCTTTCTCTCGCCGCATGCGGGGGAGCCACCGTGGACAGCGAAGATGTGACGGCCACGCCGTCCACATCCGCAGCTGCTCCTTCCAGCAGTGTTGAAGAGTCTCAGAGCGCTACCGAAACTGAGTCCAGCTCAGCAGCGTCCGCTCCGGCCGACGATCCGGCTGCCGGCGAAGGCGCCGCCAGCGAAGTAGAGAACACCCCGGATGCAGCACCGATGCGTCCGGATCAGGACGAAGCATTCCTGGAAGCTCTACGCGAAGGCGGAGTCAACGTTGAGGGAAATGAGGAGCAACTCGTAGGTACCGCCCGTACCATCTGCGGCGGAAGCGACATCACGCGTGACGCAGTGGCCGGTCAGCTCATTGAGCAGCAGGCCACCCAGCTGGAATTCGACGATCTGACCAAGCTCATCGACTCCGCGGCACGCGATAACCTCTGCTAGAAGGAGGGCCGCACGCCGTGCGTACCCGTAGAGTTTTCACGATCATTGCTGCGCTCGCCCTCATTGGCGTCATTGCCTTTGGGGCGGCGCAGTGGCTCGGCCCGGGCGAAGGGCCGGTCCCATCCATTCCGGCGCCACGCGAAAAACAAGCAAAAGAGCCGGATTGGTGCCCGGCAGTAGAAGTCATTTCTGCACCGGGTACATGGGAATCGGCGAAGGACGATGATCCTTTCGCACCGACCGCGAACCCGAAGAGCTTCATGCTCTCGATCACGCAGCCGCTTCAGCAGCAATACGACATCAATGATGTCCGTGTGTGGACATTGCCGTACACCGCGCAGTTCAAGAATATTCAGACCCCTGCTGGTCGGGCTGAGATGAGCTATGACGATTCCCGTAATGAGGGCATGGCTCGTTTGAATGGGGAGATGCGTTTCATCAGTGAGACGTGCCCGTCGACCGAGTTCATTCTCGCGGGATTTTCGCAGGGCGCCGTGATCGTGGGTGATATCGCCAGCGATATCGGCAACCACCGTGGTGTGGTCACCCCGGAGAAGGTGCGTGGCGCGATCATGATCGCGGACGGACGACGTGAAAACGGTGTGGGCATTAACCCAGGTGTTCCCCTTGGTGGTATTGGTGCGGAGATCGCGCTCCAACCGCTGAACCGTCTTATCCAAGCTGTGGTGCCAGGTGCGACGATGCGTGGTCCTCGTGAGGGTGGCTTCGGTGCATTGAGTGATCGGGCGATTGAGATTTGCGCACCGAATGATTCCATCTGTGATGCCCCGCAGGATGTGGGTAATGCGCTGGGTCGAGCACGCGACCTCGTTGAGGCCAACGGCGTCCACGCCATGTATGCCTCGAATCCAGAGGTGATTCATGGCACCACTGCGAACCAATGGGTCGTAGAGTGGATTCGCGAAAGTATCGACAACAAAAACTAATTGGCCTTTAAAGGAGTTCCATGGATCTCGAACAGCTGCTTTACCAGTTCTACGACGACGACAAGATTGATCTGCCGCCGGAGCTGTCCCTGTTCCAGCTGTGCGAAATGCTCTACCAGGGCAGTAAGGAAATGGGCACTGGTGAGGTGCACCAGCTGCGCTACTGGGACTTCTCCGAAGACCGTGACGGTGTGGCGGTCGACTTCACGCGTGATGAGGTGATCACCCGCATCAAGGCTGTGGCAGCACGCCTACAGCAGACCGGTCAGCCGGGTGATCGTGTGGCGATCATGGCGGCGAATTCGCCGGAGTACCTCTTCGCATTCATGGGTGCGATCTACGCCGGTCAGGTACCGGTGCCGTTGTATGACCCGAATGAGCCGGGTCACGGTGAGCAGCTCACCGCTGTGCTATCGGACTCCCAGTCCGCAGCTGTGCTGACAAATAATGCCGGGGCGAAGGCGGTACGCGCTTTCTTTGCTGAGGTGCCGCGTGCTAAGCGCCCGCGCATCCTAGTTGTCGACGCATTGCCGGATTCACTGGCGGAATCCTGGACCGCACCGGATGAGCCGGAAGATTCCGATGCTGTGGATGAGGTCGCGTTCTTGCAGTACACCTCCGGCTCCACCCGTCTGCCGGCTGGTGTGGTGTTGACCCACCGCGCGATTTTGACGAATGTTCTGCAGATTTACGATGCAGTGGAATTGAAGATGCCGCTGCGTCTGTCCACGTGGCTGCCGATGCACCATGACATGGGCATTATTCTGACTGTCTTTGTCACCATCATGGGCATTGAATTTGAGCTGATGGGTCCGCGTGACTTCATTCAGCAGCCGAAGCGTTGGGTCGACCAGATCAATAAGCGCGAAGACGATGAAGAAAATGAGACCTTCGTTTACACAGTTGTGCCGAATTTCGCGCTTGATCTCGCTGCCCGTTATGCCGCACCGGAGAACCCGGATGAGTACGATCTTTCCGCGCTCGACGGCATCCTGATCGGTTCGGAGCCGGTGACTAAGGCAGCGGTGGAGACTTTCGTCGAAGTATTCAAGGATTCCAAGCTGGATCCGCAGGTGCTGCGTCCATCTTATGGTTTGGCAGAGGCCACGTTGATCGTGTCCACCCCACAGACGGAAGAGCGTCCGCTGTTCAAGACCTTCGACCGTGAAGAAGTGGGCAATGGCCGCATCGTTGAGGCGGAGGACGGTATTCCGTTCGCTTCGAATGGTCAGCCGGTGCCCGATATGCGCTATGCCATCGTGGACCCGGAGACCAAGCAAGAGGTTGATAACGGCCAGATCGGTGAGCTGTGGCTGCACGGCGACAATGTCGCCGCCGGCTACGAGGGCCGTGAAGAGGAAACCCAGAAGACCTTCAATAACCACCTGCGTGATCAGGACGGTTGGTTGGCTACAGGCGACCTCGTCGCTTTTTACGACGGCCACCTTTATATCACCGGCCGTTTGAAGGACCTGGTGGTCATCGCGGGACGCAACCACTACCCGCAGGACATCGAAGCCACTGTCATGGAGGCTTCCGACCACGTTCGCCCCGATTCGGTGGCGGCATTCGCGGTGCCGGGGGAGGACGTCGAGAAGCTCGTGCTGCTCGTTGAGCGCGTTGAAGGCGCCGACGAGGCCGGGGACGCGATCGCTGAAGATGCGATTCGTGGTGCGGTGTCGAATAAACACGGCATCAGTCCGGAGGTCGTGCGCTTCTATGCGCCGAACGAAATTGCCCGCTCCAGCTCCGGAAAGATTGCACGTTTGGTCAACCGGGCGAAGTTCCTGCAGGAAAGCTAAATCGTTAACGCCTTAGGCTAATAGCCCGATAAGAAGGCCGTAAGAATTTTCAAGAAATGAAAGGACGTGGTCCGCGAGCCATGACGGAAAGCGAGCTCACCACCTGGTTGCAGTCGTGGATCTCCGATGCGACGGGGGCTGACGAAGTTGATCCGTCTGTTCCACTCGACAACCTCGGCCTTTCCTCGCGCGATGTTGTCGTGCTCTCCGGCGAGCTCGAGCGCTTGCTGGACATCAGGCTCGATCCGACAGTCGCGTACCAGTACCCGACGGTTGAAGCGCTCGCGCACGGTCTGCTCGCACCACAACAGGAAGACGCAGATCGCTTTTCGACGGCTGCGACGCAGGCCCTCCGCGGCACTTCCATCGGCTCTGGCGACATCGCGATTATCGGTCGCGCTGGACGTTTCCCTGGCGCGAAGAATGTCGACGAGTTTTGGGATCTCTTGGTCTCCGGCCAGTCCGTCACTGGTCCGCTGCCGGAGGGACGTTGGACTGAGTATTCGCAGGACCCTGTGATGTCCGCGAAGATGCGGGAGCAGAATGTTCAGGGCGGTTACCTGGATGACATCCGCACCTTCGATAACGAATTCTTCGGTCTGTCTCCGCTTGAGGCGGAGAATATGGATCCGCAGCAGCGCATCATGCTCGAGCTGGCGTGGGAGGCACTGGAAGATGCGCACCTTCCGGCGAATGAGCTGCGTGGCGAGTCCGTTGGTGTGTTTGTAGGTTCCTCGTCGAATGACTACGGCATGCTGATCACCTCTGATCCGGCATCCGCGCACCCATATGCATTGACGGGTACGTCTAGCTCGATCATTCCGAACCGCATTTCTTATGCGCTCGATTTCCGTGGCCCGTCGATGAATGTGGACACGGCATGCTCGTCCTCGCTGGTCGCTGTGCACCATGCGGTGCGTGCTCTGCGCAGCGGTGAGGCCGAAGTGGCGCTGGCTGGTGGCGTGAACATCCTGGCCAGCCCGTTCATTTCCACTGCTTTTGCAGAACTCGGCGTGATCAGCCCGACGGGCAAGATCAGTGCGTTTTCCGATGATGCAGACGGTTTCGTCCGTGCGGAGGCAGCTGGCTTCATCGTGCTCAAGCGCGTTGAGGATGCCATTGCTGATGGTGATGAGGTCCTCGCGGTGATCAAGGGCTCCGCCACCAACTCGGATGGTCACTCTAATGGTCTGACCGCCCCGAACCCGGAGGCACAGGTAGATGTGCTGCGTCGTGCTTATGCCGATGCTGGCATTGATCCAGCGGCAGTGGACCTGGTTGAGGCTCACGGCACTGGTACCGCACTCGGCGACCCGATTGAGGCGACCGCGCTCGGCCAGGTGCTGGGCGTTAACCGTGAGGCTGCTGACCCGCTGCTGCTTGGTTCGGCGAAGTCCAATATCGGCCACTCTGAATCCGCTGCTGGTGTCGTGGCCATGATCAAGGTGCTGGAGGGGCTGACCCACAACACTGTTCCGCCGACGGCGAATTTCACCGAGGGCAATAAGTTCATTGATTTCGACGCGACCAAGATCGAGGTCGTTGAGGACCCGCGCGAGTGGCCGGAATACTCCGGCCGCCGCATTGCTGGTGTGTCCGGCTTCGGTTTTGGTGGTACGAATGCGCACATCGTCGTGAGCGATTTTGACCCGTCGGAATATGACGTTCCTGCTCGTGAGCCTTCCGCTGGTTTGATTGATCCAGCCAACCCGGATCAGGTTCTGCTGCCGGTCTCTGGTCTGCTGCCGTCGCGTCGTCGTGAGCTGGCTAGCGCTGTTGCGGAATCCTTGACCGACAAGACTGACCTGCGCGCTGTTGCCCGCACTTTGGCTGGCCGCAACCACGGCCGTTCGCGTGCAGTGGTCACAGCCAGCAATGTGGAAGAGGCGCGCAAGCGCCTGAACTACGTGGCTGAAGGAAAGGTCACCCAGGGGGTTGCGTCTGCGGATTCGCCCGCTTCCAATGGGCCTGTCTTCGTCTACTCCGGCTTCGGCTCGCAGCACCGCAAGATGGTCAAGCCGCTGCTCGAGCTTTCCCCAGCATTCCGCGCGCGGATGCAGGAACTGGACAAGGTCGTTGATTTCGAATCCGGCTGGTCCATGCTGGACATCATTCTGGACGATGAACAGACCTACGACACCGAAACCGGCCAGGTCACCGTCACTGCTATTCAGATCGCACTGACTGATCTTCTGGCCAGCTATGGCATCACCCCGGCTGCCACGATGGGCATGTCCATGGGTGAGATCGCTGCTGCATACGCCGCCGGTGGTCTGTCCGCTGAAGACGCCATGCTGATTGCTTGCACCCGTGCACGCCTGATGGGCGAAGGCGAGAAGACTGTCCAGGGCACGGACGGTGAAGGCGCGATGGCGGTGGTGGAGCTGTCGCGAGAGGAGCTGGAAGGCTTCGTCGATAAGCATCCTGAAGCGCAGGGCGTGGAACCTGCTGTCTACGCGGGCCCGGGCATGACCACCGTCGGTGGACCGGGTAAGGCCGTGGACTTCCTGGTCGCGGCCTTGGAAGAGGAGAGCAAATTCGCGCGCAAGCTCAATGTGCGCGGTGCAGGCCACACCAGCATGCTTGATCCGATTCTCGGTGAGCTCGCTGGCGATATCGCTGGTATTGACCCGCAGCCGCTGCGTATCCCGCACTTCGGTTCGGTTGATGGCACGCACCAGCCGGGCGAGACGGTCCATGATGTGGATTATTGGATCCGCATGACCCGTCAGCCGGTGCTGTTCCAGGACGCGACGGAAGCCGCGCTGAATGCTGGGCATACGACGTTGGTGGAGATTTCCCCGAATCCTGTCGCGATGATGGGCATGATGAACACGGCATTCACCGTGGGCAAGCCCGATGTGCAGCTGCTGTTCACCTTGAAGCGCAAGGAGAACGAGGTAGCTACCTTGCTGGACCTGGCAGCCAAGCTGTACGTGTCCGGCATGCCGGTTGATTTCGCAGCTCTTGCTGGCGATGGTGTGCGCGCGGATGTTCCGCACACCCCAATGCACCGCAATGACCTGTGGACGTCGGCTCGTCCAAGCTCTTCCGGTTCCGGCCCGCTCGGTGCGAAGGTGACGCTGCCGGATGGCACGATTGTCTTCGCCGCACCGGCAGACCAGATCTTCTCCGCCATGCAGATCGTGGAGCTCGCTGCAGCTGATGTGGATGCGAATGCCACTGTGGTCGCCGCTGAAGAGCGTGCACCATTACCAGCTGCTGGTGAGCTGACCACCATGGTTCACCGTGGCCTGGGCGGGTTGACCATCACGGTGTACAACGGCTCGGTGCTGGTTGCGGAAGGTTTTGCCTCCACCCTCGACTTGGGCCAGGCAACGCTGCCTGGTGTGACCAATGCACCTGAGCCAACACCTGAGGTCCAGGCTGCTCGTGAACAGCTGATCCGTGGTGCCACCGACGATGCCGATGTGGTGCGTTGGGACCCGGAGAAGGAAACGGTGGAGGAGCGCCTCCGCGCGATCGTTTCTGAGTCCATGGGCTATGACGTGGATGATCTGCCGGATGAGCTGCCCCTGATTGACCTGGGGCTGGATTCGCTGATGGGTATGCGGATTAAAAACCGGGTGGAAAATGACTTCCAGATTCCGCCGCTGCAGGTCCAGGCGCTGCGTGATGCGTCCGTCGCCGATGTGATCGCAATGGTTGAAGAGGCCGTGGCTGGCAATTCTGATGCCGCGCAGCCAATGGCAGAAAATGACCCGAACCGTGATCCGGAACAGGCTGCTGAGAAGGCCAAGGGTGTTGGCGTCGCTCCGCGCGATGCTTCCGAGCGAATGGTCTTCGGTGCGTGGGCGAAGTACTCGGGTGCCGCTGCTGCGGGCGTGACTTCGGAATTGCCGGAGATTACTCGCGAGCAGGCCGAGCAGGTCGCCACGCACCTGACGGAGCGTTCCGGCATCGAGGTCAGCGCTGATGATGTGTTGGCTGCCGAGACGCTTGAGCCACTGGCTAATGCTGTGCGTGAGGGTCTGGAGACCCCGGTGGACGGCAATGTCCGCGTGCTGCGTGAGCGCACTGATGAGACCACGCCGTCTGTGTTCCTCTTCCACCCAGCTGGTGGGTCGAGCTCTGTGTACCAGCCGCTGACCCGTCGCCTGCCGGATAATGTGCCGGTTTACGGCATTGAGCGTCTCGAGGGCAGCCTCGAAGAGCGCGCGGCTGCCTACATCGCAGACATTGAGCGTCTTGCCGCTGGTCAGCCGATCGTGCTCGCCGGATGGTCCTTTGGTGGCGCACTCGCCTACGAGGTCGCGCACCAGCTGGAGAATCGCTCGGATATTCAGATCCCGGTGAAGTTCATCGCTCTGCTGGACACGACTCAGCCGTCGAACCCGACTCCGGACACCCCGGAGGAAACGAAGAAGCGCTGGGAGCGCTACGCCGCATTTGCGAAGGAGACTTACGGCCTCGACTTCGAGGTGCCGTATGAGCTGCTCGAATCCGCTGGCGAGGACGCTCTGCTGACCATGCTCGCCGAATTCTTGGCTAATACGGATGCGTCCGAGCACGGTTTGGCCGCCGGCGTGCTTGAACACCAGCGTGCCTCGTTTGTGGATAACCAGATTTTGGGCAAGGTGGACTTGCAGCGCTGGGCAGACGTGGACCTGCCGGTCTTGTTGTTCCGCGCGGAACGCATGCACGATGGCGCAATCATGCTTGAGCCGGCATACGCGGAGATCGACCCGGATGGTGGCTGGGGCGCTATCGTGGATGACCTGACTATCGTGCAGCTGCCGGGTGATCACCTGGCGGTTGTGGACGAGCCCGCGGTGGGGATCGTGGGCAAGCACATCTCCGAATGGATCGCTGAGGTGGATTAAGACAATGACGATGACGACCGCTGAGAAACTTGCTGACCTGCGCGACCGCCTGGAGCGTGCGCAGGATCCGGGCTCCGAGCGCGCCCGCAAGCGCCGCGATGATGCCGGGCAAACCACGCCGCGTCAACGCATCAATGCGCTTCTCGACGAAGGCTCGTTCGTAGAAACCGGCGCCCTTGCCCGCACCCCGGGCGATGACGAGGCAGTGTATTCCGACGGCGTTGTCACGGGCTATGGGCGTATCGACGGCCGACCGGTTGCCATCTACGCCCACGACAAGACCGTCTACGGCGGTTCCGTCGGTGTGACTTTCGGCCGCAAGGTCGTTGACGTGATGGAGATGGCCATCAAGGTCGGCTGCCCGGTGATCGGTATTCAGGATTCCGGTGGCGCCCGCATTCAGGATGCGGTGACCTCGCTGGCGATGTACTCGGAAATCGCGCGACGTCAGCTGCCGCTGTCGGGTCGCTCGCCGCAGATCTCGATCATGCTGGGCAAGTCCGCAGGCGGCGCCGTGTACGCCCCGGTGACCACCGACTTCATCGTCGCAGTGGAGGGCCAGGCCGAAATGTATGTCACCGGCCCTGCCGTTATTCGCGAGGTCACCGGTGAGGATGTCTCTTCCGCTGAGCTCGGCGGCGCGATGCAGCAGGAGCAAAACGGCAACGTCTCTGTCACCGTTCCGAGTGAGGAGGAGGCCTTCGACTTCGTCCGCGATCTGCTCGGCCACCTGCCCACGAGCGCTTTCGACGAGCCGCCGGTGGCATGGGCGCCCGCCGATGATGAACTGGATGATTCTGCGCTCGATGAGTTCATGCCGGATGACACCAACGCGGGCTACGACATGATGGACCTGCTGGTTCAGCTTGGTGACGATGAGGAGATCCTCGAGATCCAAGAGAATTACGCCCCGAATCTCATCTGCGCAATCGGGCGTATCGACGGCCGCCCAGTCGGCTTCGTCGCCAACAACCCCATGCACTTCGCTGGCTGTATTGATGCTGATGCCGCTGATAAGGGTGCACGCTTCATTCAGATCTGTGACGCCTACAACCTGCCGCTCATCTTCGTGGTGGACACCCCGGGCTATCTACCGGGTGTGGACCAGGAGAAAGTCGGCCTGATCCACCGTGGTGCGAAGCTCGCGTTTTCCGTGGTGCAGTCGACGGTGCCGAAGATCTCCCTGATCGTGCGTAAGGCCTACGGTGGTGCGTACGCCGTGATGGGTTCGAAGAACCTCTCGGGCGACCTCAACTTCGCATGGCCGACCGCCCAGATCGCCGTGATGGGTTCTGCCGCTGCTGCCGTGATGATTCAGGGCAAGCAGCTCGCCGCCATTGAGGATGAAGCACAGCGCAATGCCATGAAGAAGATGTTCATGGACTTCTACGAGGAGAATATGACCTCCCCGTACGTGGCTACCGAGCGTGGCTATCTAGACGGCATGATTCAGCCGTCGGAGACCCGCCTGACCCTGCGTCGTGCGCTCCGTCAGCTGTCCACCAAGTACGACGCTGACCTGCCGAAGAAGCACAATATTCACCCGCTGTAACGCAGGAAAAGTCTGCTCCGATATTCGTTAACGAAACAGATTCATCCACAATCCATTATTGAGGAGGAACAATGCTTAGCAGTGTCCTGGATATCAGCTCCGAACTGATCAACTACCTCGTGTGGGCTTTCCGCATGATCTCGAGCGGTCAGCTTCCGTTCTAAGAGAGATTCATTCAAATCTGGTCGCTTGAAGTGGCTGTCCCTGTATAAACTCAGACATATATACAAGGAGGTCACGATGACAGAAGCTTCAGCTGCTCGGTCTGTAGCGACTTCAGTATTTATGTCCGGCAATACCCAGGCGGTCCGTATCCCAAAGGATTTCCGATTGGATTCGGACACAGTCTGGATCAAAAAGATCGGCGAAAAGCTTTATTTGTCTCCCGAACCGCTTTCAGCGATGGATGTCATCAACGCCATCAACGCTGAATTGCCGGAGGGATGGCCTGACGGGTTGGAAGAGCCCAAGGAATTGCCCTTAGATGATGTGACTTCCTGGGGCGAGTAGTGACTTATCTTTTGGATACAAACGTCTGGATTGATGCTCTTCGGGGCAGTAATCCGAAAGTTATCCAAAGATTGAACGAAGTCGCCGCAGATGAAATTCGACTCTCCTCAATAGTCCTTGGCGAGCTCCGCTTGGGAGTGAAGAAACAGGGTTCTTTGAGGCAGTCTCGTGCTATCGAAGTATTATCCGGAAGTTACGAACCTGTCGGAGTCGACATTCCGGTGGCAGAGGCTTATGCCGATATCCGTCTTGAACTGGAATTGGCGGGGCAACCAATAGGGCCTAATGATTTATGGATCGCGGCTTAGGCCAAAGTAAATGAATTTGTGCTGGTGACTGCAAATACTGGGGAGTTTTCTAGGGTCGCATCACTCAATGTCGTGAACTGGCGATCCTGAAAGGGAGATCTAGTCCCATCTAACGCTTAATCAGGCGCGCAATCCCGCGCCAACCCAACATCAGCAGCGCCGACATCACACTGGCCACCACAATGAAGGACCAGTGCGGCAGCTGCTGATTTCTTATGCCCCAGATGATCAGGCCGGTGGCAACGGTGATCAGCCAAATGAACACGCTTTTGCCCTTGGTCTCGCCCTTTGCCGCCAGAGTGATGATCACCCACGCGAGCGCCACACCGACCAGGAATGGCCACAGAGTGGACAGCCACCCGGTGAAATTCAGCGGCATTTCATCTGTCTGATGCGCAATGCGCGCCAAAAGTGCGAAGACGGCGATGGCGAGGGTGTCCATTGCAATGGCGACGGGGGTGGAGATCTTCATAGATTCAGGATAGCTCGTCCGCGCTGCATTTAAGTACAGGTGAATTAGCCCCGGATGAGGGTTATTTTTCGAGAAAAACTAGCTTTAATGGTTGGTCTTCTCTATTTCAGTGACAGATCTGTTGCACAGGGTCCGGGGGCGTTATAGCTTTCACTTCAAGACCTTGCTTCTGGGGTGGCCTAAGAATTCGGTCCAGTTGGTTTAAGCGTTGACCGTGTTTTCATGTTTCCATTGTTCCGCATACTTCAGTGGACTGAGGTAGCCCAGCGAGGAATGCGGGTGGAAGTCATTGTACCGCTGCGACCACTGGGCCACGAGCATCCGTGCATGTTCGAGATTCTCGATGCTGTTGTCTTCTAAGAGTTCGTCACGCATTCGGTTGTGGAAAGACTCGACATAACCGTTATGCCAGGGCTGACCGGGCGGGATAAACGCCTGAATCGTTTCATCCTCCCCAGCCCATTCCTTGAGCGCATGAGCGATGAACTCGGGGCCGTTATCCATCCGGATCACCCGCGGGCGCCCGCCTTGGTCACAACAAGCGAGGTCGAGCAGCTCGATCACCGAATCCGCGTCGATCTTCTTGTCGACTGTGAAGGCGACGTGCTCGCGAGTGTATTCATCGATGATGTTGCAGATCTTGATCGTCTTGCCGTGCCATGTTGAATCGAACTGGAAATCCAGCGCCCACACGTCGTTCGGGTACTGGCCGGCAGGAACATCGCGCTGGCCGTGACCATCGACGCGTTTGCGCTTCTTCCTGGGTAGGACGCGCAGGCCTTCTTCACGCCAAATCCTCCGGAAGGTTTCCCGGCATATCCCGTACCCCTGGTCTAGCTTTGATGCAAAGCCAAACCAGGTTCTTCTAGTTAATGTGCCGTGTATGAAAAATGAACTCCGATGAATCGAGAGCGAGGGGCGGTGGATGCATTACCGTCTCTTTTGGGAGACAGTCGTCCAATGAGAGAATTCCAAAATAAGAAGGTAAGAATGGGTAAAAAATCAGCCGTAATGTCGTTCACCGCCGTCCAATTGCTCAGTTTCTTGGGACTCCTCCTGTCAGGGATTCTTTGGACACCGGTATCGCTAGGTGTTACTGCGATGGCAATCCTAGGTTCTGTCGCTATCGCCACACTCGTCTGGGTCCCAGTCTTCTACTTCATCACCAAGTACAATCAGAAAAGGGGTTCAGCTGCAAGATGAAAAAATTCACATCCGCTCTTCTCACAGTCGCTTTTGCAATAACTCTGGGTCAGCCAAATGCCGGTGCGCAGGAAGCTTCGAACGTACCAGTAGATGAAGAGTGTAAGGCTCACGCGGTGGCGGAACAGCCAGATCAAAAAGTGGGGCGTGATGCCACAGGTGCGGAAAAAGAGTTTCTCGAGGATGGTCTCGTGAACGGAAAGATTCCGCACGTTGCTCCGGTGGAAGACATAGATCTTGGCCAGGCTGTGGCGGTGGAAGGCGATACCGAGACTGTGTACAGGCTCCCGCTCGCTGGCGAGTTCGAAGACACGAATTACATCTTGGTACGAACGTCAAATGACGACATCGATAGTGTGGCCGAGACTCAGATTACGAAGAGTGGAGAGAATGATGCGCGACTTCAAATCTGGATCGATGGAAAGCCCGAGTTCGATGATGTAGTACGAGAATCCGATGCGGCATACCAGACACGCAGTGTTGGTGATGCTTGGAGCGCATTCAATAGCTGCTTGAGTAACGCTGGGGTTCCGTGGGCAGTCGTCACTGGGCTCTCGTTGGCTTGCGGTTTTCTGGGAACCTTTACGGCAGGTGTCGGCGCTCCAGCTTGTTTGATAGCTGCTGCCGGAGGATACGCAGCAACAGTCAGTTTCTGCTACGGCAGAGCACTCAAAGCATTGTGACAGTTTGAAAATGATCTAACATCGGCACCCGGACATCAGGTGCCGGTGTTTATACGTGTTCTCGCTTACTAAGGAATCCTTAGTAGATATTTTCCCAAATATTTGTATAAGAGACCCAGTTCGCACGGAAGAAGGCTTCCGTAATCGACTTTTATTATGCCGACCATTCTGGAGAGTCCTAAGGCACTCCACTTCAAGGTAATTTTCATATTCTATGGAGTGAATTCTTATGAACGCACACAAACGAGTGAGCCTGCAGTGGGTGCTCCTCACGCTGTTCACGGCCCTCACACTGATCGCTGGTTCCTTGGTGGCGGCACCGCAGGCATCTGCCGCGCCAGTGGAAGCTGGCAGCGAGATCGGTAAGAACCCGCCCCTGCCGGAGAAATGCGGTGGCCTGAGCATGGCTCTGGTCTTCGACGTGTCCGGCTCGATCAAGGACGAAGGCCTCGCCCAGTCCAAGGAGGCTGGCAAGGCTGTTGTTGAAGCGCTTGAGGATACGCGGACTGATATCGGTATCTACAGCTTCGCGTCGACTGCGCCGGCAAAGGGGCTGACCAACCTGGATAAGACCCCGTCTTCCAAGCAGCAAAAGCTCAAGGATCACATTGATACCCTCGCGATCCCTGAGACCAGCAGGGGCACCAACTGGGAGAAAGGCCTGGGACAGGTCAAGGGGCAGGACTACTCCGTCGTGTACCTGATTACGGATGGCGAGCCGAATAATCATGGCGCTGCTAAGGGCGGAAAGAAGGAAAGCGTCCAAGCAGCGGTGAAGGCCGCTAATGAGCTCAAGGCAGAAGGCACTCGTGTTGTTCCGCTGGCTGTCGGAAAGGCAGTAAAACCAGGCACCGATGCATCCACCTACCTTAAATACATCTCCGGTCCGAATGACGCGGTCGCTGTGACCGAGTACACCGAGCTGTCCAATAGGCTGGTCGACCAGGCCACCAAGGGCTGCCAGGGTGAGATCCACATTGAGAAGAACTTCGTGGATAAGAAGGGCAACCCGGTTGAGCCGACGGAACCGACCACGAAGGACGGTTGGAAATTCTCCATCGAGAACCCGGTCTCGAATGACCCGAAGAAGACCATCGCGGCATTCGACGAGGAGTTCATCACTGATAAGGATGGCAAGGTCACGCTGCGTTACCGCACGTCCCGTCCGGGCACTGAGGGCACGGTCACCGTCGCTGAGGAAAACGGTCAGCTGAAGGGCGTGACCTGTACCGACGCCGAGGGTGCTGAGGTCGAGGTGAGCCCGGAGGAGAACAAGTTCACCGTTCCGGCGAAGACTGGTGCGGAACTGTCCTGCCAAGTCTCCAACCTGGATGAGAACATCCCGGGCCCGCTGGACAAGGCATCGAGCGCCCCGATTTCAGAGCGTTGCCTCCCGGCTGTCGGCGGTCTGCTTGGTGTGCTGCTTCTGGCTCTCCCGCTGATGGCTTTGAAGAATGCCAAGATTCCGGGCCTGGAAGGTCTGCAGGGCAATCTCGGCCAGCAGATCCAGCAAGCGAATAACCAGCTGCAGCGCAACCTGGGTATTTACAACGAGCAGGCAGTTCAGTTCACTGCACAGCTGAACAACCAGTTGAAGGCCTTCGGCACTAATTCGCAGGATGTGCTCGCTGTCCTGGGTGGTCTGGCAGCACTCGCCGGCCTCGGTGGTTACCTGGCCGCATTCTGCGCACCGGGCACCGGTAGCTCTGGTGAGCAGACCACCATTGGTGAAGTCTTCGCTGGTTCTTCGAAGGCATCTGAGGAGCAGGGCAGCGAAGAAGAGCAGCCGGGAGGCTCTTCCGAAGAGGAATAAACTCCCCCTCGCTGTTGGCGAGAATTAACTGATCATGCTCGGTGGGCTGGTTTAATCCGGCTTACCGAGCATGAAGCCTTTTCCGGCATATGCCACAAGGTAAATCACCCAGCCGATGGCGGTGATCAGGGCGAAGGACACGATGCGGTAGATGAGGGTGGCGGCGGTGGCGTCGATAAGCGTCAAGCCCGAAGCGACCAATGAAGCAGTAGCGACGGGCTCGACGGTGCCGATGCCGCCCGGCGTCACCTGGGCGGCGCCGGCGAGCTTGGTCATGATGAATGCCAAGGTCACGCCCTGAATCGTCGTCTCGTTCAGCCCGGCTGAAAAACCGGGGAGTACGCCGGTGACGGCGGAGACGGAGAAGTAGAGGGTGGCTACGTCGATCAACTGATTGAGCAGTGAGAAGACTGCCGCGGCCAGAAAAGCACCAGGTGACATGCGGATTGAGGCGAGCTGATCGACGACATCGGCAACCTTGCCCCGGACTTTCTCCGGCAGGAAGCGCACCCAGCGGCGGAGAACCTCGGGGTGATAGACCGCCCAGAACAGCGCGATGATCGCAGCCAGTGCGAAGGCGAGTGAACCGACCAGCGCCCAGACGGACAGGCGAGCGCCGAGGAAAATCACTGCGGCGATGCCGATGACCACCATCCACACCGTCGACAATGCACCGGAAATAACGAAGAACCAGCCGCACAGCCCCACCGATGCACCCCAGGAGCGGTGGACGTTGAATGTCAGCCACGCCGACAGGGCCGGGCCGCCCGGAATGGTCGTGGACCAAGCATTACTTGCCAAAGTGATGGCGGTGGCATTACCCAGATTCACGCGCACGCCCTCTTTGGTGAGGAGGATGCGCATGACCACTGCCATCGACACGATCGCTAGGACAGAGCACACAACGGCCGCTGCGACCGAAGTGGGGGAGGCGTGGTTCAGTGCCGCAAAAGCCTGACCCAGAAATGGCAATTGGTCGCGGAAGACCACACCAATGATGGCCAGCACCGCCACGGGTGCCAGCCAACGAATCCACGCCTGGGCATTCGACATTGGCGCCTACTGGTTCAGTCGGCGCATCAGTTCATCGAACGGGATCAGCTGTGTGTCCTCGTCCACGGAAACACCGGAACGGGCGTGCTGTTGTGCCGGAACGGTCTCCCCGATGGGGATTTCGCCGGTGCGGGGGTGGGTGGGGGCGTCGTCGATAAGCTTTGGCGTGTTGTTGTCGCCACCTTCCCCGAAAGATTCCGCGGCGCGTTTGATCCAGCGGGGTGCCCACCAGTTGTCCTCACGCAGCTCGTGCATGACGGCGGGAACGAGGAGGAGGCGGATGAGCGTCGCGTCGAGCGCCAGCGAAATGATGAGACCGTAGGAGATGTACTTCATCATCACGATCTCACTCAGCGCGAAGGCTGCCGCGACGACGATCATGATCAGTGCGGCCGCGGTAATGATCGAGCCCGTGTGCGCAGTGCCGTACTTGATCGCCTGGTCCGTGGTCGCACCTTTATTGCGTGCCTCCACCATGCGGGAGACAAGGAAGACCTCGTAGTCGGTGGACAGGCCGTACAAAATGGCGATGATCAGCACCAACACCGGACTCATCAGTGGGCCAGGCGTGAAGCCGAGCACGCCCGCGCCGAGCCCGTCAACGAAGACGAGGGTGAGGAAACCGAGGGTGGCGCCGATGCCGAGGATGTTCATGATCACGGCCTTCACCGGCAGAATCATTGAGCCAAACAGCACCGCCATCAGCAGGAACGTAGCCACCACCATGTACACAGCCATCCACGGCAGGCGGTCCAGGAGCGCTTCAATCGACTCGACCTCCATCGCCGGGGTGCCGCCGACATGTAGCTTCACGCCTTCGGGGGCCTCAATCGCGCGCAATTGCTTGACTACGTCCTCGCCACCGTTCCGGTCCGCCAATGTCCCCGACAGGACAAAAGTGCCGTCCGGAGTGGACTTGGTCTTCTCCATCGGGGAAGCAAGACCGGTGATGCTGCGGGTCTGCCAGACGATGTCGACGAGCTCCTGGTTAGAGGCATCCTCGACAACCAGCTTCACCGGGTCGGTGCGGAAGGCCGGGAAGGTCTCGTTGAACTCATCCTGGGCCTGACGGACCTGGTTGGACGGCGGGAGGTAGGACTCGTTGATGCCGCCGAAGGTGATGCCCACGATCGGCAAGGTGAGCAGCATCAAAGCGCCAGCAACACCAACGATGACCGGCTTGGAGTGGCGCATCGCCCAATTAGGGATCTTGTACCAGATCGTGTCCTCGATCCGGCGGGCCCTCCTGCTGGTGCGGCGCACCGAGAATTTATCGATATTGTGGCCCAGCATGCCGAACAGCGCCGGCAGCACAGCCACCGAAATGATCGCGGCGAGCACCACAGCACTGATCGCACCGTATGCCACGGATTTGAGGAAGGCCTGCGGGAACATCAACAGACCGGATAGTGCCACACCGATCATCAACGCGGAGAAGAACACAGTCTTGCCCGCAGTTGTGGTCGTTTCCGCCACCGCATCTTCGATGCTCTTGCCTTGGTCAAGCTCCTCGCGGAAGCGGGAGACCATGAACAAGCCATAGTCGATGGCCAGGCCCAGCCCCAGCAGCGTGATCACTGACTGGGAGAAGACATTGACCTGCTGCACCTGCGCCAGCAGGGAGAGCACCGACAGTGAGCCCAGAATGGACAAAATGCCCACCACCAGTGGCATTGCTGCGGCGACCACACCGCCGAAGACGAAGAGCAAAATGATCGCCACGAAAATCAGGCCGATTTTCTCCGCCCGGGCAATATCATCAGCCATTCCCTGGTCCAGCGCGTCAGCGATCGCCGTCGCACCAGCCACCTGCACTTTCGCGCCTTCCGGCAACTGAATGTCGTAGAGGGAATCTTCAATCGTGCGGAAGTCCTTCAGCGTCTGCTCACCATCGCCTTTCAGCCCAATGGCAGCAAAAGCAGTTTTGCCATCCTCGGAGAGCAACTGCTGGTTCGGCCGATCGAAATAGCTGGTGATGCTATCGATCTGCTCCGGGTACTGCTGCTTGAGCGCGCTGATCTGGCGGTTCGCCTCAGCCACGACCTGTTTGTCATTGATATTGCCGCTGACCACCAGGATCACGTCGCCGGCATTATCGCGGCCGAAGACCTCTTCTTCGACCATCGCGGCAGTAGTCGAGTCCGCGCCCGGGTCTTCCCAGCCCTCCTGCGAGAGCCGGTCGCCCAGCTTGGAGCCCCATAGCACCTGCATGAGCAGAATGATCGCGATCACCACCACCGGAATGATTCGGCGGTGGCGGTAGGCGATCTGGCCCCATTTGTAGAACACGGGCTCTCCTATCTTTTGACCTTCGCGGCTTTAACCTTTGTTGAGCAGCACCGACAGCGGACGGAATGGCTGCAGCCAAGCGCCTTCCTCCGGCAGCTGGTCCAGGTTCACACGCGGCAATGGTTCGCGGAAGACCCCTGGAATGTCCTCTAAGTCTACGAATGAAATGGTTGGCGACGTCACTGCCCAGCTGGCGTGTTCGTGGAATCCGAGCACGGTGACGGGCAAACCATCCGCCGCGAGTTCGTCTAACAGCTCGTGGAAATTCTGCCCATCAGCAGACGCGACAACGACACCACGCAAAACGCCTTCCGCTTGTCGACGTCGGATGTGCTCGACCATGTCTGCATCCACGTCCGAATCTTCATCGGCCTTTGGCTTAGCAAACACAGCGAAACCGACATTGCGCAATGCCTCAACCCATGGGCGCACCACATCGGCGCTGCCGGGGGAGACATTGGTGAAAACGGTGGCTTCCGGCTCGATGTCAGTGCCAGTTTCTTCGCCGAGTTCGACGGCGCGCATGGCCAGCCAACGGCCGATTGCGTCGAAACGCGGGCGGTATGCGGCAGTTGGGCGTCCACCCAAGATCGCGCCGAGCCCCATGTCCAGGTTCGGTGCATCCCAGACCAGGAGCAGATTGTCCGGTCCCGCCTCCGCACCAGCGGTGTACGGGTGGGGCATATTGTGCAGGTCAGTCATTTCTTCACCCACAGGTATTCGCGGATCACGTGGTCTTTATCCAGGCCCTTGCCTTCGAACTTCGTGATCACTTGTCGGTCAGTCAGGATCGGTGCTTCGTCCCACGGCCAGCCCTTGTACTCCAGGGTCGGCTCCACTTCGACGAGCTCGTCGATCCATTCAGCGTAGTCAGCGTGGTCGGTGGCAACATGCAGTACACCGCCCTTTTTCAGGCGCGAGCTGATCAGGTTCAGTGTGCCCGACTGGACGATACGGCGCTTGTGGTGGCGTGCCTTCGGCCATGGGTCAGGGAAGAAGATGCGCACCGCGTCGAGCGATTCCGGCGCGATCATGCGGGCCAAGACTTCCACGCCATCGCCACGGATCATGCGCACATTCTCAATATCGCCGCGGACGACCGAGCCCAACAGTTTTGCCAGGCCCGGCTTGTACAGCTCCACTGCAATGACATTGGTATCGGCCTCCAGCGGCGCCATCGCAGCTGTCGACGTTCCCGTGCCCGAACCGATCTCCACGATCGTCGGGTGCCCTTCGCGGCCGAACCATTCGTCGTAATCAATGGTCTGGTCCTCATCGGAATGGGTGAGGACGCGGCCGAGGCGGGGCCAGTGCTCGTCGAAAAGCGCCTGCTGATTGTCCGTCAGCGTGCCGCGACGAAACGTGACCGAGCCCAGGCGCGGGTAATCAAGGCCGGTGTCGAACTCGGTCTGCGGTGGCCGACCGGCAGGAAGCTCGCCGAGTTCGCTGGTGCGGGAGTCATTTTCGTTCACGCTGATATTCTCCACGAGCCTGCATTTTCATGCGCGATGCCCCCCGCATAGGGGAACCAAAAGGACTCTGGCTTCGTCGGGTAAGGGGTTGTTCACACAACCGCACTTCATGCCTGCTTCCCTGAGGTAAGAGCAGCATAACAAGTAGAACCGCGGGGAATAGTTGGGAATTACCCACACTCTTTTGGGGGTAGTGAATGTGTAGTTTCACGCTAATTAAATGGGCGGTTAAAGAGTTAGAACCAGACATAGCGGAACTCCGATACGCTAAAAGTGAGGAACCGCCGACAATTAGAGGAGAAGCAATTGGCCACTGCAGTCAAGGGGTTGAAGGGGCAAACCCCCACTGAGAACGAGCAGCTGATCGAGTGGATCAACGAAGCTGTTGAATTGTTCCAGCCGGATCAGGTGGTTTTCGCTGATGGTTCCCAGGAAGAATGGGACCGTCTCGCCGCCGAGCTGGTGGAGAAGGGCACGCTGATCAAGCTCAACGAGGAGAAGCGCCCGAATAGCTTCCTCGCACGTTCGCACCCGTCCGATGTGGCGCGTGTTGAGTCCCGTACGTTCATCTCCACCGAAACCCCGGATGGCGCTGGCCCGACCAATAACTGGGTCGCCCCGGACGAGCTCAAGGCTGAGATGACCGAGCACTTCCGCGGTGCCATGAAGGGCCGCACCATGTACGTGGTGCCGTTCTGCATGGGCCCGATTTCGGACCCGGACCCGAAGCTGGGTGTGCAGCTGACGGACTCTGAGTACGTGGTCATGTCCATGCGCATTATGACTCGTATGGGCCAGGAAGCCCTGGACAAGATCGGCAAGGACGGCAACTTCGTGCGCTGCCTCCACTCCGTCGGCGCCCCGCTGGAGCCGGGCCAGGAAGACGTTGAGTGGCCGTGCAATGACACCAAGTACATTTCCCAGTTCCCGGAGACCAAGGAGATCTGGTCCTACGGTTCCGGTTACGGTGGCAACGCCATCCTGGCGAAGAAGTGCTACGCCCTGCGCATCGCTTCTGTCATGGCCAAGGAAGAGGGCTGGATGGCTGAGCACATGCTCATCCTCAAGCTCATCGACCCGGAGGGCAAGGCTTACCACGTCACCGGTGCGTTCCCGTCTGCGTGCGGTAAGACCAACCTGGCCATGATCACCCCGACCATCCCGGGTTGGAAGGCCGAGGTCGTCGGCGATGACATCGCATGGCTCAAGCCCGGCGAGGACGGCCTGTACGCTGTCAACCCCGAGAATGGTTTCTTCGGTGTCGCACCGGGCACCAATTACGCCTCCAACCCGAATGCGATGCGCTCCATGGAGCCGGGCAACACCCTGTTCACCAACGTCGCACTCACCGACGATGGCGATGTCTGGTGGGAAGGCATGGACGGTGAGACCCCGGAGCACCTCATCGACTGGCAGGGCAATGACTGGACGCCGGAGTCCACCACCCCGGCTGCTCACCCGAACTCCCGTTACTGCGTGCCCATCACGCAGTGCCCGTCCGCGGCAGAAGAATTCGACGACTGGCGCGGTGTAAAGGTCGACGCGATCCTGTTCGGTGGCCGCCGCCCGAGCACCATCCCGCTGGTCACCGAGGCACGTGACTGGAACCACGGCACCATGATCGGTTCCCTGCTCGCTTCCGGCCAGACCGCTGCATCCCTCGAGGCGAAGGTTGGTTCCCTGCGCCACGACCCGATGGCGATGCTGCCGTTCATCGGCTACAACGTCGGTGACTACATGCAGAACTGGATTGACCGTGGCAATGAGGGCGGCGACCGTATGCCGTCGATCTTCTTGGTCAACTGGTTCCGTCGTGGTGAGGACGGCCGCTTCCTGTGGCCGGGCTTCGGCGAGAACTCCCGCGTGCTCAAGTGGATCGTTGACCGCATCGAGGGCCGCGTCGAGGCTGACGAGACGGTCGCTGGCAATGTCGCCCGCGCCGAGGACCTCGACCTTGAAGGTTTGGATACCCCGATCGAGGATGTCCGCGAAGCACTCGCCGTCAACCCGGAGGAGTTCGCCGCTGACTTCGAAGAGGGCAAGGAGTACCTGGGCACACTGGGCGATCGCATCCCGCAGGAGATCTTCGACGAGCTGGAGAAGTCCCGCTCGATGATCTAAGCCCGCAGGACCAGCACAAGGTTCGACACCGCGAACTCCCGCACCACCGGCACCGAGGTGAGCCACCAGGCCCAGCTCGGGTGGTAGCGGGGGAACGCGGTGATTTTTTCTGCCTTCACTTGGTCGGCCCAGTCCAGGCCCCATTTCGCGGACACCGCGAAGAGCGATTCGCCCCACACATTCTTCGGCGGGTGCCCGTGGATGCGCTCGTAGCGCCGCCGCGCGAAATCACCGCCGACATAATGCGGCCACAACCCCGTCTCATGCCCGCCGAATGGCCCGAGCCACACCGTGTAACTCACCACGACTAGCCCGCCCGGGCGCGTCACCCGCAGCATCTCCTCGCACATCGCCGCCGGATCAGGCACATGCTCAACCACATTCGACGAATACGTCACGTCGAACACGTCATCCGCGAATGGCAGCGCCACACCATCGCCACGCACCGCGCCGTAACCACTCAAGCCCGCCGCCGACATTTCGCTTATCGACGGCTCCAGCCCCACATACCACGCCCCCCTTTCCCCGAATGCGTCTGCGAAATACCCGGGACCCCCACCAACGTCCAGGACACGCTGACCGTTCAACCCCCGGCCCAGCACATCCTGACTGAGCGCCTCCAGCAACTCCGCCGTATCAGTCGCCAGCGCCCCATAGAATTTCTCCGGCTGCGACTGCTCATATTTGAACGCGCGCAGCAGCCCCACCGAGCGCTTCAACGTGGCTAAGCTGCGCGTGCGTCCCATACGAATGTCCACTTCAGTGACACTAACACTGTTCCCAAGTTCAGCTAAGCGTGTTAATTTGTCAGCATGACCAGCACGCACGCGAACCATAGGCGGATTCGCCCCGAGAGCCATGTGGAGGGGGCACGCCATATTTCCGTGCGCGATTTACAATCCGAAATCGACAACCTGCATCGTGAGCTCGCCGCAGGCGCCGCTTATGTTCTCACAGATCGCGGTATGCCAGTAGGGAAAATCACCGCTTTGAATGAGCCCAGGGTTGTTCCCGCACGCAACCCCGGAAGGTGGGAAGAGCTCGATATTGATCCCCCTCGAAGCGGCCCCAGCGTGATGGAGATTCTCGATGAACTGAGGTGAATTCCTCGTGCTAGCTCATTTCCTCCGCGCTTTTGGAAACTGAGCTACGACGCGTGGCTCTAAAAGCGGGTGAATCGCAAACGCGAGCAAGGGACAAGCGGATGGTCGAAGCCGCCGAGTACTTCGGCATGGAGGTTCACTCACCCGCGTAAGATCAGCCGGGATGAAGATCCTCTTGCTGTGCTGGCGCGACACCACCCACCCTCAAGGTGGCGGCAGCGAACGCTACCTGGAGCGTGTCGGGGCGCACCTGGCTAGTCAGGGACACGAGGTGATTTACCGCAGCGCCAGCCACACCGATGCACCACACCGCTCAGTCCGTGACGGCATTCGCTTTCAGCGCTTCGGTGGGAAGTACACGGTCTACCTGCGCGCTCCTTTTGCGGTGTGGGCCAGCGGAGCGGATGTTGTCGTGGATACCCAGAACGGCATTCCTTTTTTCGCGCGGTTATTTACTCGCAAGCCGGTCGTGTTGCTCACTCACCACTGCCACAAGGAACAATGGCCCGTCGCGGGTCCTGTGATCGGCCGGTTGGGCTGGTTCTTGGAATCGAAGGTGGCTCCTTTGGTCTACCGTGGCGCGCAGTATGTGACTGTGTCGGAGGCATCACGCACGGATCTGGTTCGCCTCGGCGTGAACCGTGATGACATCGCCATCATTGAAAATGGTGTTGATCCTGTCCCCGCCGATCTGCCATCGCTGCAGCCAGATGGCAAAACGCACCTCGTCGTGCTGTCACGACTCGTGCCTCACAAGAGGATTGAACAGGCTATTGACACGATCCGTGATCTGCCCGGTGTGGTTCTGGACATTGTTGGTTCTGGCTGGTGGGAAGACCAACTGCGCGCCTACGGCGCCGACCTCGGCGACCGCGTCATCTTTCACGGCCACGTCGGCGACGACCTTAAACACGCTCTTCTCGCTCGCTCTGACCTGCACCTTATGCCGTCTGCGAAGGAAGGGTGGGGCATCGCGGTCATCGAGGCTGCTCAGCACGGTGTCCCCACCGTCGGCTACCGGGAGGCCGGTGGCCTGCGTGATTCCATTATTGACGGTGAGACCGGCATTCTGATCGATTCAGAAGAAGAATTCCGCGCCGCCGTCCGAGACCTTGTCTCCGACCCTGACCGCCGCACAAATCTTGGCACCGCTGCCCGATCACGTGCTGCCCAGTACTCGTGGCAAGAAACCGGCCGTAAATTCGAGGCATTGCTCCGCCGCGTCGTCAGGCACTGAACGGGCCGATTTCGGTTGACCAGGGAGAACTAATTTTTAGACTTAACTTCCTCACCGAAGAAGGCGGAGCCGGCGCCCAAGAACCGGCGCGAATGCGAGTACCGGTAGCAGGAACCACAGCACCAGCAACGCGATGCCGGTGCGGGGCAGCGCGCGGGCGGGGTAGCCAGTGTCTTCGATAGTGCCGTCGGGATGCACGACGAGCGCGACCTGGGGGTCCGAATAATAAAGCTGCACCGAAAGGTCCGCGTCGGAGGGGAGCTCCGGGCGGGGCGTCGTGCCGAAGATATCGGTCGCGGCACGCCAGCGCGGGGACGGCTCGTCCACGCGGACACCGTCGACGACGAGTTCGCCGGATTCGACGACATTCATTGCCTTGGTGGCGGGGTCGACAATCGGCAGGCCATCGGGACGGGTGAGCAGGTGGGGGCGGCCGTCGAAAAACACGTCGCGGCCCTGATGATCCACAGCCGGGACAGAAACCTGCACTGGCGCGAGAGCAGCAACAGCACGTGGCGCATCGGGGACCTGGACTAGGGCGAGAAGAAGCGCGACGGCGGGAAGACGTAAATCGATTCGGTCGAGGCGGGCAGCAGCCATGACGAACGCGGGTAGCGCGAGTGCGACGAATTTCTGGGCATCGCGGAAGAGGCCGGCGCCGGGGATGTTCTCCACGAACCACCCCATCGCGCCGGGCATAAGCCACGAGAAAAGCGGAATGGCGAAACCGATGCCTGCCAGGGCTAATAGGGGGCGTGGCACGAACCGCCATGCCAATGCCAGCACACCGAATAGGGCGATACCGGCCACTGCAAATCCGGCTGAACGTGAGGCAGGGACGGCGGATGCATTCCAGATTCCACCGAGGCCGACCAGGGAGCCGAGAGTGCCGGCGAAAGTCTCGGCACGCGGGGCGAAAGCTGTGGCAGAGGATGCCAAAGCGGTACCGGATGAGGCTGAGAGAACTGCCGGAACCAGCCATGGCGTACACGCGAGAAGGCCGAAGGGAAGAACGCGTCGGTTAGTGAACAGTGCAGTGAACAGTGCAAAGAGACCACCGGTCGGGGTCAGCGACGCACCCCACATGGCCCACAGCTGCATAGGTCCCGGACATAGTGCGATGGCGGGCAAAAGCCATGCGGCAAGGGCGAGTGACCACTGACCCTGCAGGAGGCGCTCGACCACGAAGGGATTCCACACGGCCACGGTCATGGCCGCAGCACGGGTCCATGGGCGGGATCCCGCGCGCGCCCCAACCCACGCGGCGACACCGGCGGCGGACACCATCGCCAAAGCCACGAACCATGTGGCCGGCAGGACCTTGCCCACCACAGCGAGCACACCATCTTGCGGTGCGCTCCGCGCGGGAAGATCCCCAAAACCTAATGCGGCGTGGGTCAGCGCGGGGTGGGGCAGGACCATCATGTCGCGCAGCGCCAGCGCACTGCCCGGGGAGGAGAAAACCAGCAGAAATGGCCAGGTCAATGCCCCGACCAGAAACACGCCCCACGCGATCAGCGCGGTGCGAGCCGCCCAACTAGCGCCGGACAAAGAACACCACTCCGGTCACTGCAGCGATAAATGCGATGAATTTGCCCAGCCAGGTGAGGATCTGGAGGAGTTTGAGGATGCGGGTTTTGTGGGTGGCGGCGTCGATAAGCGATTGCTCCGTTGCAGAATCGAGCGTGTACATGCCTTCGGCCGTTTCCCATGTGGCGCGGAGCAGGGTGCCGGTTTTGCGCTCGACCTCGAAGGTGCGCTCCTGGCCGTCGAGGGTGCCGTGGAAGACATATGTACGCAGGTCGGCGACTTCGCCGGGGCCGACATAGTCGACCGTGCCTTGCGTTTCAGTGACCGGGTCGTAGAAGCGGAAGCTGCGGCGATCCGGCTCGTAAGGGAATAAAAACACCAGGCCACGGCTTGTTTCAGCGGTGTAGCGCGAGATCTCATCGGTGAATTCGCGCCCCTGCCCGCGGACAGTCACGTGCGCATCCTTCTTCGCGCCGTCGACTTCGATCTCTGTCGTGACTTTCTCCGGCCCGTCCCACGTGAGCATGGTCGTGCCGTTGGCCAGCGGTTTCATTGAACCAATAATCGGGGGTGCGACGAGTGTGCCCAGGACCATGCCGAAGATGAACAGGGCAATGCACCAGTACAGCCGCTTCATGGCCCTCCTTTACACTTGCAGTATCTCGAACACTAGCAAGCTGCACAGCACGATCCTTCCGGAGCTCGAGGGCCTGCGCGCGGTCGCCGCCCTCGGGATCGTGGTCACGCACGTTTCCTTCCAGACCGGCCTGGGCAGCGCACTATTTGAGCGTTTCGATTTCTTCGTCGCCGTTTTCTTCGCCCTTTCGGCTTTCCTGTTGGCCCGCGGAAAAGCACGCTTATCGACGTACCCCTCCCACCGCCTCACCCGTATCCTCCCTGCTTATCTGGTGTGCGTGGTGGTGGTCATGGCGGCACTGCCCAGCCTGTCGAATCTGTCTTGGCAGCAGGCTCTGGCCAACCTGACGCTTACACAGATCTACGTGCCGGACGGGCTGATCCCAGGGCTGACGCAGCTGTGGTCGTTGTGCATCGAGGTGGCGTTCTACCTGGTCTTGCCTCTTTATTTGGTGGCCGGTCAGCGGGTGCGCGCGGTGCTGCTGGTTGGCTCCGTGCTATTCGGGTTGGCGTGGCCGTGGCTGATTGATGGGCTCGATGTCCTGGTGAATCTGCAGATTTTCCCTCCGTCTTATGCCGCGTGGTTCGCCGTGGGGCTGGGGTGTGCGGAGCTGGAGCGCGCCGGGGTTCGTCTGCCCGTGACAGGTGTGGCGCGCTGGGTCTTCCCGATCTCGGCGCTCGGCGTAGCGTGGCTGGCTGGCCAAGAGTGGGTGGGGCCACGGGGACTCACGCACCCGAGCCCGTCTGAGTTCAATGTCCGGATCATCTTGGGCACGGTCTTTGCCGCGTTGATTCTGGTGCCTTTTGCCCTTGCATCGCAGCGTGATGGCGTCCTGGCCAGCCCGGTGATGCGTGCTTTGGGCAGGTGGTCCTATTCGATCTTCTTATGGCACGTGGCAGTACTGGAATTCGCTTTCCCGATCCTGGGCATCGAACTGTTCACCGGCCGGCCAGTCGATTTCGTGCTGGTCCTGGTCTTTACGGTCGTGGTGTCGGTGGCGGTGAGCTACATCAGTTATGAGCTTGTCGAGGCCCCCGCCATGCACTGGCTGCGAGGCAACTCAAAGCAACGCAACCGGCCAGAGTCACTGCCAGAGAATCTCCTGCATAATTCGCCGCCGGCCACGGTGCCCGCGCCAACCACAGGCCCATGATCCCGGCGGCACCTGCTGAAAGTGCCCATGGTGGAATGAGGGTGAATCGCCGGATCAGGTAAGTCGCCACGAAGACCGCCATACCGGGGATGCCGCCAATAATCAGCACGGCCAGCCCGGCTGCCGTAGTGATGCCTACCGTCTTGTCACCATTCGCAGTCGTGCCTCGAGTTCGCCGCGCCCACAGCACGCACAGTCCGAGCGTCAAAAGACTGACCACACCACCGCCGAAGAGGCTGGCGCGGAAGAATTTCTCCCCGGCGAAGGTCATCGCAAATTCGCCGTGCACACCGGCGGGGACGTGGAAGGCGAGCATGCCGGAATCCACACGCATCGGCTCAACCGGCGTCCCGGCCACGCTGCCGCGCAGCCCCGTATTGAAAGACCGCGTGGTCACGATCAGCTGGTCGGTGGGGGACTGGTTCACGGTCCCACTGAAAGGCGCCCACTCCGCCGTCTTCGAAGCGCGGCTCAGCGCAATTGTTTCTGCATCAGTGACGATGGTGTGCTCACCGGCAGCGAGTTCGACTTTGCCTTTCTCGTGTGCCTCTCCGTCGATCTCCGCATCGTGGGACAGGGTCCACGTCCCTGCCCGGTCGGTGGTGAATGCACGTCGGATCATGTCATCTGCGGGGAGCAGACGCTGGAAGAAGTATGTGTTGCCCGTGCCTTCGACGGTGACCGTGCGGGTGATTCCGGCGTCGATCTCACTGATCCCTGCTGGTTCGTCCAATTCCACGCGGATCGGCCCCGCGTCAACAGCAACGGTGAGTGGTTCGCCCGCGGCAAAGGAGACTTTGCGGGAATTCACGGTCGCCTCGACATCGTCGGTGGCGGTGATGGTCACTGTGTCTACGGGTGTGTCAGGTTCGACTTCGATCCACGGGTCCTGATCGCCCGGGGTGGGGTGCCATGAGGTTTGCTCCAACCCATCCGTGGCCGCCGTCAGCGATTCAGCTGGCTTCGCACCACCAAAGGATGTGGCATCTGCTGCGGAAGAGGAGGCCCGTACGGTACCGCCGGTCTCAGTGACGCGGACGCGCCGGGCATCGGACGGGTAGTCGGGGACGCGATTACGGATCGCCCCGCCCTCCGTCAGGTCGCGTAGGTGGGGAGATGTAGCCCCGGTCAAAGTGCCATAATTACGTTTCGCCAGAGCAGGGGTATCGGTGATGATATCGGCCTGCTCAGCGCTAGTGATCGTGCGTGGGGAATACCCGAATTCCCTATCAAGCAGTGGCAGAACTTCACCGCCACCGGCAACGGTGGGCAGGTCAGTTGTGGCGATCATCATGTCGCGTTCTGGTTCGACCAGGTAGACGGAGAGATCGCCGAAGTGCTCAGGCTCACCGAAACTCTCATCGAGCTCAGGGGCATCAGGCCCCGAAGCCAAATCGTCGCGCAAAACCACGGCGCCGACACCGATGGCGCGCATCGCTTCCGGATCCAGAGCAGCCATTTGGCCGTCGAGCCCACGGATCGCTTCCGGGTCCACGAGTGGGACGGCATCGCGGGCGGCAAACCTGGTGGAGGTGAGCCCTTGGATTGGCTCGTCACGCGTCCAGCCCCAGGTTTGGCGTGCGAACTGCACCTCTGGGACGACGAGAGTGCGGGTTCCAGCAGCATTCGTCTCGATGAAGGAGGCTGCACCCTCCCAATCAGAAGACACCGCTGTCCACGTTCCTTCCGGTGCCAGGCGCAGCGTCCACGCGGGCGATGTCGCCAACGCAGTGGCCAGCACAGCAGCGACCACCACGGGCATGCGCGCCCGATTGACCACGTACCCCACACCAAGCGCGAGCGGCAGGCGCACCAGCGGGTCGAGTTTGTGGAGGTTGCGGAAGGGGGCGGCGGGGCCGTCGAGAAGCGAAAGCCATGCGCCTCCCAGCGGTCCGTGCGCGGCACCCAGCAGCGCGACGCCCACGCACAGCAACACGATGAGATAACCGCGCCACGGCATGTCACGCAGCGCGAGTCCAGCTAGCCCGAATGCCGCAATGGCGAGGGTGACCAGCACAAAGGCAGGTTCGGTGACCAGAAGATGGCCGGCGGTGCGCTCCGTGTCCACGAACGGCGCCCACGAGGTCGTCCCGCGCAGCACCTCCGCCAGATTCAGCCAGCGCGTGGTCACATAAGACGACTCGATGTAATCCGTGAACGGTGGCGAATATCGCCCCAGGACCAAAAGCGGGCCGATCCACCATGCAGAAACCAAAACCACACCGAGCAGCCACCCCAGCAGTGGTTTCCACGCGAAACGGTAGATGAGCAGCACGAATGCGGGCAGGCACGCCATCATCGTCGCAGTCGCATTCACCGCGCCCATCAGCGCCACCGGAATCACGGCCCCAGCCACATTCCCGCGCGTGATGCGCTGCCCGAGCAGCGGCGCCAGCGTCCACGGCACCAGCGCAACGGGCCACGCCTCAGAAGAAATCGCGGTCAGCGTGGTCAAAATCCGCGGGCTCAGCGCGTACACAACAGCAGCAACGCTTATCGACGCCCCCTTGAGCCCCACACGCCTTCCCAGCACCACCATCCCGGAAAACGCAGTCCCCATGACGATCGCCCACCACAGGCGTTGCGCGATCCAATCCGGCAATGGTTCTGTCAGCCAGAAAAATGCCCCGTGGGGGAAGAGGTAGCCATAGGCCTGGTTCTGGATCTGCCCCAGCGTGAAGCGGTCGGTGTACGCATGCGTGGCGGCAGCGAGAAACGCGCCGGGATCAGCGGTCAGATCGAATTTGGTGTCCGCCGCTGTTCGGCCGGGTGCCTGCAGGAATGCAAGGAGGGTGAGAAGGAACCACCCGGCGAGATGCGTGCGCAGGGACCGCATTTATCAGGGAGGGTTATTGACGGGAGCCGTATTCCGGGCCGCCGAGGACAGCCTCATCGGCGGGGACAGCATTGCCGGACGGCACCTGGTTCTGCCCAGAGAAGGAAGCAATACCAACAACTCCGACCACGCCGAGCACGATGCCGGTGACCGAACTGGCCAGCACAGGGCCAAGCGAGCGGCGTGGCATGGACTGGCTGGTGCGGATCACAGACGTCATGGGAACTGAGGTTACCAGGGGGATAAGATCGTCGATAAGCGATTGAAAGAAGGGGGTCCGTAATGCGCATTGGTGCTGTGGCCGTCGGCGTGGCGGGGTGCCTCGTGTGCGCAGCATGCGCGGGACCGGAACCCGAAGTAGAGCCCGTGCCCGTCGAGCAGACGGAAACCCAGACCGTGACGGAGACCCTCCCCGCGATCCCTGCTGACCTGCGCGAACGCGTGGCTTCGCTGATGGTTGTTGGCGTGACCACCTACGACGAAGCGCGCGCCGCGCTCGAGCAGGGCGCTGGCGGACTGTTCTTGCCCAGCTGGTCCGACCCCGCATTGCTCACGCAGGAAGGCCGCAATATCAACGCCCTGCGCAAGGAATTTGACCGCCCATTTTCCGTGGGCATCGACTTCGAAGGTGGTCGTGTGCAACGCCACTCGGACATCTTGGGTTCCTTCTCCTCGCCGCGTGATCTTGCGCAGGAGCCGCCCGAGGCGATCCGCGATCGCGGCTTTGAGGTGGGCACGCGGCTGGCGAGTTACGGCATCAATGTCGATTACGCGCCGCTGCTTGATGTGGATGCAGCCGGCCTAGACATCGTCGGTGACCGTGCTTTCGGCTCCTCGCCCGAGCGTGTCGCGGAAGTCGCCGTGCTCTTTGCGCAGGGGCTTATCGACGCCGGCGTTACCCCCACCTTCAAACACTTCCCCGGCCACGGACGGGCCAGTGGAGATACCCACCACACGCTCGCACTCACCCCGCCGCTCCAGGACCTCAACGCCTTCGATCTCGCGCCCTATGCAGCGGTGTTGCCGAAATTCCCGAATGCCTCTGTCATGGTCGGGCACATGGTCGTGCCGGGGGTTGGGGATCCGAAGACGCCGTCTTCGCTCAACCCGGATGCGTACCGCCTGCTCCGCACCGGCGATTACCCTGGTGGGCAGCCTTTTGAGGGTGTTGCCATCACCGACGACCTGTCCGGTATGCGTGCGATCACTGACCTGATGCCCACACCCGTTGCCGTCCGCCGTGCGATTGCCGCGGGCGCCGACCAAGCACTGTGGTCTTCGGGTAAAGACCTCAAAGAAGCCATCGACGGCACCGTCGCCGCCGTGGACAAGGGTGAGATCCCCGTTTCGCGTATCGACGACTCCGCCCGCCGCGTCCAGCAGCAGCTCAAGGCCGGTTCCCGCTAGCCCCCTTTTTCCGCCGATTGTGGCTGCGTCCACTACTCTTGAAATCCGTGAGTACTGTGCATGCGAGACGCGAGACCAGCGGATCTCGCGGCGTGAAGATCGCCGCGGGCTTCATCGTCGGCCTGATTGTGCTCCTTTTGGGGCTGTATCTGGCTGACGTCGCTTTCAACCGCGGCAATGTTCCCCGCGGCACCGCCGTCGGTGGCGTTGAGGTCGGTGGAATGGAGCCCGCGGCTGCCGTGGACAAGCTGAGCAGTGAGCTCGGTGGCGTCACCGACAAGCCGGTCACCGTCACCGCTGGCGAGAAGACCACCGAATTCATTCCCGCCAGCGCAGGGCTTGGCGCCGACTGGCAGGCAACTATCGATGCTGCTGGCACCGAATCGCTGAATCCCTTCACCCGCCTGATGGGGCTGTTCCGGACCACGGAGGTGGATATCGTCTCCTCCACCGACGATGCGGCGCTGAAGCCGACTGTCGACCGAGTAGCTAAAGATCTGACCATTGAGCCCGCTGACGGCGCTGTGGCCATCAAGGACGGTAAGGCGGATGTCACCGACCCCAAGCCGGGCCAGGACATCGATGCCGACGAGCTAACCCGCGCCATGAGTGCCAACTGGCTCAATCCCGATGGTGTCACCGTCGAACCCGAAGTGACCCAGCCAGCTATCGACGAAGAACTGGTCAAAGAGACTGTCGACGGGCCCGTCGCCCGCGCGCTTGATGGCCCGCTGACCCTGAAGGGGCAGAAGGACACCGACGCTGTGATCGATGGCGACCGCATCGGCGAGGTGGTCACCTTCCGCAATGACCCGAAGGAACGCCGCATCGTGCCTGAGGTTAAAGCTGACGTTGCCCAGGACATCTTCGCTGAACAGCTGAAAGACACCGTCAAGGAAGGTAAGAACGCGACTATCTCTGCCTCCGGCGAGGTCAGCCCGTCCGTCGACGGCAACGAGATCCGCTGGGACGAGACCATGAAGGACTTTGGCAAGCGCGTGCTTGGTAGTGAACCGCGCACCTGGGAAGCCCAGTACCGCGAAGTGCCCGCCACCTTCACCACTGAGCAGGCGAATAATGCCACCTTCGATGATGTGGTCGGCGAGTTCACCACCAGCGGCTACAGCGCTGCTTCCGGCACGAATATCTCGATCGTGGCTAATACCGTCAACGGTGCGATTGTCAGCCCTGGTGAGACCTTCTCTTTGAACGGCTACACCGGCCCGCGCGGCACTGCGCAGGGCTATGTGTCCTCCGGCATCATCATCGACGGTCGTGCAGGCAACGCTGTCGGTGGTGGTATCTCCCAGTTCGCCACCACCTTGTACAACGCCTCCTATTTCGCTGGCATGACGGATGTGGCCCACACGCCGCACTCGTATTACATCTCCCGTTACCCGGCTGGCCGTGAGGCCACCGTGTACGAGGGTGCGATTGACCTGTCCTTCAAGAACGACACCCCGCACCCAGTCAAGATCACTACCGATTTCGGTGGTGGTCAGATCACCGTGCGTCTGATGGGTGTGAAGGACCGCGAGGTCGAGTCCATCAATGGTGGCCGTTGGGCGTACACGTCCCCGACTCCGAAGACCGTCACTGGCGAGTGCATTCCTTCCGGCGGTGCTCAAGGCTTCACCACCTCGGATACCCGCATCGTCCGCGATCTGTCCGGTAACGAGATCAGCCGCGAGACCCAGACCACCGTGTACGACCCGCAGCCGATCGTGCGCTGCGGCTAATTCGGGTGTTGCTTGCCCACGGGGCGCTCTAGCCCCCACAGGGTGAGCTCGCAGATCTCCTTGTCCCGCATCATCAGCTGGTGAATCGGCTCGCCGGGGACAGGAATATTGACCACATCGGCACCGTCCACGGATTTCAGCATCGACGTGGCAATCGGTGTGACCAGCGTGTCGCGGGTGGAGTACAGGTTCGTGTACACCACCGATGGGTCGGTGTCCGGCAGCGGATCAGCGTTTTCACGCATCCACGTTGAGCCCGCCAATTGCTGCTGCACGCTAGCGGTGAGCAGCACGCGGGTCAGAGTGGGGAATTGGTCGAAGCGTTTCAGAATCCGCGGCGCCCGGCCGAGCATGTCCGTCCCGTGAAAATTTGCGCCCATCGCGACGACGCGTCGCACTTTAGCGCTCCCACCGTGTTCGATATACAGCCTGGTCAGCAGCCCGCCCTGTGAATGGGCCACGATGTCGACTTGCTCCGCACCCGTCTCTTCAAGCACACGGTCGACATTCGCGCGCAACTCCTCCAACGAGTCTTCGAGCGGTCCCGTGCCGTAGAGCCCAGGCAGGAACATATTGCCGTAATCGAAGCCCCACACCCAGTAGCCGTGATCACGCAAAAAGCGCGCGTTACGACGAAACCCGCTCGTCCGACTATGAATCCCATGCACGTATAGCACTGGGGTCGGATGAGTTGGTGTGAAATCTGGGTCGTTGAAAAGAGGCTCGATCAGGCGCACACAGCCACGCTAACAGCGAGTCGGCGTATGTTCTCCCCGATCGCGTTCCAGACCCCACGCGACTAGTGCAGTGATCTTGGGGTTCTGTGGCATGAAAATGTGGTTGACCTTGCCGCCACACACGGATTGGACCTCCATATTGGCCACGTCCGCGCCGTCGACGGATTCAAGGATCGAGCTGGTGTACGGCGTGACCACTCCGTCGTTTTCCGAGTACAGCGATGTGTACACCACCCGCGGATCTGTATCCGGGAATGTGTTCAGCATGCGGATATGCTCCGAATCCCAGGGCTGCTGTGACACTGCAGAGAAGTCGTTTCATGACCAAAACAGTATCAACGGGATAACTGGGGTGGAAGTGGAGCCGGCGACGAGAATCGAACTCGCACTCTCAGCTTGGGAAGCTGATGTTCTACCACTAAACTACGCCGGCAGCGCTAGTCATCGTAGCACCGCGAGGTGCCGGCACTTAAAAGGCCCGGCAGTGTCTAGTGCAGGGGAGCGTCGTAAGATGAAGGCGTGCTTCTTTCTGACCGTGACATTCGCTCCGCCATTGATGCCGGCCGTCTGAGCATCGACCCGTTCAGCCCAGACCTTGTTCAGCCATCCAGTGTGGATGTGCGCATCGACCGCTTCTTCCGCGTGTTCAACAATTCCAAGTACACGCACATTGACCCGAAGCAGGAAATGCACGACCTGACCACTGAGGTTGAGGTCCCCGAAGGTGAACCGTTCGTGCTGCACCCAGGTGAATTCGTGCTGGCTGCAACGCTGGAGAAATTCTCCCTTCCTTCCGATCTCGCCGGTCGCCTTGAGGGCAAGAGCTCCTTGGGTCGCCTTGGCCTGGTTACTCATTCCACGGCAGGCTTCATCGATCCGGGCTTTACTGGCCACATCACCCTTGAACTGTCCAACGTGGCTAACCTGCCGATCACGCTCTGGCCTGAAATGAAAGTGGGCCAGCTCGCGTTGTTCAAGATGACCTCGCCGGCTGAGAACCCGTACGGTTCCTCTGTCGTAGGGTCGAAGTACCAGGGGCAGCGTGGGCCGACGCCATCGAAGGCATATTTGAACTTCCGCTGATCTTTGAGCACGTTTCAAATACGAAAAAGTTCTTCAAGAGGAATCGCAGCGACTGCTGCTAACGAGACCACCAACCAGGGCGGTCAGTGTGGGTGCGGGGGCGGGTGCGGGCACAAGTAAAGGTTTTAGAGGGCGTCGATAAGCGCCCTCTTTTTTGACTGCACTGCCAAATCGTGCGAGCCGGGCCATAATGACCCGTATGCGCATGACTGTGATTGGCACTGGGTACCTCGGAGCGACGCACGCGGCTTGCATGGCTGAGCTGGGGCACGAGGTGCTCGGTATTGATGTTGACCAGGCGAAAATCGACGCGTTGAAGAACGGCGATGTGCCGTTTTATGAGCCGGGTCTGCCGGAGGTGCTGAAGCGCAATATTGATGCTGGCAACCTCGGTTTCACAACTGATTATGCGAAGGCTGCAGCTTTCGCGAATGTGCACTTCATCGGTGTGGGTACGCCGCAGTTGCGTGGTTCGTACGCGGCGGACACGACGTATGTTGAGGCCGCGATCGATAGTCTCGTTCCGCATTTGGAGGGCGACCACCTGATCCTCGGCAAGTCGACGGTTCCGGTGGGTACGGCGCGCGCTTTGCAGGAGCGTGCTGATGCGCTCGTGGCGAAGGCAGGCAAAGGCGCCACTGTAGAAATCGCCTGGAATCCGGAGTTTTTGCGTGAGGGCTACGCGGTCAAGGACACGATTGAGCCGGACCGAATCGTGCTGGGTGTTCGCGCCGAGAATTCGCGCGGTGAGGAGATCGCCTGTGAGGTCTATGCCACTCCGTTGAAGCGTGAAACACCTTTCATCGTCACTGATTTGCAGACCGCTGAGCTGGTGAAAGTCTCGGCGAATGCTTTCCTGGCTACGAAGATTTCCTTCATCAACGCGGTGTCTGAGGTCTGCGAGGCAGTCGGCGCTGACGTCACTCAGCTTGCCGACGCAATCGGCTACGACGACCGTATCGGCCGCAAATTCCTGGGCGCTGGCCTCGGCTTCGGTGGTGGCTGCCTGCCGAAGGATATCCGCGCATTCATGGCCCGCGCCGGCGAGCTCGGCGCTGACCAGGCGCTGACTTTCTTGCGTGAGGTGGACGCGATCAACATGCGCCGCCGTCAGCGCGTTGTCGATCTTTCGCGCGACATTCTTGGCTCGGTCATCGGCCGTCGAATCACTGTGCTGGGTGCCGCGTTCAAGCCGAATTCCGACGATGTGCGCGATTCGCCCGCACTCGCCGTCGCGGGCCAGCTCAACCTCGCTGGCGCCTCGGTCCGCGTGTATGACCCGCAGGGCATGGACAACGCGCGCAAGGTCTTCCCAACGCTCGATTACGCATCCTCGCTCGACGACGCGCTGA
>NZ_CAMXWS010000011.1 GCF_947253065.1 uncultured Corynebacterium sp.
GCGCGATTAGCTCAGCGGTAGAGCACTACCTCGACACGGTAGGGGTCACTGGTTCGATCCCAGTATCGCGCACAGGGCGAAAGCCCGATGCGGATGTAGCGCAGTTGGTAGCGCATCACCTTGCCAAGGTGAGGGTCGCGAGTTCGAGTCTCGTCATCCGCTCCACTCCCCCAGTTGCTGGATTCATTTCCGGGCAGCTGGGGTTATTCTTTTGCCATGACTGGAACCAACACCTCCCCAAAAACACACGAAGAAATCATTGGTGCGGACACCCCCGCTGAGGAAGTACGTGCTGTGGCGATCACGACGACATTCGGATCCTTCACCGCGTCAGGCACCTCTGGGGCACTCGGCAACGATGCGGACAAGGAAGTCATGTTGGCGCTGCGCGAATGGGCTGATGTCATCCTGGTCGGTTCCGGCACGGTCAAGGCCGAGGATTATGGCCCAGCAGCTACCGCGATGGCGGTCGTGTCACGTTCATTAGATTTCGACACAACTACAAAATTATTCTCCGGTACGCCCCCGCTGATCCTCACGCCGGACAAGTCACTGACTGACCCGGAACTACAGGACAGGCGAGATGCCCTTGCCCAGGTGGGCGCAGAACTCATCGGGACGGGCACGGGCGAGCCGCAAGCAATCGTCGATAAGCTTCGTGCCCGCGGTTACGGCCGCATCGTGTGCGAAGGAGGCCCGTCGCTGTATGCCACGATGTTCGAAGCATCGCTTATCGACGTCCTCCACCTCACCTGCTCACCCCACGTCAACGGCGAACCATCAGGCCTTGACGGCAATATCGATGTGGAGCTCGAATTGGAAGATGTTTACTCCGCTGGCTCGCATATCTTCGCTCGCTACCGGCGGGTAAGCGCGGAAAACTAGTTTCGCTTTAGTAGTTTTGGGTGCTGTGACTACCCGCATGAACGCCCTTCGCACGACCTGGTCCTCCCCCGCTACGGAGGAACCACAACGCTGGTCGGCTGTGGCGAGCGCGTTCCTGTGGCCGCTGGCCCTGTTCCTCGTTGCGCACCGCCTCTTGGTCATGGCGCTTCCGGGTGGCAAGACCGATGATTTCACCACGGTGTGGTCAGCTGCGCGGCGGTTTGTTCTGCGCGAGCCGGTATACAACGAGATCTACCACCACGTCGATCCGCACTATCTGTACAACCCGGGCGCGACATTGTTGTTGTCCCCTCTGGGTCTGACTGGCAATACCGATGCGATGCGTTCGCTGTTCATCCTGTTCAACGCCGTATGCATCATCGGTGCACTGGCATGGTTGACGCGACTTGGCGGGTTCCCACTGCGTGGCCCAGTCTTTCCGGGGGCTGTGGCGCTGGCATTTCTCACGGAAGCAGTGACGAATACCCTCACCTTTGCCAATATCAACGGCGTGCTGCTGTTGGGCCTGACAGCCTTTTTGGCATGGCTGCTCGCCGCGGGCGCTGGCTCGTCGTGGGCTGCCGGCGTAGTGCTGGGCCTGTGCATTCTGGTCAAGCCGATGTTCGCGCCTTTGATGTTGCTCCCACTGCTGCGATTGGATTGGCGTGCGCTCAGCAGTGGGATCGTCGTGCCTATCGTGTTCAATGCGATCGCCTGGCCGCTGACCCCGGGGGCACGTGACTACATCGATGTTGTCGCCCCGTATCTGAAGCAGACGCGCGATTATGCGAATTCCTCGCTGGCTGGTGCTGCGGTCTATTTCGACATGCCGGGCTGGCTGCACGGGGCCTTTTTCCTGTTGTTTGCCGCTACTGTGCTCGTCGCAGTGGTATTCCTCGCACGCTTCCGCTTCACCGCAGAGTGGGTTTGGGCGGCGACCACGGCAGCGGTGCTGCTCGCTGGTGTCTGCCTGTTGTCCTCGCTGGGGCAGGCGTATTACTCCATGATGTTCTTCCCCGCGATTTTCACCGTCGGCAGTGCGCTAAGCGCTTTGCGCTCCCCTTCTGCATGGGCGGGAATAATCCTGTGCTTGTCGCCGCTGACGTGGGTAGTGGAAGGCCACGTTGTCACCGGCCGCTGGTTGAATACCTTCCTGCCCACCGTGGGCTGGGCCGTCTTCATCGTTGCGGTCGCTGCTTGGGTTGTGGCCCTCACTCGCTTTCAACAACCGGAAAGGACGCACGTTCATGGCGGACAACACAAATTACAGTGACTGGACCGAACAGCAGTGGCGCGAGCGCTTAAGTCCGGAAGAGTATTACGTGCTGCGCGAGGCCGGCACGGAGCCACCGGGGGTGGGCAAGTACACCAACACCACTACTGAGGGCGTCTACCGCTGCCGGGCATGCAATGAGGAACTCTTCCGCTCCACCGAAAAATTCGAATCCCATTGCGGTTGGCCGTCCTTCTTCTCGCCCCTGGCAGGCGACAAGATCATTGAGCGCGAGGACCGCTCGCTGGGCATGGTCCGCACCGAAGTGTTGTGCGCCAATTGCAATTCGCACCTCGGTCATGTCTTCGCTGGCGAAGGCTATAACACCCCTACTGATCTGCGTTATTGCATTAACTCGATCAGCATGACGCTGGAGGAAAAGCCAGTCCAGTAGTCACGCGACTTCATACTGGCCACGCTCTAGATAAACAGAATAAAACGCCTGTTCACGCGAAAATGCGTGGACAGGCGTTCGTCGCTAAGCGAACTGTTGCTTAAGGCAAGACCTCGATGATCTCTGCGACGTCCTTCACGCGACGGCCAGAGAAGAACGGCAGCTCCTCGCGCACGTGCAGGCGTGCCTCGGTATAGCGCATCTTGTGCATCAAATCGGAGATGCGCTCCAGGGTCGGAGCCTCAAATGCCAACATCCACTCGTAATCGCCGAGCGAAAATGCCGACATCGTGTTGGCGCGAACATCCTTGTAGTCGGCTGCGGCCTGACCATGCTCGATAAGCAGCTGACGGCGCTTGTCCGCGTCCATGATGTACCAGTCGTACGAACGGGTGAATGGGTAGACCGTGATCCAATCTTGTGGCTCTTCGCCCATGATGAATGCCGGAAGGTGGCCACGGTTGAACTCGGCCGGACGGTGCAGGCCCACGCCGATCCAGAACACCTCGAGGCACTTGCCAAAAACGGTAGTGCGGCGGAAATCGTTGTACGCCTTCTGCAGATCAGAGAATTCTTCGGCATGCCACCAGATCATCACATCCGCCTCAGAGCGGATGCCGGAGATGTCGTAGATGCCGCGAACAACGACCTTGTCCTCTTCCTCGAGGCCGGCAAAGAACTTCTTCGCCTCAGCGATGACGTCTGCGCGATCGTTTCCGAGCGCACCCGGAATGATGCGGAACGTTGCCCACTGGGCATAACGCTGGGTGTTATTGAGCTTTTCAAGGTCCGGCTGTGCCATGGAGGCGCATCCTTTCTTCCCGCATGGGACTATCCAACAAAAGTTCTATCGATATCCTACCCCGCGCCATGGGGAAGCTAACGGCGCGCCTCCACAGTTTGGAGGCAGCCACTGGATAGCTTGGAACGCGTGACACATTCGGACCACCCGCATCTCTCCGCCGCTCCCTCCCCTGCGTCTAATTCCGCGGCTCACACCGCAGCTAATGGGGAGTCTGCAACCATCCCTGCCGAATTCAATGAGGCAGTGGAATCGATGCATCGTGCACAGTTGCGGCCGGAGATCAGCCTCGGCACCATTCGTCCGCCGCAGCGCCCCGCGCCGTACAGCCATGCAGTGGGCCTTGAGGTGCAACAGCTTGACGACGACGCCCCAATCCCCACCGACTCCCAAGGCGATGCCTTCGGACGATTGATCCTTCTCTACTCCCCTTCCTCGGAGGAGGCATGGGAAGGTTCGATGCGTCTCGTCGCCTATATCCAGGCCGATATGGACGATGCCGTGGCTTCCGACCCATTGCTGCCGGATGTCGCATGGCAGTGGCTCGGCGAGTCCCTGGCTGAGACTGGTGCTGATTACACCAATCTTGGTGGCACGGTGACTTCTACCGCCTCAGTCCGCTTCGGTGAGATCGGTGGCCCGCCACGCGCATACCAGATTGAAATGCGTGCCTCCTGGACCGCGACCGGCACTGACCTCTCACACCACGTCGAGGCGTTCTCAAAGGTGCTCGCTCACGTCGCTGGCTTGCCGCCGGAAGGCGTTGCCGGCATTGATGGTCGCCGCTAATCCGCGATGCGGCACAACCCACAGCGTTCAGCAGACACCACGGATTTTGAGCTCGCGGCCACGCCGGATGCTTATCGACGCGCCGCCGACGCCCTTTCCGCCGGCCGTGGCCCATTCGCTATCGACACCGAACGTGCGTCGGCCTACCGTTATGACGACCGCGCGTTCTTAGTTCAGATCTATCGCCGCGACGCCGGGACCTTTCTGCTCGCCCCAGAAGGCCACCGCGTTGAGCTCGAGGAGATCATCGCTCCTGTAGTCAACGGTGGCGATTGGATAGTTCACGCTGCACCTGAAGACCTGCCCAGCCTGGCTGAATTAGGCCTATATCCCGGCACACTCTTCGACACCGCGCTGGCCGGACGCATCGCTGGCTTTGATAAGCCCAACCTGGGCGCCATGGTCGAAGAATTCTGCGGCATCACCCTGGAAAAAGGCCATGGCCGCGAAGATTGGTCTGAAGTTCCGCTGCCCGCTGATTGGCTGAAATATGCCGCCGAAGACGTCATCTACCTCAATGAGCTCGCCGAAGCTCAGGCTGAGCTGCTCGCTGCCGAGGGAAAGCTCGATTTCGCTGATGAGGAGTTCGCCTTCATCGTCGCTGAATATGAGGACTTTCAGCCAGCGACCAAGACCTGGCGGGACCTCAAGGGGGTCTCACACCTCAAATCACGCAAATCCCTCGCCGTGGCCAAAGCACTGTGGGAAAAGCGCGATGCGCAGGCTCGCAGCCGTGATATTTCCCCGTCCCAGATTTTGAACAACAAGGCACTCGTGGCAATCGCCAAAGAACTACCTCGCACGCCACAAGAACTTGGCTCTATTTCGGGCTTTCCCCGTCGCCGCCGCGGCGCGGTGAACGCCTGGTTCCGCGTACTCCGCGAGATCTACGCATCGGATCCTGGCACCTGGCCGGACCAAACCCAGCGTGAGGATGACGGATCAGCCCCCGGTAAATCTGCTTGGCAACGCCATCACCCTGACTCCTGGGAGGCACTGCAGGCCATGCGCTCTGCAGTAGCATCCACCGCTTTCGACATGAAGGTGCAGCCTGAAGTACTGCTCACGCCAGCGATCTTGCGCGAAGCAGTGTGGACGGTGACCAATGAGCCAGGCCCGTGGAGCACCCACCAAGCAGCTATTCTGCTCCGCTCACTCGGGGCACGTGAATGGCAGATCGCCGAAGTCGCCCCATTACTCGGCTCGCTTGAAACCGAGTAGAACTACAGGTTTTTAATCCACGCTTCGATAGCCGCCTGAGCCGAATCTGCATCCAAGCCCACATCAGCGATGAGCTGCGAACGCGATGCGTGCTGCGGGAAGACATCCGGGAATGCGAGATGACGCAGCGGCGTATCCACCTCAGCGGCATTGAGAACTTCGCCCAGTGCGGAACCGATGCCACCGCGGACCACACCATCTTCGTACACCACGACCATGTCGGCGCTCGCCGCCATGTCAACCAGTTCAGGATTGATCGGCACAATCCAACGCGGGTCCACCACTGTGATGCGGTGGCCTTTCTTGTTCAGGCTCTCTGCGACTTGGACCGCGAACTCAGCAAATTCACCGATGGCCACGATGAGGACCTCGGGTGTTGCATCATCGCTGCTCTCACCATCTCCGGCTGCTGGCTCGACCAGAACATCGCAACCGCCGTCAGTTCGACGCACAGCCTCGATCGCAGGACCGACATCGCCCTTGGGGAATCGGACCACGGTCGGGCCATCATCGACCGCGATTGCCTCACGGAATTCCTCACGCAGGGTGTCCGCATCACGCGGAGCCGCCACGCGGATACCTGGCACAATCGATGTGATCGCCATATCCCACACACCGTTGTGGCTTGCGCCATCACTACCGGTGATACCGGCACGATCCAGCACCAACGTGACCGGCTGATTGATCAAGCCGACATCCATGAGCAGCTGATCAAACGCACGGTTGAGGAATGTGGAGTACACCGCGACGACCGGATGCAATCCGCCCAGCGCCATACCGGACGCAGAGGTCACTGCATGCTGCTCGGCGATGCCGACATCGAAGAAGCGGGACGGGAATTGCTCCGCAAAAGGCGTCAGACCTGTCGGACCTGCCATCGCGGCGGTCAGCGCAACGATATCTTCACGCTCATGTGCTGCACGCAGCAGTTCCTCCGAGAAGACAGAGGTCCAGCCCGGACGGGACGTGCCCAGCGACTCACCGGTGACCGGATCAATCGCACCGGTCGAGTGCATCTGGTCGGCCTCATTATTCACCGCGGGGGCGAAACCATGGCCCTTCTCAGTTGCCACGTGAATGATCAGCGGACCATCATGCTGCTTCGCATACGCCAGCGCAGTCATCAAGGCCTCGATGTCGTGCCCCTCAATCGGGCCGACATATTTCATGCCCAGGTCTTGGAACATCTGCGTGGTCACTACCTGGTGCTTGATGCCCTCTTTGACTGCCTGCAACGCACCGAACGCACGCTCACCTACCCAGCCCATGGACTTCAAGGTGCGCTTGCCTTGCTGCATCACCTCGTCATAGCCAGGCTGAATCCGGATCTGTGCGATCTGGGATTTCAAATCCTCCAGGTTGCGGGCAAAGCCACCGATCGTCGGCGAATAGGAGCGACCGTTGTCATTGACCACGATCACCACATTGCGGTTGCCCGCAGCGATATTGTTCAACGCTTCCCAGCACATGCCACCGGTGAGAGCACCATCACCGACAACAGCGACGACATTGTCTGCACCATGGCCTTGCAGCACCTTCGCCTTCGAAAGCCCATCGGCGTACGACAACGCCGCGGATGCGTGCGAGGACTCAGTCCAGTCATGCTCAGACTCACTGCGACTGGTGTACCCAGACAGGCCATCTTTTTGGCGGAGAGTATCAAATTCGCCAACACGTCCCGTGAGAATTTTGTGCACGTAAGACTGGTGCGACGTATCAAACAGGATCGGCTCCTGCGGTGAGTCGAATACCGCGTGCAACGCGATCGTCAGCTCAACGACACCGAGGTTCGGGCCGAGGTGCCCGCCTGTTTTAGAGACCTTTTGAATGAGGAATTCGCGGATTTCACGAGCAAGGCGGTCGAGTTCCTCCGCCGACATACGCTTCAAGTCAGCGGGAAGGTTGAGGTGGTCAAGCCTACTCACTTTTCGTCTTGGCTCCTTCTCAGCGAATTCTCTCCCGCCTGTATCACCCCAGTTAGGGCAATCATTAGCGGTCTTCATCGTTTGGACTAGTTTACACGCTAGCCCAGCAAAACCATTATTTTCCGTGGGCCGGAATCAGACTGGTCAGCACTTCGAAGTGGTGAGTGTTCGGGAATGCGTCGATAAGCGCCATGTGCTCGACAACATAGCCTGCTTCGCCCCAGGCAAAGAGGTCGCGGGCAAATGTCGCCGGGTCACAACCGATGTGAATCACTCGCTGTGGTTCACGCGCTGCTACTGCTTTAACGACTTCTTCACCCGCCCCCGTGCGCGGTGGATCAAGCACGACCAACCCCGGATCGGGCAAGGCGTCGATGCTGGCTTCGACCTTTTGGTTGCGTACCTCAACATCGAAGTGCTCCAGTACGGGCTGTTTTGAGCGGGTCGCTGCCGCCGAATAATCCACGCTGACCACCTGGGCGCCAGTGCCTAGTGCCTCGCTGATCTGCGGGACGAAGAGTCCGACACCGCCATAAAGGTCCCACCCAATGGGACGGGCATACGTGTCTTGCGCCCACTTAGCGATGTAGCCGCAATAGGTCGCCGGCGCGGACGTGTGTGCCTGCCAGAATGCCGTTGGCGGAAAGGTGAACACAGACTCTCCTAGTCCGCTCCCCACCGGCGCCGGCACGGCCTGCGTGACATTCTCTTCGCCTTCAATGCGCGTTTGGATCCGCTCAATGCGCTTGCCTCGCTGAGCACGCTGTGTTTCCACGACATGGCGCCGGCCGCGTGAATCCATGACAACGACCAATTCCGCACCGGGTGTGAACGTGCGTGCGTCCTCGCCCACGATTCCGTCTTGCACTTCGTCGCCCACTTGCGTGCATCGAATTCCTGAAATCACATCGTGGCTTTTCGCCTTACGCATTCCAGCACGCCCATCGGGTCCAACGCCGAACCGGACGCGTGTGCGCCAGCCTGTTTGCGGGGCGAGAGCTTCCTGCTCAAGATCGGAGGCGAGATCGAATCCGGTGAGCACGCCACTGCTCTTAGCAAATTTATCCAGCTGCCCTACCAGGATCTCACGCTTAAACCGCTGCTGTGCAGCCGGTGCGATATGCGAATAATCGCAACATCCAGCACCTGCCTTTGCTGCTGGGCACATCGGGTCCACACGATCAGTAGACGGTGCCTCGATCGATGTCGCCGTCCCGCGCGCCCAATTCTTCTTCACCCGGGTCAAGGTCACTCGAGCGGTATCACCAGGGATCGCCCCGGCGACAAAGACCACTCGCCCATCAGGCGCTTGCGCGATGGCCTCCCCGCCGTGCGCCATGGCGGTGGGAGTGAGTGTGAGTTCATCTCCCACATTGAGGTTGGAAGGTGCCCCTGGTGCGGAGGCAGAAGACATTGAGGGTTGGTCGTCCATTGAAGGTCTAGTTTTCCGGATTCTGGTTCTGCTGATTCTGTTCGTTTTGCTGCTGTTGCTGTTGCGCCATTGCCTGCTGGAGCTGGGCCGCTAGCTGTGCAGGAAGTTCCACCGGCAGTGAGTTACCAGCCAGCACCGGCGTCGAACCGCGGTAGACGAACGAGCGGGCAATGATCTCGCGTGCGAGTTTGGCCAGGTCGTCTTCCTTACCGTGCGGTGCAGCTAGGGTGACGCGGTACAGCCAACGCGGTCCTTCCACACCAACGATGCGAATCACGCCATTCTCACCGCGGCCAACAACTTCGCGTCCCCATGGGCCAGCCTCGTACGTGACGGGCATGCCTTCTTCAGTCATGCCTTCGAAGATCTCGTCACTGGATTCTTCCCACATGCCGCCAGAACTTGGCGACGCAAAAGCGACCGGCGTGATGCGACCGTACTGAGTGACAACATGGAGCATGCGCGGGCCTTGCTCCCCCATCTCCACCTGCACCTGGGAGCCCTTCGGCAATGGCAGCTGGATCGAACCCAGATTCAAGATGCCTTCGGCGAAATCACTGAAGTCAAAATCATTGATGTCCACGCTGTCGCCATCGAACGGGCCAGTGTTTCCACCAATGGCATCGTGCTCGATGGTGACGGGACCCTGGTCAGCTGGCTTCGCCGGTGCGGTGCTTTCGGGCTCGTTGTCGCGCTCAGCCTCGGTTTCGGAAGGCTCCTCATTGGCCTTCGTGGTTGCGCCTTCTTGAAGGTCCGTAATAGTCAGCTCAGAACTCGGATTCTGCGAAGATTCCTGGGAGGTCTGATCTGCAGATTGCGGTGCCTGCGCAGCCTCATTTGCTTTCTTATTCTTCTTGCCAAACGGCCACAGTGCCATGGTGCGAGGTACTCCTTAACGTCGTTTTCGTCGCTACTAACTAATTATCGTCGTGCTTGTCTCGTCATCAGTTCACGCCAGTGGAGCCGTAACCGCCGGCACCACGAACTGTTTCATCCAATTCGTCCACTTCCATGAAATCAGGCAGCTCCACACGCTGAACTACGAGCTGAGCAATGCGCATCCCACGCGTGACTTCAAAAGCAGTGTCCTTATCAGTGTTCAACAGGCACACTTTCAACTCACCGCGATAGTCCGCGTCAATAGTGCCCGGTGTGTTCACGATGGTCAGACCATGCTTAGCGGCTAAACCAGAGCGCGGATGAATCAAGCCCACTGTGCCCAACGGAAGCGCCAAGGCAATACCCGTGCTCACCAGAGCGCGCTCTCCCGGTGCAAGAGTGATGTCTTCAGCTGAGTGCAGATCCACCCCGGCATCACCGCGGTGCGCACGCTTTGGCATTGGCAGCTCCGGGTCCAACCGCTTCAGCGGAATCGGCCCAATGCCAGCTGACTGCCCGTTGTTTTGAGGTTCATTCACGTGATTAGTCACGGCCCCACACTACGTCACGGGGTTGAGCGGACGCTGAAGACGGTTGCTGTCGGCGTCGATAAGCATGCCCCGTAGTTCGGCGCGCAGTGCGCATGATTAAGCGAACCGGCCCGCCCTGCTTAACATGGAATGCGTGACCGAAAATACGAGTGAGAATATGAGCCCTGCTTCGAGCGATAATCCCACTGGAAGTCCCCGTCCGGCCGCTGGCCCGGAAGTCCTCTACTCCGAGCGCCAATGGGTTCCGGCGTGGTGGTGGGTTGCTGCCATCGCATTCGCAGCACTCATCGGAGCCCAAATGGGCAATAACCGCGGAATTGCGTGGTTCGCCATCGCATTTCTGGTCGTCGCAGCGGTCATCGCATGGTTCTTAATCCACCTGTCTTCAACCGTGGTCAAGGTTGAACGCGATACCGATGGCACACGGTGGTTGGTGATCGGGGAAGCGAACCTTCCAAATACTGTGGTCACGCGCTCTTTGGCTGTGCCGAAATCCGCGAAGCGCAATGCGCTCGGCCGGCAGCTCGACCCCGCTGCGTACCTCGTGCATCACGCCTGGGTAGACCAGCTGACGCTGTTTGTACTCGACGACCCAGAAGACCCCACCCCCTACTGGTTGGTGTCGTCAAAGAACCCCGAAGAACTGTTGCGCGCCTTCGTGCCCGATCAAGCCGACCGGGCCATCGAACCCCTCACGAAGGCGTAACACCCAGTTTTATTCGCAGTCGAGGCAGATCTTGGAGCCGTCCGGCTCGGTGTGCCCCAGGCGGTTGTTCTTCTGCACCAAGAAACAGGACGCACAGGTGAACTCATTCTGCTGCTTCGGCACAACAGAAACATTGAGCTCCTCCCCAGACAGATCAACCTGCGGAGGATCAAAAGCGTCAACAACCTCGCCGTCATCATCCATGCTGCTTCCGGCAGCCTCCTGAGCCTTGAGACCTTCGAGCGAGTCGGTCTCAATCTCATCGTCGAGGCGGCGGCGCGGTGCGTCGTAATCGGTGGCCACTAGTGGGTCTCCTTTGCCAAACATCGTCCCAGTAAGAACCGCACAGTTGTGGCGAAAAGAACGCCTCTCGAAGGCCCTTACTGCTCTACTTTCGACGCGATCCTAAAACAACGATCTTGATCTGTCATGTTTCTGACACACATTGGCCTTTCTGGCGTGTCGTACGGGGTGCCTTCGCCGAGCCTCGTGGCCCCAATCTCGCCGTGAGCCAGCTAGAATTGTGCACCATGGTTAACGGAGTTAACGGCAATAGCGAAAACAGCACGCAGCCAGCAGTGACAGATGCAGAGCATTACTGCTGCGGCATCGATATCGGAGGCTCCGGTGTCAAAGGCGCCATCGTGGATATGCACACTGGCGAGTTCGTCGGTGAGCGCATCAAAATCGCAACTCCACAGCCCGCAACGCCCGAGGCTGTCGCGTCCACCGCGGCAGAAATTCTCAACCAGCTTGGGTGGGATGGTCCGGTGGGCGTGTGCTTGCCGTCAGTTGTCACTGACCAAGTCGCCCGCAGCGCCGCGAATATTGACAGCTCGTGGATTGGCACCAACGTCCATGACCTTTTCACTGAACATCTCGGCGGACGCCACATTGCAGTGCTTAACGACGCAGATGCGGCCGGCCTCGCCGAAGTCGCCTTCGGTGATGAGACTGCTCGCTCTGGTGCCGTCATCTTCCTGACATTCGGCACCGGAATTGGATCCGCATTCCTCATGGACGGCGAGCTCTACCCCAACACTGAGATCGGCCACATGATCGTGGATGGCAAGGAAGCCGAGCACCAAGCGTCTTCCTCAGCGAAGGACCGTGAGGACCTCAGCTACAAGAAGTGGGCAAAGCGAGTGGATAAGGTCCTCACTGAATACGAGAAGTTGTTCAATCCGACCACATTCGTTGTGGGCGGTGGCATCTCCCGCAAACACGACAAGTGGGTGCCTCTTCTCACCGTTGAAACTCCTGTGGTGCCGGCACAGCTGCGCAACCGGGCAGGCATCGTCGGTGCCGCCATGGCTGTGTGGAAAAACGTGGCACCCTAAATTCCCCACTCAGACGAAGCGAACAGCACGGTCATTAACCAGACCGTTCACCTACAGCACTGGCCCTAATCGCCCACCGTTGAAACTAAAAAGTTAATGGAGGTGGCGCACACTACTTGTACATGCGTATGCTGTAGGGTTGTTCAATACCCAGCGGTACTGGCACCGGCAAGGACAATCCTTTTCGGTGCTGGTGCCGCGCCGTAACTCATGGACGTAGGAATAGACTCCGCCTCTCCTTGTTGAAACCACTCTCCCGTATGGTGGTGGCACATTGACAACGAGAAGCGACGAGCTCATGAAAGGTCGTACGTGGCAGCGAGCACCGCATCCAACAAGAAGAGCCCTGATACCAGCTCTGACGCAGCAACTAGCAGCGCCGACGGCCAGGCATCCGGAAGCACCGGGGCTGCTTCGCCTGCCCGCAAGACCGCTGCGAAAAAGACGGCAAAGAAAGCAGCGAAGAAGACCGCCCAGAAGACCACTGCCAAAAAGACTACGAAGAAGGCAGCTAAAAAGACTGCCAAGAAGGCAGTGAAGAAGACCGCCAAGAAAACCGCGAAGAAGACGGTCCGGAAGTCGGCTGCGAAGAAGACCGTGCGCAAGACTGCAGCAGCTAAAGCTGCTCCGGAGGCGGACGAAATCGACGAGTCCGAGGACAGCGAGGACGAACTCAACGACGACTTGCTGGACGATGACATCGATGAGGACGGTCTGGATGATGACCTCGACGATGACATCGATGAGGACGGTCTGGATGATGACCTCGATGAGGACCTTGATGATGAAGAGGTCGTCGATGCTGTGATCGAGGAAGACGAGGACGAGGACGACGCAGAGGATGTCGTGCCGGAGCTGGGCAAGGAAGACGCTTCCGATAAAACACCAGCACCCAGCGATGATGATGAGGATGACAGCAACTCCGCACCGTCCGTCTGGGATATTGAGGAATCTGCTGCCCTGCGCCAGGCTCGTAAGGATGCACAGCTCACGGCTTCTGCTGACTCGGTCCGCGCTTATTTGAAGCAGATCGGCAAGGTCGCACTGCTCGACGCTGAGCAGGAGGTCTCTCTGGCAAAGCGCATCGAGTCTGGCTTGTACGCCCAGTACCGCCTAGATGAGATGCAGCGTGCTGCTGATGAGGGCGATAAGGACGCCAAGCTCACCCCTGCGGTGAAGCGCGACCTGCGTGCCGTGGCACGCGATGGTCGCAAGGCGAAGAACCACCTGCTCGAGGCAAACCTTCGTCTCGTGGTCTCCCTTGCTAAGCGCTACACCGGCCGTGGCATGGCTTTCTTGGACCTGATCCAGGAAGGCAACCTCGGTTTGATCCGTGCGGTGGAGAAGTTCGATTACTCCAAGGGTTACAAGTTCTCCACGTACGCAACGTGGTGGATCCGCCAGGCAATCACCCGCGCGATGGCTGACCAGGCCCGCACCATTCGTATTCCGGTGCACATGGTCGAGGTCATCAACAAGCTCGGCCGCATCCAGCGTGAGCTGCTGCAGGACCTCGGCCGTGAGCCGACGCCGCAGGAGCTGGCTAAGGAAATGGACATCACCGAGGAGAAGGTCCTCGAGATCCAGCAGTACGCTCGCGAGCCGATCTCGCTGGATCAGACCATCGGTGATGAGGGCGATAGCCAGCTTGGTGACTTCATTGAGGACTCTGAGGCAGTCGTTGCTGTCGATGCTGTGTCCTTCACCCTCCTGCAGGATCAGCTGCAGGACGTGCTGCACACGCTGTCTGAGCGTGAAGCTGGAGTTGTGCGCCTGCGCTTTGGTCTGACGGACGGAATGCCGCGCACGCTCGATGAGATCGGCCAAGTCTACGGCGTGACCCGTGAGCGTATCCGCCAGATCGAGTCGAAGACGATGTCGAAGCTGCGCCACCCGTCGCGTTCGCAGGTGCTGCGCGACTACCTGGACTAATTCCAAGCAGTACAAAGCGCTTATCGACGATTGAACGGCCCCACGGGATTCACTCCCCGGGGGCCGTTTTCGTGTTTCAGCTACTTCATTTCAGCTCTTAAGTGTGTTCCATGTAGCGGTCGCGTGACCGGTCCAGGAAGCTTTCGTTCTCCCCGACTCCGCTGTCGGGAACAGCAGGATCGGTGAGAGTGCCACCGCCTTCTTCCATGATGATCATGAAGACAAGCACCGCGAAGATGATGGCGATGACCAATGCCAGACTGCTCAGGATGATTCCGATGATGCTTCGCGCTTGGCCTGATTGGGTCAACCCGCGACGGTGCTGGCTCAGCCCGATTGATCCGAAAATGATGCCGGCGATGGCACCAAGAGTGCCAAAGATGAGGAAGTACCACGAACCCAGAACCGTAAGGATCCCGAGAGTAAGCGAGGCTGTAGCGAACCCATTGCCGCGTCGCGCAAAACCAGCTGGGTGTGGCTGCGGGACCGGCGGATACGAATTCGGCACATACGGATTTGGCCCATGCGGGGTGTAGCGACCGTATGGGTCAACAGGGCCACGGTTCATGGGATTCGGGTGCGCCATAATGCGGCCGAGCCTACCACTGGGTGAGGTATTTGATCCGCTCTCTGAGCTGGTCGGCTGTACACAGCGCTGTCGGTGGACCGCCACAAGCCTTGCGTACTTCTGTGTGGATCGCGCCGTGCGGGCGCCCCGTGCGAGACGCCATGATGGCCACACGAGCATTGAGCTCTTGGCGCAATGCCGGGATGTCCTCTGAAGCCACACCACTGTCACCGGCCGACGACGGCGCACCATGCACAGACGGCGCGCCTGCCTGCGATCGCTTTTCTTCAGCAGCCTCTTGCGCCCGGCGCGCTTTTTCTTCTGCTTCCCTAGCGTCGAGCTGTTCAGATTGACGCTTGCGCAACAAGGTCTTTACTTGTTCTGCATCAAGCAGGCCCGGCAGTCCAAGGAAGTCTTGTTCTTCTTCGGTGCCAGCAAGCGTCGGTGTGCCATACGTTGAGCCATCAAAGATCAGGGAATCTAGTTCGGCGGAGGCCCCGATGGACTCATAGGTGGGGGCCTCGTCCGGTTCACTGCGCTTTTGGTTGGCTTGTTCCAGTAGCTCATCGGACCACCCGGGTTCGCGGTGCGGTTTGCCCAGAACGTGGTCACGGGAGACTTCCATCTCCTCGGCCAGACGGAGCAGTACCGGGACGGATGGTAGGAAGATCGAGGCTGATTCACCCGGCATACGGGAGCGAACAAAGCGCCCGATTGCCTGAGCGAAGAACAGCGGGGTGGACGCTGAAGTGGCGTACACGCCTACTGCTAGACGGGGCACGTCAACGCCCTCAGAGACCATGCGGACAGCCACCAGCCATTCGTCCTGCGAGGCTGAGAACTCGGCAATGCGTTTGGATGAGCCTGGCTCATCAGAAAGCACCACCGTCACCGGGGTATTACTGATTGTCTTCAGGATCTTCGCGTACGCACGCGCAGTAGTCGTGTCGGTAGCGATGACTAGGCCACCGGCATCAGGCATGTGCCCACGAATCTTGGTCAACCGTGTCTGTGCTGCTTGCAGTACCGCGGCGATCCAGTCCCCCTTCGGATCAAGGGCGGTCTTCCAAGCACGGGCTGTCTGCGCAGCATCGAGCGGTTCACCCAGGCGTGCGGAATACTCTTCACCCGCGGAGTCCTTCCACTGTGCCTCACCACTGTAGGCAAGGAAAACAACGGGGCGCACCACGCCGTCGGCAAGCGCTTCGGCATAACCATAGGTGTAGTCCGCTTGTGAGACGAGGTGGCCTTCCCCGTCTTCTTCATAGGTGACAAACGGGATCGCCGAATCATCTGAGCGGAATGGCGTACCCGTTAGTGCGAGGCGGTGCGTGACGTCGTTATATGCCTCACGTACACCATCACCCCAGCTCTTTGCGTCACCGGCGTGGTGGATCTCATCCAAGATCACCAGAGTGCGGCGAGCAGACGCCACCGCATGGTGCTTAAAGGGGTGCATACCCACCTGTGCGTAGGTGACCACCACACCGTCATAGGCAGGGTTGACCGCGGAAGAGTTAGTGAACTCCGGGTCAAGGGAGAGCCCGAACCGGGCTGCTGCCTCAGACCACTGCACCTTCAGGTGTTCCGTGGGCACCACCACGATGATGCGCTCCACAGTCCTTTCGGCATGCAGCGTGCTCGCCAAAGTCAGCGCAAAGGTCGTCTTACCTGCGCCAGGTGTAGCCACGGCAAGGAAGTCCTTCGGCTTCTTAGCGAGAAAAAGGTCAAGGGCCTCCTGCTGCCATTGGCGCAGAGACGGCCCATTCCCTGAAACAGCCTGGGTCACTTGCGGCGCAGCCCCTTATAGATCCGCTCACAGTCCGGGCACACAGGTGAGCCGGGCTTGGCTTGCTTGCGCACCGGGAAGGTCTCTCCACACAACGCGACCACCATGTCACCGCTTACAGCGGAGCTGACAATTTGGTCCTTCTTCACGTAGTGGAAGAACTTCGGGGTGTCATTGTCCTGCGAGGTGTCTTCGCGGACATCGGGCCGTTCAATAGTCTTCGTCGTTGTCTGCGTCACGCACCCCATCATGCCTCATTGCCCGAACCATGATGAAACGCGCTGCGGCACACCCGGTCGCACAAGCATCGCTTCCGGGTCTACCCTTGGGACTCATGAGTACACCAGGTGATTACAACGATCCCTCCGTTGTGGAGGGGGATGCTGTAAGCACGCCCGGCAAGCGTTTTTCGCGCAAGAAAGCGGCTTTGATCACCTCGGCGCAACGCTCACAGTCGGAGAATCGCCGTTCCCGTGAACGTGCGTATTTGATCATGCAGGGTCTGCGTTTGCCATTTGTGTTCTTGTCCATTGCGGCTGTGATGTGGTGGCACAACTGGTGGCTTGCCATCCTCTTTTTCGCTATTTCCATTCCATTGCCCTGGATTTCGGTCGTGGTGGCAAATGACGGCCATGAGGTGCGCGATAAGCGCACGCGCAACGTGTACAAACCAGCTGTCGCACGCCAGGCACAGATCGCGGCGGCACAGCAGCAGCAACTGACATCCAGGATGCCTCACGGCTCCTCGCCCAATCTCCCCGACACGATCGACCACGAGGATTAAGGAGAACACCGTGCAGCCACTATCCGTCGCGCGCGAACTAACCCGCGAATTCGAAGCTGCGGGGTTCACCGCTGATTCCATCGCCGCACACCTTGGCCCAGATGCGGTCGAAGCGCTCTTCCGCGGCGAGCCCGGCGCGGTGTTGGAAGCCTGTGATGATTCACGGCTCTCCGGCTTGATCCGTTTCTTCCTCGTGCGCGAAAAGATGACGGCAGAAGAGCTCTCTGAATTCCTTCCGCCGCGCCTCGTGCTTTCGCTTATCGACGCCGGGGTGCTCACCCGTACCCCTTCCGGCGACGTCCAAGTGGCATTGGATATTCGTCCGCATTTCATCGCCGGCCACGATCGGTTTGTGTTCTCTGACCTCGATGCATCTGTCACTGACCATGTGCCGGGACCGAACCATGTCCTTGGTGTCGGTGCGGCGAGTTTGTCTCTGTTGTCTGCTACTCCCCTGACTCCGGTTGAAACAGTGCTGGATTTGGGAACGGGCTCGGGTGTTCAGGCGTTGGCGCAGTCAGCCGCTGCTGAGCGGGTGGTGGCGACCGATGTTCACGGGCGAGCCCTCACTCTTGCAGAAGCCACCATGGCCGGCGCAGGAGTGAACAATGTGGAGCTGCGCCACGGTTCCTGGTTCGAGCCAGTCGAAGGCGAGAAATTCGACCGTATTGTGACAAATCCACCTTTCGTGGTCGGACTGCCTGAAGTCGGGCATGTCTACCGTGATTCTGGTCTGGACCTTGATGGTGCGACGGAGCTCGTTGTCGGTGCAGCACCGGATTATCTCGCTGAGTCCGGTTCTGCGTTCGTTCTCGGATCCTGGGTTCACACCAGTGGGCAATCGTGGGAACAGCGCGTGGCTAGCTGGTTCCCGTCCACGGGTGTTTCCGCCTGGGTGCTGCAGCGCGATGTAGTCGATCCGGCGCTGTATGTGTCGACGTGGTTGAAAGACGAATCAATTGATCCACGCTCGGCAGAAGGAATCGCTCGCACACGTACGTGGCTTGCTCACTTCCGGGAGCACGATGTCCGTGCTGTCGGGTTCGGGTGGATCTTCATTCGCGATATCGGTGACGCCCCCACGGAGGTCACCTCGGAAACACTCGCCCAGCCATTCACTGATCCGCTCGGCCCGGAAGTCGAGGAGTATTTCGTGAGGATGGAGTGGTTGCGGGAGGCGTCGATAAGCGATGTGCTCGATGCGCGCTATGCCCTGCGCCCTGGCGTCGCACTCGAAGACGTCAGCCTGTCCGATACTGAAACGGGCATGGGCTTTGCCTCTGAGGTCAAGCGCGTCACGCGTACCGACGGCCCACGATTCACTCACGATGTTGATGATGCTGTCGCCGCGATCCTCGCCGGACTCAATCCAGACGGCCTACCGCTGCGTGACATCGTTTCTTTGTGGGCCGCATCCCATGGCCTTGACGATGATGCGGAAAACGCGCTTTACGACGAAGCCGCTGGCGTCATCATCGACCTCATTCGCCACGGATTCGTCCTACCGGCTGATCTGGTCAGCCTGACTACCTAGTACTGCCCTGTTGAAAGGAAGCAAAAGAACCGATGAAAGCTGTGCTCACTCGCGTTACGCAAGCATCCGTCACCGTCGATGGTGAGGTCGTCGGAGCGATCGATTGTCCGGAAACCGGCGGGATTCTCGCACTCGTCGGTGTCGGCACCGACGATGCCGATGATGCATGGGAAACCATGGTGCGTAAGATCGCTGAACTGCGCATCCTCGACGGTGAGGTCTCCGTCGAAGATGCCGGCGCTCCTGTTCTTCTCGTCAGTCAGTTCACGCTGATGGGCCGCACGAAGAAGGGACGTCGTCCCTCTTGGTCTGACGCTGCACCTGGCGATGTCGCCGAACCGGTGATTGCCAAGATCGCGGCTGGTTTACGCGAGCGTGGAATCCACGTTGAAGAGGGCCGCTTTGGCGCGATGATGGACGTTGCTTCAGTCAACTCTGGGCCGTTCACTGTTCTTGTTGAAAGCTAGACCGAAGCTGCTAAAGTCCCTTTCAGACAACCGCGTATCCGCTCCCTACGAAAGATCCCACCTGAACTGCATGAATGCGTATGCAGCCAAAGGGGCCTGACAACGGGGAACAATTTGCTCTTGTCCGGCGTTGTACCGATAGATTCGCGAGACTTAAAGGAGCTTCCATCCATGACTCAACCCGATGTGGATCATGCTGATGCCAATGAAGAAAAGGTCGACCGCGGGAGCCGCCGGAACCAGACGAATGACAACCCGTCTGCAGACTTGGTTCGTGTGTACCTCAACGGCATCGGCAAGACCGCTCTGTTGAACGCTGAGGAGGAGGTCGAACTCGCCCAGCAGATCGAGGTCGGTCTCTACGCACAGCGTCTCCTCGACGACCCGGAGGTAGAGCTCACCCGCGCTAAGAAGCGCGATATGAAGATCTTGGCCAAGGAAGGCCGCAAGGCACGCTCCCACCTGTTGGAAGCTAACCTGCGTCTCGTTGTCTCCCTAGCGAAGCGCTACACCGGCCGTGGCATGCCACTGTTGGACCTGATCCAGGAGGGTAACCTGGGCTTGATCCGCGCGATGGAGAAGTTCGACTACACCAAGGGATTTAAGTTCTCCACATACGCAACCTGGTGGATCCGTCAGGCGATCACCCGTGGCATGGCTGACCAGTCGCGCACCATTCGCCTCCCAGTCCACCTTGTGGAGCAAGTGAATAAGCTCTCCCGCATTCGCCGTGAGATGTACCAGTCCCTGGGCCGCGAACCAACGAATGAGGAGCTGGCCGACGAGTCGGGCATTGAAGAATCCAAGATCGAGATGCTGCTGCGCCAGTCCCGCGATCCGGTGAGCTTGGATATGCCCGTCGGCGCTGATGAGGAAGCACCTTTGGGTGATTTCATCGAGGATGCTGAAGCTGCTGACGCTGAAGATGCGGTCGTTTCCGCACTGCGCCACGACGATATTAATGACATCATCGGGGGCCTTGAGCAGCGCGAGCAGGACGTGATTCGTCTGCGCTACGGCCTTGATGATGGTGTGCCACGCACCCTGGACCAGATCGGCCGTAAATTCGGTCTGTCCCGCGAGCGCGTACGCCAAATTGAGCGCGAAGTGATGAGCAAGCTCCGCGTGGGCGAACGCGCCGACCGTCTGCGCGATTACGCGCTATAGTCCCAGTTCCTTGCCACGGCGACACCGCCCTTGCGGACCGTCGCCGGTTTTCTGGGTTACTATGTGCCCTAGCCATTGCTCAGTCTTGAACGAGTAGCGGCCAACGAGCACTCCCCTTAGCTCGATCTACGAGGAGCGCCCGCTCGGCTCGCATGAGGATCGAAGGAAGTTCGTAGTGAGAGATCTCGTAGATACCACCGAAATGTACTTGCGCACGGTCTACGAGCTAGAAGAAGAAGGCATTATTCCCCTGCGCGCCCGCATCGCTGAGCGCCTCGACCAATCAGGTCCGACAGTGTCCCAGACTGTGGCGCGCATGGAGCGTGACGGGTTGATGGTCGTCGAAGCTGACCGTTCACTCTCGCTGACGGAGCGCGGCCGCGAACTCGCAACCTCCGTGATGCGCAAGCACCGACTCGCTGAGCGCCTGCTTACCGACGTTTTGAATCTCGAGCTCAGCCAGGTCCATGCCGAGGCATGCCGCTGGGAGCACGTGATGAGTGAAGACGTGGAGCGCCAACTGATCAAGGTCCTCGACGACCCGACTCGCTCCCCCTTTGGCAATCCGATCCCCGCGCTCGACGAACTGGGCTACGAAGAACCGGCCGAAAACGACCTTGGCGTTCGCGTCAGCGAGCTCGACTTGAGCGAACCAGTCCGCGTTGAAGTCGTGCAGATCAATGAGATTCTCCAGCTCGATTCCGAGCATTATTCTTCGATCTGCCGCTACGGAATCAACCGCGGTGTGCACGTCACTATCGAGCGCACCGATAACGGCACGATCGCTGTTACCACGGAAGCGGATTCACAGATCACCCTCGCGCCGGAGCTCGCCCACGCCCTCCGCGTCACCGTGCTGGACTAGCCCGCATCCCTGAAACAAACCGGAAGGAACCATGTCCCACCTCGTTGTCACGGGCGGAGCCGGCTATGTCGGCAGCGTCTGCTCCAAAGTTTTGCTGGAAGCTGGCCACGCAGTCACGATCGTGGACAATTTCTCCACGGGTAACCGTGACGCTGTGCCGGAAGGTGCGACGCTGGTCGAAGGCGATATCAACGATGTGATCGACGATGTGCTTTCCACCAAGGACGGCCAGCCACCTGTCGACGGGGTGTTGCATTTCGCCGCCCGTTCCCTCGTGGGCGAATCCGTGGAAAAGCCTGATGAGTACTGGCGTGACAATATGGGCACCACGCTGAAGCTGTTGAATTCCATGCGGGCCAACAATGTGACTTCCTTGGTCTTCTCCTCCACCGCAGCGACGTATGGCGAGCCTGAGCGTGTCCCGATCACGGAAGACATGCCCACTAAGCCCACCAACGCTTATGGCGCGACCAAACTGGCGATCGACTACGCCATCACCTCGTATGCCACCGCGTTTGGGCTGGGTGCCATGAGCTTGCGCTATTTCAATGTCGCTGGCGCCTATGGCGGTCTCGGCGAGAACCATGCGACGGAAACGCACCTGATCCCGCTGGTGCTCCAGGTCGCGCAGGGCAAGCGCGAGAAGATCTTCATGTACGGCAATGACTGGCCCACCGCTGACGGCACGTGCGTGCGTGACTACATCCATATCCGTGATCTGGCTGATGCTCACCTGCTCGCGCTCGAATCGAATACGCCGGGCAAGCACCGCATCTTCAACCTTGGTTCCGGCGACGGCTATTCCGTCAAGGAAGTCATCGAGGCATGCCGCCGCGTCACCGGCCACGAGATTCCAGCCGAGGTCGCTCCCCGGCGCGCTGGTGATCCGGCAACGCTTATCGCATCCTCGCAACGCGCGAAGGAAGAGCTGGGGTGGGAACCGACCCGCACCGATCTGGACCAGATTGTCCGTGATGCGTGGGAGTACACCCAGTCGCATTAGTGCAATTGATCAGGCGCTTGCTGCTTGGTCAAAGTCCAGACCATCATCACGTTCTTCATCTGTCCCGGTGATGTGTTCACAGGCGAGCTCGCAGCCCTGCAGAATCGTTGTAACGAGGTGCTGCTGTTGACCGGCAGCGAGGATCTCCAAGCAAATCGCTGACATGGAGTGCTTCGGCATTTCTTCTTGCGCAGTCACTAGTGCGGCGGATGCCCATGATGACAATCCCCGACTAATGGCCACGATCGCCCACAGGCTCAATGCATTGGCACGAATGACCCCTTTGAAGGAGCGTGCAATGGCAAGCAAAGCTGTGGCAGATTGCTCCGGGTAGCGCACGGCTGTGCCAATGACACAATCGCGAAAAAGGGACCTGCTCAGCGCCGTCGCGAGCGCATTGAGTGCTTCCACTTCCTGGAACGCATGGCCCAAGCTGCATCGCCCATCCACTCCGACGAGGGGTTGTGGCGGAGCATCGCGCAAAGCTGTCATGGCTCTCCGCACGAACCATCCCGGCGTGGGACTGCCCTGATCAAGCTGGCGGCGAAGCACGTCAGCACGGCGCGCGGCATCGCGTGTAAGTGAAGCGATATCCACGATCTCCCCATCGACGATGACATCGATTCCGCTGTCAGCGACCGAATCATGCTCGAAGTATTCGAATGTGTCCGAACGATTCAATGCGGGCAGCGTGCCGTTGTCACGCATTGCTCGCATTGCGGGGGAATTGATCACTGATCCCACTACCCCATGGCCCCAATTCACGTGCGGCCATTCACGGGCCATCAACGCAGGATCCGGCCCGAAGAGCATGGTGTACGGGGTGCCTTGCGCGATTTCGGAAACATGCCACAGCACATCAACGAGCGGTTCGCCATCCTCGCGGACCAGACCGTCGAGATCGTTGATCGCGGTGCGCGCGCTTGCGGCATCAGGTGTGCGCGTAACTAAGACGCCAAGGAAGGCGACACAACGTTCAACCGGTGCAGTCTCCAAGAAGTTGGCCAGTTGGCCAGCATGGGCAAGATCAGCGCGCAACACGGGCCCTAAGATCAGTTCCTTTCCGTTCGCTGGATCAGGGATCAGTCCGATCACCACGATGGATTCCTGTGGGTAGTACCCCAAAGTGCCAGGAATGGTGGCGATGATTGCAGATGGGTCATCAACGGAACCGACATCATCGGTCCACGGGTCAAAAGGTGGCAGGTTCTGTGAGCGTGAGGATTCATTTTTCATGCCCTATTGGACTTCCCTACCCATGCTCAAGGTTCCCTGGGGAGGGTGAAAAGATTGGGAACACGGGGCGTCGTTAAGCGAAGCTGTGCATTTCTGGACAAAGTGACAGGTGCGCAACCGAATGCCGCGCCCGGTCCGTAAGGTGGGAATGAAACGCTGTACCCGGTAGTTGAACGGGGTGTTAGACGGTTCGAAAGCAAGGAGGATGTCATATGACGTCAGACGACCAACGGCACATGTACGAGCTGGAGTACCCAGCTCCCGCCGTGGACGCCGGCGCGTCCTCTGGGCCCACCCTGATCGTGGCCATGCAAGGCTACGCTGATGCAGGTCACGCCGTTGAAGGCGCAGCCAGTCACTTGAAGGCCGCGCTGGATTCACGCACTGTTGCCACCTTCAATAACGACGAGTTGATTGACTACCGCGCCCGTCGCCCCATGGTGACGTTGAGCGAGCATGAAATCACCGATATGGACAATATCGACCTGGATATTCGCGTCCTGCGTGATTCGAAGGGCGAGTCTTTCTTGCTGCTGTCTGGCCCGGAGCCAGACCTGCGGTGGGAGGCTTTTTCGAAGTCCGTTGCTGATCTGGCGGATCGCTTCAATGTGGATAAGACGATCTGCTTGTACGCCGCGCCGATGGGTGCGCCGCACACGCGTCCGCTCGTTGTGTCCGCGCACGGCAATGACCGTGACCTCGTTGGCACAATGTTCACCTTTGACGGCATGGTGTCTGTGCCTGGCGCTGCCGCGGTGATGATCGAGCGCGAGCTTCACTCGCGTGGTCGCCGTGTTGCTGGCTATACCGCGCACGTGCCGCACTATGTTGCGTCCTCGCCGTACCCGAACGCGGTCTATCAGCTGCTCCAGTCAGTTTCGGATACGTCGAACCTTGAATTCCCACTGCGTTCGATCGAGCATGATATGGACCGTGTCGCCGCGCAGCTCGCGGAGCAAACCAATAACTCTGAGGAAATCTCCCACGTCGTTGCGCAGCTTGAGCAGCACTACGACTCGGAGATGGCGTCCTACCGCAAGAAGAACCCGCAAAAGATGATGCCGGGCGAGGCCCAGGTGCCCAGTGGCGAAGAGATCGGTGAGGCCTTCGAGAACTTCCTCGCCGCGATCGATGACCGGGATCGTGGCAAGACGCTTGGCCCTGGTGCAGAGGATATTGATGGCATGTGGGAGGACCCCGGGCACATTGATCTGCCCGAGGACCCCGACGACGATGAGTAGGCGCGGGCTTCAAGTACCGTAGATGGGGTGACTTCCAACAACCCCGCGCCGACGCTTGCAGATTCCATCGCTGACCTCGACAACGTGCCGAGCTCGCTTGTCGACGACGCAGTCTGGGACTCTTTTACCTCCTGGACTACCTCCCGCGGTATCTCACTGTATCCGGCCCAGGAGGAAGCGTCCTTGGCTCTGTTGGCTGGGGACAATGTCATCCTGGCGACCCCGACTGGTTCAGGGAAGTCGATGGTGGCTAATGCCGCGCACTTCATCGCGATGTCCCGTGGCCAACGGTCGTTCTACACCGCACCGATCAAGGCGCTGGTGAGTGAGAAATTCTTCTCCCTGTGCGAAATCTTCGGCCCAGAAAATGTGGGCATGATGACGGGCGATGCCACTGTCAACGGCGATGCCCCCATCATCGCCGCGACTGCCGAAATCGTGGCCAATATCGCGCTGCGCGAGGGCGCGAAATCCGATATTCGCCAGGTGGTCATGGATGAATTCCACTACTACTCCGAGCCCGATCGTGGCTGGGCCTGGCAAGTTCCACTGCTGGAGTTGCCGAAAGCGCAGTTCTTGCTCATGTCCGCCACTCTTGGTGACACGAAATGGCTCGAGGACGACCTGACGCGCCGAACGGGACGAAAGACGACCTTCGTGGGTGGCTCCGAACGCCCTGTCCCCTTGGACTTCCACTACGTATTCACCCCGGTGCACGAGACCATTGAGGAATTGCTCGATAACGGCAAGGCCCCCATCTACGTGGTGCATTTCTCCCAGCGCGAAGCCACGGAGCGCGCGCAGGCGCTCACGTCGATCTCGATGATCACAGCCGAAGATAAAGAAGCGATCCGCGAAGCGATTGGGGATTTCCGCTTCACCACCACCTTCGGTAAGACATTGTCGAAGTTGCTGCGTCGCGGCATCGGCATCCACCACGCAGGCATGCTGCCGAAATACCGCCGCCTAGTCGAGCGTCTCGCGCAAGCCGGTCACCTCAAGGTCATCTGCGGTACGGACACGCTTGGCGTTGGCATCAACGTGCCGATCCGCACCGTACTCATGACCGGCCTGGCTAAATTCGACGGCACGAAGCAGCGCATTGTGAAGTCCCGCGAATTCCACCAGATCGCAGGACGCGCAGGGCGTGCTGGATACGACACCGAAGGAACAGTCGTCGCCCAGGCACCCGAGCACGAGATCGAGAACGTCAAGCTACGTCGCAAGGCAGGCGATGATCCGAAGAAACTGAAGAAGATCCGCAAGAAGGCCCCGCGCGACGGCGAAGTTTCGTGGTCGGAGAACACGTTCAACCGCCTTAAAGAGGCAGAGCCGGAAGAGCTGACCAGCCAATTCACCGTGACTAATTCAATGCTGCTCAACGTCGTTGCCCGCCCGGGCGACGGCTACGAGCACATGAAACACCTCCTGCGCGATAACCACGACACCCGCGCAAAGCAGAACCGCGACATTCTGACCGCCGTCGATCTCTTCCGTGGTCTCATCGCAGCCGAGGTGGTCGAGCGCACCCCGGACTCCCCCGCGTTCCGTCCGTACACTCTCACCGCCGAGCTCGACCGCGATTTCGCGCTCAACCAGCCATTGGCACCGTTCGCGCTCGCATTTCTGACGTTGCTCGACCCAGCTTCGGATACCTACGACCTCAACGTCATTTCAGCCTTCGAGGCGATCCTCGACGACCCACGCCAGCTGCTTCAAGCACAGCAATCCGCTGCACGTGGCGAAGAAATCGCCGCGCTCAAAGCCGACGGCGTTGATTACACCGAACGCATGGCGCTCATCGAAGATGTCACCTACCCGCAGCCGCTGCACGACGAGCTCGAGGATGCGTACGAGACTTTTGTGCAGGGCAACCCATGGGCAAAGGAATTCGATCTCTCGCCGAAGTCCGTTGTGCGCGACATGATCGAACACGCGATGACATTCTCCGACGTCATCGCCACGTACGGTCTCGCGCGCAGCGAAGGCGTCGTCCTTCGCTACCTCACCGACGCGTGGCGCACCCTGTCACATTCCATCCCCGACGCATACATGACAGAGCGTCTCGACGACATCATCGTCTGGCTCGGCGAGCTCATCCGCCAGGTCGATTCATCGCTTATCGACGAATGGGCCCACATGACCGATGAAAACACCCCGATTAGCCGCGACGATCTGGAACGCGAATTGGCCTTCGGTGTGGAAGATCCAACAGCTCTGACTGCCAACCGCCGTGCCTTCACGATCATGGTGCGCAATTACCTCTTCCGTCTCGTCGAGTTGTTTGCCTATGAGAAGGAAAAGGAACTCGCCGACATGCTCGAATACATGGAGCTGGCTGACCAACCTGACTGGCCCGCTCTTATGGACGACTATTTCGATGAATACGACGATGTCGATCTCGACGCCGATGCTCGCGGTCCCGAATTCTTCTCACTTCAGGAGACAGAGGCACGATCTTGGACCGTCACCCAAATCATCAAAGACCCCGACGGTGACAATTCCTTCCAGTTACACGGCACCGTTGACCTTGATGCCTCAGATGAAGCTGGTGAAGTAAGGCTGAGTTCTTTGGAAATGCGCCACTAATTGATTTAGCTATTTTCCTCCGCCAACCTATCAATCCTTGTACTTTTAAAACATGAGTAACAAGGAGTACCGCCCAACGCTGTCTCAGTTGCGCACTTTCGTGACCATTGCCGAGCACCGGCACTTCGGCACCGCCGCCAACCAGCTGCAGATCTCCCAGCCCTCACTCTCCCAAGCGCTCGTCGCGCTGGAGACCGGGCTGGGGATCCAACTGATTGAACGCTCGACCCGCAAAGTCATTGTCACCCCGATCGGTGAGCGGCTCCTCCCCTACGCACAGGCCACGCTTGAAGCTGCCGAGGCCTTTGTCAATCACTCCCGCGGTGTCCATGGCACCCTAAACGGGCAACTCACCCTGGGCATCATCCCCACCATCGCGCCGTATCTCTTGCCCGAGTTATTGCGCCTGACCAATGAGCGCTACCCCGACCTTGAGCCGAAGGTCGTCGAGGAGACCACCCCAGCACTCATGGAGCAGCTGCGCAGTGGCCAGCTCGATGCAGCCCTGATCGCCTTCCCCACCGGCACGACTGGTCTTATTGAGATCCCGCTCTACACCGAAGAATTCGCCATCGCCGTTGCAAATGGCCATCCCCTCGCTGGCCGCGACGATGTCACACTCCCTGAGCTAGACCAGCTGAACATGCTGCTCATGGACGATGGCCACTGCCTGCGTGACCAGATCATGGACCTGTGTCGCACCGCCAACCTCAATGTCGCCGGAATGGCCGATACCGTCACCCGCGCGTCATCGCTGACTACGGTCATCCAGCTCGTCGCCGCCGGATACGGTGGAACCTTGCTGCCGGTTTCTGCCGTCGACGTTGAATGCGCCCGCCCTGGCGTCACGGTGGCCCACTTCGACGATTCCGTCATTGCTTCCCGCAATGTCGGCCTCGTGCACCGCGCGTCTTCTACTCGTGATGACGAATTCGCTGCCCTCGGGGAGATCATCGTGGAGGCGTTCAACGCGACCGTCGATAAGCGAAGCTAGGTTCCGCCCAGCGTGCGGGTAAACTCGCACGTTGACTATGACGAAACCTGAACTGACCCGCGACGAGCTATACCGCCGACTTGACCAGCTACCTATTGCTAGCGTCCGGCGGTTCCAACGACGCCTGAAGAAGGCGCGCTCACCGCACGCGCTTAGCCAGATCAGCGCGGACATGGATAAGGATGCCGCCAAGGTCACCACTATCGACGCGCATGTCCCCGCGATCACGTACCCCGAAACACTTCCCGTCTCCGAGCGCCGCGAAGACATCATGGAGCTCATCCGAGACAACCAAGTCGTCATCATCGCTGGTGAAACCGGTTCCGGCAAGACCACGCAGATCCCCAAAATGCTGCTTGAACTCGGACGTGGCCGCCGTGGCCTCATTGGGCATACGCAGCCCCGCCGTATCGCAGCACGCACCGTCGCTGAACGCATCGCCCACGAGCTCGGCCAAGACATCGGAGAGACCGTCGGCTATGCCATTCGTTTCGACGACCGTGTCAGCGACACCAGCGCCGTCAAACTCATGACCGACGGCATCCTGCTTGCTGAGATGCAGCGCGACCGGTACCTCAATGCCTACGACACGATCATCATCGACGAGGCTCACGAGCGCTCCCTCAACATCGACTTTCTCCTCGGATACCTCAAGCGGCTGCTGCCCGCACGCCCTGATCTGAAGGTGATCATCACCTCCGCAACGATCGACCCGGAACGATTCGCCGCTCACTTCGCTGATGCCTCTGGCGAACCCGCGCCAATCATCGAGGTCTCCGGACGCACCTATCCCGTGGAGATCCGCTACCGCCCCCTCGAAGTGGAAGTTCCCACAAAGGACGGTGGCACCAAGGTCGTCGACACCGACATGCTCGACGGCCTCGTCGCCGCGTTGAAGGAACTCATGGCCGAAGGCGAAGGCGATATCTTGTGTTTCTTCGCCTCCGAGCGCGATATCCGCGATGCCATGGAAATCATCGAAAAGCAGCACTGGCGTAGCGTCGAAGTCACTCCCTTGTTTGGCCGGCTCTCCAACGCCGAGCAGCACCGCGTCTTCTCGCCGCACTCTGGCCGCCGCATCGTCCTGGCAACAAATATCGCCGAGACATCCCTGACCGTGCCCGGCATCCACTACGTGGTCGACACCGGTCTAGCACGTATTTCGCGCTATTCCACCCGCACCAAGGTGCAGCGCCTACCCATCGAGGAGATCTCGCAGGCCAGCGCGAATCAACGCTCCGGCCGATCGGGCCGTATCGCCGATGGCATCGCCATCCGCCTCTACTCCGAAGACAATTTCTTGTCGCGCCCCGAATTCACCGACCCGGAGATCCTGCGCACCAACCTAGCCAGCGTGATCCTCCAGATGATCAACCTACGGCTCGGGGATATCGCCGATTTCCCCTTCGTTCAGCCACCAGACCGCAAAGCAGTGCGCGACGGTTTGCTGTTACTCCACGAACTTGGCGCGATCACCGACCGCGAAGACCACGATGCACCCGTGTTGACCGATATCGGCCGCACCATCGCTCGCATCCCCGTCGACCCGCGTATGGCACGCATGCTCGTCGAAGCCAACCGTCTCGGCGTGCTTGCTGATGTCACCGTCATTGTCGCCGCCATGACCATCCAAGACGTCCGCGAACGCCCCCTTGAATACCAGGCACAGGCCGACCAGGCGCACGCACGCTTCAAGGACAAGACCTCTGATTTCCTCGCGTCTTTGAACCTGTGGGATTACATCAAGGACTCCCGGGACGAATTATCCGGCAACGCCTTCCGCAAGCGCATGAAGAAGGAATACCTCCACTACATGCGCATTCGTGAGTGGTTCGACCTTGTGCGCCAGCTTCGCGACGCCGAAAAGCAGCTCGGCTGGAGCAAACTCCGCCACGCTGAAGCCGGCGAGCGTGATCCGAATGCGATCCATCAGTCCCTGCTCACCGGACTGCTGTCCAATATCGGTGCCCGCGACGGCAATTCGAAGGAATTCTCCGGCGCCCGCGGCACCCGGTTCATGATCTTCCCCGGCTCGGCTTTGGCGAAGAAGCCACCGGAATTCGTCATGGCATCGGAGCTCGTTGAAACGTCCCGCCTGTGGGCGCGCGACGTCGCCGCTATTGACCCTGGTTGGGTGGAAAAACTCGCCGGCAACCTGCTCAAGCACTCCTATTCGGAGCCTGTCTGGTCACAAAAGCGCGCCGCCCCCATGGTGCACCAGAAGTCAATGCTCTACGGCGTCACGGTCGTCGCCGACCGCTTCGTCCCGTACCACCGCGTCGACATGGAAGCCGCCCGCGACATGTTCATCCGCCACGCTCTCATTGAGCGCGAGTGGAATGCGCACCACGCATTCTTGAAGCACAACGCAGCATTGCTTGAAGAGGCCGCCGCCGTCGAGGAAAAGGTTCGACGCCGCGGCATCGTCGTGGATGAGGATGCACTGTTCGAGTTCTACGACGAACGCATCCCCGCCGACATCGGCACCGGCCGTCACTTCGACGCATGGTGGAAGAAGAAGCGCCACAAAGACGCCGCCTTCCTCAACTTCGACCCAGAGGCATTGCTTAACGACGCCTCCGCCGACTCCTCCGAAGCCGCCTTCCCCGACAAGTGGCGCCAAGGTTCCATTAATTACGACCTGCAGTACAAATTCGAGCCAGGCGACCCGTTCGACGGTGTCACCGTGCTCGTTCCCGTTCCACTGCTGGCTGGCCTTGAGAACACTGATTTTGATTGGCTCGTTCCTGGCCTGCGCGAGGAGCTCGTCACCGAGCTCATCCGTTCACTACCTAAGGCACTGCGCAAGACGGTGGTCCCCGCTCCCGAGTTCGCCGACCGTGCAATGGACAAACTCATTCCATTCGAAGCTCCCATCACTGAGCAGCTCGCAGAGGTCCTCCGTTCCCTTGGCGGTCACGGCATCAATGCCCCGGATTTCCGCATCGATGCTCTTCCCGCCCACTTGAAGATGACGTTCGCCGCTGTTGATCGCCGCGGTAAAATCATCGACCACGACAAGAGCCTCGCTGCTTTAAAGAGCAGGCAGGCTGGTCACATCACCTCCTCGGTTGCGAAAGCAACGAAGAAGGCTGAGTCCGATTCCGTCAAGGAATGGACTGCGGATTCTCTTGGCAAGGTCCCCGAGACCGTCACCACCGAAATCGAGGGCAACCATGTCGACGCATTCCCAGCGCTGGAGGCGACCTCTGATGGTGTGCGAGTCAAGGTCTTCCCCACCAAGGCCGCAGCTGATGCATCCATGATGACTGCGACGTTGGCGATGCTGATGCGCAATATCCCCGTCAATGTTTCGCAGATGACGAAGGGATTGCCCCTGCGGCAGCGAGTAGCCGTGGATAAGTATCCCCACGGTGGTGCCGCTGGACTGGTGGAAGATGCCCGAGTAGCCGCGATCCGTGATCTGATGATCAAACACGGCGGACCCGTGCGCACACCCGAAGAGTTCGAAGCGCTTCTCAAGGCCATCAAGCCTGAGGTTCCTGGCGTCGTTCGCCGCTCGGTCGTTGGGATCTCCGGCGGCGTGGTCGAATACATCAATATCGCAGCTGAGCTAGCCAATTGGTCGGGCCCTGCCATCGATGACATCCGCCAACAAATGGACTTCCTACTGCCCAAAAACGCCATTACGATCCACGGGATGGAAAACCTCCAGCATCTCCCGCGGTACATGTCTGCGGTTCAGGTGCGCCTGGAAGAGATGAATCGTGACCCTGACCGCGACGCTGACCGCCAGGCAGTCATTGATGATGTGAAGGCCTACCGCGACGCCAAACTGAAGCGATTGCCGCCAGCACTGGCGAAGTCACGGGCGGTCAAGGACGTGAACTGGCGCATTCAGGAATTGCGTGTCAGCTTATTCGCGCAGCGTCTCGGCACTGCGAAACCGGTCAGTCCGCGACGTATTGAGAAGATGATCGACAAACTCTGAAACCGGATTCTCTGAAACCGGATTAGAGATCTTCCATGCCGCGGTCCTTGCGGCGCATGAGGCGGATTTCCGATTCGAAGTCATCGGCGCTTTCGAAAGATTTGTACACGGAAGCGAAGCGCAGGTAAGCGACTTCGTCGAGAGCACGAAGTGGCTCAAGAATGGCTAGACCGATCTCATTCGACGGGACTTGGGAACTGCCGTGGCTACGGACGATTTCTTCGACTTCTTGCGCGAGGCGCTTCAATGCATCGTCTGAGACATCACGGCCTTGGCATGCACGTCGCACGCCAACGATCAGCTTGTCGCGGTCGAATGCTTCGCTGACGCCATTGCGTTTGACCACAGTGAGCACCGCTTTTTCCATGGTGGTGAAGCGTCCCCCACATTCCGTGCATTCGCGCCGTCGACGAATGGCTGCTCCTCCGTCAACGAGACGGGAGTCAGAAACACGGGAACTATCGTTGTGGCAAAAAGGGCAGTACACGGATACGGATCTTACCCCTCCTCATGATCCGCCATCGAGCGCTGCGCCTCCCCCGCATTAGGACTGTGTGGCAGCGGTGATGGTGTTGCCCATCTGGTCCGGATTGAATCCTGCGTCCCCGCCGGAGAACGCGCCACCGAAGGCCGAACCCACGATCAGTGCAAGACCGAACAGGGCGCCCATAATGACTGCGCCGGCCTTCTCGCGGCGAGGTTCGATAACCGAATCTGGCTCAATTTCCTCTCGAACATACGCCCGCGAGGAAGGTTCATATTTTCGACTAGAAGCCTCAAGCGTTCGAACAGAAGCTACATTGCGGCGCGTGGGGACCCGACGATCTACATCCCAAACATCGGCAGGTGCGACCCGGCGAGAGGAATAAGCAGAAGCGGTATCGGTGCTGTTGGAGCGTGCGATGGAGATGGTCATTTTCTTTTCCTTTCTGTTTACTGGCGATGATTCTACGAAGCGGTTTGAACCACTCGTCCAGTTGGTTCGATTAAGTGTTCGATCGTTTCTATGTTCGATTTATAGCAAGGTCGAAAACTTTTGTCTACACCTGGGCCAAATTGTTCGAACAAACTTGCTTACTCGTGGTAAACAAGAAGCAAAGGGAACCGATCGCCAGGAAGCATCGTCAAAGTCTTTAGGGGCCAACCCCCACCCGACGGACGTAGAGAGCAAAAAGAAAGAGGCTAAAAGGCCATGCCGAAGCGAGAAGATAAGAAGCCAGATCTGAAATCGTTGTCCGAGCGCCAGCGTCGCATCCTTGAGGTCATTCAAGATGCGGTCGTTTTGCGCGGTTATCCGCCGAGTATTCGCGAGATTGGCGATGCCGCGGGCCTGCAGTCGACGTCTTCTGTCGCATACCAGCTCAAGGAACTCGAGAAGAAGGGCTTCCTTCGCCGGGACCCGAATAAGCCACGTGCGGTCGATCTCCGCCACCTGCCCGATACGAATGCACGCAAGAGCCGCAAGCAGGAGGCAACTCCGGAGGACGCGGCAGCGCCGCGCTATATTCCGGTGCTCGGTCAGATCGCCGCAGGGAATCCAATTCTCGCGGAGGAGAACGTCTCCGAATACTTTCCACTTCCGGAAGAGCTCGTCGGCGATGGCGATCTTTACTTGCTCCAGGTCGTTGGCGAGTCAATGCGCGACGCGGGCATCCTCAACGGCGACTGGGTTGCCGTTCGCACGCAGCCCGTTGCGGAAGAAGGACAGTTCGTCGCCGCGCTTATCGACGGAGAGGCGACCGTCAAGGAATTCCACAAAGACTCCTCCGGCGTCTGGCTCCTGCCTCACAACGATGCTTTCGCCCCCATTAAGGGCGATGATGCAGAAATCATGGGCCTGGTTGTGTCCGTTTTCCGCAAACTCTAATCTCCCCCAAAGGGGGTGAAACGGGCATATCCGGACCCTTTCGGGCGGGCTTTTATGCCCGTTCGAGGGATAATGGGCACGTACGTAGCCCCGCTACCGGAAAGCGCGCCAGGCGTGCGCTGCAAAGCAATGTAGCTAGCCAATGACACGGTTAACTTCCGCGCGCTCGGCCGGGGACTCGTGGTCGATGCACCGGAAGGAAGTGCCCATGTACGCCGAAGAACGGCGCCGTCAGATTGCGTCCCTCACTGCTGTTGAGGGGCGCGTCAACGTCACCGAACTATCTGAGAAGTTCGATGTGACCGCCGAAACCATTCGTCGCGATCTCGCTGTGCTTGACCGTGAAGGAATCGTGCAGCGCGTTCACGGTGGTGCCGTATCCAGCCAGTCATATCTGACGACGGAGTTCCCCCTCGATACACGATTCCGCTCCGCAACAACTGCGAAGGCCGCTATCGCTAAGGCCGCTCTGGACTATTTGCCAGATGATGGTGGCTCTGTCTTTCTTGATTCGGGGACGACAATCAATATTCTCGCCAGCCTGATCAAAGACACATCCTCAGCGCGCACGCAATCTTTTGTCACAAACTCGCTGCCAATCGCTGTTGAGCTATCCAATACTGGCGACATCAACGTCCAGCTCCTCGGCGGAACGGTACGTGCAATCACGCAAGCGGTCGTTGGCGATACTGCCTTGCGCACTCTCGCTCTTTTGCGCGCGGATGTAGCTTTCATTGGCACGAATGCACTCACTGTCGATCACGGATTGTCTACCGCAGATGCGCACGAAGCAGCCGTTAAAGCAGCAATGGTCACGAATGCACGCAAGGTCGTCGTTTTGTGTGATTCGTCCAAGCTCGGCAGTGATTACCTAGTCAGTTTCGCATCCCTGGACAGCATTGATGTTGTCATCACTGACAAGGAAGCACCTGCCGCATTCATCGAAGAGCTGACGGAACTAGGCGTCCAGGTCGTCATCGCCGAGTAGTTTCCCCCGGTTGAGCGAAGATCACACCGCTTTTCCTTGAGCAAACCAACACAATCGGGCATAATCGGACATTAAGGGGTGAAGTTCACCCGCATGTGAGGGAAGCGGCACCCTGAACCTATTCACGCACACGCCCGAAAGGGAACTAGACCTGTGATTGTGACCTTCACTGCCAATCCGAGTATTGATGCGACGATGAGCATCGATACGCTTTCCCCTGGCGGAGTTTTGCGCGTTTCCGATAGCTCGCGCGAGCCAGGTGGCAAAGGGATTAACGTCTCCAACGCCGTCCTCAAAGCCGGCCAGAAGACCCTTGCCATCGCCCCTGCACTCGACTCCGACCCGTTCGTCGCTCTCGCGTCAGGCGCACGCATTCCACTTCAGACAGTTCCTGTCGACGGTCGCGTGCGCACCAATACCACGGTGACCGAGGCGGACGGCCGAACAACCAAATTCAACGAACCCGGAGCTCCGCTTGACGACGTCGCACGTGACGCCCTCCAGGCCCAGCTCGTTTCCGCAGCCGCGGATGCCAAGGCTGTCGTACTCGCCGGTTCTCTGCCACCGGGCGCACCAACTGATTGGTACCCCCAACTCGTCGGCACGATCCGAGAAGCAAACCCCGATGTACTGATCGCAGTGGACACTTCCGATGAACCACTCCGCGCGCTCGGCCGCAACCTGGAGAGCGCAGCGCCCGACGTGGTCAAGCCCAATGGCTTCGAACTCGGGCAGCTCGCAGGTCTCGACGGCGAAGAACTTGAACGCCAAGCAGATGCGGGCCACTTGGATGCGGTGGTTGAGGCTGCGCAGGGGCTCGTCGATAAGCGTGTTGGCCAGGTGCTCGTTACGTTAGGCGGTGCAGGCGCCTGCCTCGTCACTGCGGACGGCGCGTGGCACGCATCGCCACCACCGGCCACTGTGCGTTCAACTGTCGGCGCAGGCGACAGCTCACTCGCCGGCTATGTCCTCGCACGACTTGCCGGCAAGGACTATCCCGACGCCCTGCGCCAGGCCGTCGCCTATGGCACAGCCGCAGCAGCCAATCCCGGTACCGAAATTCCCTCACCCGAAGACCTTGACCTCGACCGCACCACCGTGCGCGAAATCTAAGTAAAGGAACGACCGTGACACAATCAACCATCACCCCGGAGCTCGTCCGGCTCGATGTGGATTTTGGCGGCACACCCGCTGATGTCATCGGGCAGCTCGCCGAACTCGTCGGTGCAGCAGGACGCACGACCGACCCGAAAACGCTTGCCAGCGCCGCCGCTGCCCGCGAAGAAAAAGCCGGCACCGGCGTCAACGGCCGCGTGGCCATCCCACACTGCCGCACCTCCGCGGTGACCGAACCGACCCTCGCATTTGCCCGCTTGTCGCGCCCGGTCGACTTCGCTGGCCCGGACGGCGACGCTGAACTCGTCTTCCTCATCGCCGCCCCAGAAGGTGGCGGTAAAGAACACCTGAAGATCCTGTCCAAGCTGGCAAGAGCTTTGGTGCGAGGCGATTTCATCGACAAGCTGCGCAACGCCGCGACCCCCGAGGATGTCGTTGCAGCTGTCAACGAAGTACTCAACGCGGCCCCGAAGAAGAAGGCTGCAACAGCTGCTGCAACACCGGCTCCTGAGAAGCCCGTTGAAGCTGCACCCCAGAAGAAGCGCATCGTCGCTGTCACCTCGTGCGCAACCGGTATCGCGCACACCTACATGGCCGCCGACGCCCTAGAGCAGGCAGCAGCTAAGCGTGACGACGTCGAACTGCGCATCGAACCCCAAGGTTCCTCCGGTGGTGACCGCGTTGATCCCGACTTCATCGCATCCGCTGATGCCGTGATCTTCGCGCACGACGTCGCTGTCCGCGACCGTGAACGCTTCGCTGGCAAGCCCGTCATCGACAGCCCGGTCAAGCGTGGCATCAACGAGCCGAACGTCATGATTGACGAGGCAATCGCCGCCGCTGACAACCCGAATGCACGTCGCGTACCAGGCGGCAGCGCCGCTGAATCTTCCGGCGAAGCTCAGGGTGACGTGGGCTGGCCGAAGCGCATCCAGCAGGCGATCATGACCGGTGTTTCCTACATGGTGCCGTTCGTCGCCGCTGGCGGTCTGCTGCTCGCCCTCGGATTCCTCGTCGGCGGCTACGACGTCGCAGGCGGCTGGCAGGTCATCCCGCTCGAATACTCTCCGACTAACCTGCCGAGCAACGAAGTGCTTATCGACGGAGCCACCGTCGTCTTCGACCGCTCCGGCTGGGCCTTGTACCTCGGCGCCGTCCTCTTCGCCATCGGACAACTAGCAATGCAGTTCGTGGTGGCCGCGCTTTCCGGCTACATCGGATACGGCATTGCTGGTCGCCCCGGCATCGCACCGGGCTTCGTCGGTGGCGCAATCTCCGTCATGGTCGGTGCTGGTTTCATCGGTGGCCTGGTCACCGGTCTGCTCGCTGGTTTCATCGCATACTGGATCGGTTCCTGGAAGGTGCCGCGTTGGCTTGGCTCGCTGATGCCTGTGGTCATCATTCCACTGCTGACCTCGCTGGCGGTTGGCCTTGTGATGTTCCTCCTGCTCGGCCGCCCGCTCGGCGCACTGATGATGGGTCTGCAGAACTGGCTGGAGTCGATGAGTGGTTCGTCGGCAATTCTGCTCGGAATCATCATCGGCCTGATGATGTGCTTCGACCTTGGTGGCCCGGTCAACAAGGCTGCTTACCTCTTCGGTACCGCTGGCCTTTCCGCCGGTACGGATGCTGCATACGAGATCATGGCAGCTGTCATGATCACCGGTATGGTCCCGCCGATCGCTCTGTCGATCGCCACCTTCCTGCGTTCCAAGCTGTTCACTCCTGCTGAGCAGGAGAACGGTAAGTCCGCATGGCTCCTCGGTCTGTCGTTTGTCTCTGAAGGCGCAATTCCGTTCGCTGCGGCTGACCCGCTGCGCGTCATTCCGTCGATGATGCTTGGTGGCGCTGCCGCCGGTGCTACCTCAATGGCCCTGGGCGTCGGCGCAAAGGCTCCTCATGGCGGTATCTTCGTGATCTTCGCTTACGAGCCGTGGTGGGGCATGTTCATCGCCCTTGCTGTCGGAACGGTGGTCGCTACCATCGCAGTCCTTGCGGCTAAGCAGCTGTGGCCCAACAACGCGATTGAAGAGGCCGCGGAAAAGCACTCAGCTGCTACCGAGGCTGAACCGACTTCCGTCGCCTAGTCTCCGAAATTCTCCTACGATGGGGCGCACACTGCGTCTCAGCGCCCCATTGACGAAAATCCGAGACGCATCAACGAAAGGATAACCTCACCATGGCTTCCAAGACTGTCACTGTTGGCTCAACCGTCGGCCTGCACGCCCGCCCCGCAACTGTCATTGCTGAGGCAGCTGGCGAGTACGACGACGACATCATCCTCACCCTCGTCGGTGGCGACGAAGACGACGAGACCGATGCGGCCTCCTCTCTGATGATCATGGCCATGGGCGCCGAGCACGGCGATCAAGTAACGGTGACGTCCGACAACGACGAAGCTGTTGAGAAGATCGCTGCTCTGATCGAGTCCAACCTCGACGACGAGTAAGCCCTACTCCCTCTGCGCGCACGCGCAGGCACAGCTGGGGTGGCCCCAGCTCCCTAGCTCCGACCCACCGCGGTCGGAGCTTTTCTTTTCAGCCACCGTGGCCGAACAAGCTGTGCATCGCCCCGTATCTGTTGTGGCCATTGACCACGGGATATCCGCGGGGCGAGCGCCAAATCGGTGTGCCACGGATTCTTTCGATCCGCCCGCGGCGTTTTCGGTACGGGTCATCGTCGTTTACACCGTTGTGATATCTGCACAAGGGCGCCAGATTGGCCAGATTCGTCTCACCACCGTGCTTCCAGGCCTGAATGTGGTGTATTTCGCAGGCATCCGCACCGTGGCGGCAGCCGGGTACTGGGCACACGAGGGTCGTTGCTCGTGCAAGGTCGCGTTGCTTCTGATTCGCCAATCGGGCTCCGCGGTATAGGTTCACGGGACCTTCTTGCGGGTGGAACAGCGCGACCTCCAGTTCATCTCCCACGTGACGGCGAAGGTATTCGGCGCCGGTGATTGTGGTGCCGTCGGAAAGCCCGAGGACGATTTCGTCGCCTTCGCCGCGAATGATGCGGCACCATGCGGGCATCGGCACGGCGATAATTGGGCGCGGGGCCGCGGTAGGAATGCTCCCGCCACCGCGAATGAGTTCGATGAAGCGGTCGTGCATCTGCTCAGCTACTGGCCGCGACCGGTCGATCCCACGTGCAAGAGCATGTTCAAGATCTGCTAAGTCGCGTTCGGCCGCGGTCACAGACATGGTTCGCATTCCTTGCCGCGACGCAGAGAATCGCACCTGTTTGCGCGGCCGTTTCGTCTTTTCAGGGATCAACTCTTTCGCTTTTCGACGCACCGCCTCATATCCCCCACGAACCCCCAGCAGTTCAAGTCTCACTTCCCATTTCGTGCGGGGATTTTTGACGCGCTGCAATTGTGATTCGATGAGCGCAAGCTGGTCAATGCTCATGCGCCGCGCGCGAGCACGGTCAGCTGCCCGCCGTTGCTGTGCTGTCCACTTGGTGGGCCCGAAATAGACGGCGTGGACTGTGCCCCATTCGGTGACGCTTTTCGGGCGGATGCCAGCACTTAGAGCAGCGTCGCGATCGAACCCGGCAAGGGTGTCGAGCGCGCTGCTCGTCTGTGTCTCCAAGAAGGCATCAAATGTGCTCATGCACCAAACATTAAAAGGGGCTGCGACATCGCCGCAGCCCCAATTCAAATGCCTGTGGATAACTTAGAGCATGCGCCCTTCGCCAAGATTCTTGTATGCCCACTGCATGATCGGGTACAGGATGATGATGCCGATGGAGCCCAGTGCAATGCCCTCGAGCGTGACATTGCCAATTTCAAAGGTCAGGTTGCCAATACCCACGATCAGCGCGACCGCGGCCATAGTCAGGTTGACCGGGTTGTTGAAGTCCACCTTGTTGTCCTGCCAGATACGCACGCCCAGCATGCCGATCAGGCCGTAGAGAACCAGGCACGCACCGCCGAGAACTCCAGCCGGGATGGTGAAGATCAGTGCACCGAATTTGGGGATGAAGGCGAGCATGATCGCAAAGACTGCGGCAACCCAGTAGGCGGCTGTGGAGTAAACGCGGGTGGCTGCCATGACACCGATATTCTCGGCATAGGTCGTGGTGCCGGAACCACCGAAGCCACCGGCAAGAGTGGTAGCAAGGCCATCGCCGATGAGTGCCGGGCCGGCAAGATCATCCAGGTCACGACGAGTCATCTCAGCAACAGCCTTGACGTGGCCGACGTTCTCGGCGATCAAAACGACGAGCACGGGCAGCGTCACCAGGATCGCGGAAGCGTGGAATTCCGGAGTGTGGAAGGTCGGCAGACCGATCCAGGGGGCGGCGGCGATGGTGTCGCCAGCGTCCTCGGCAAGATTGCCGGTCACAGCTGCAAAGACCCAACCGGTGACCACGCCGATGAGAATGGACAAACGCGACGCCATGCCACGGAAGCATGCTGTGGCAATGAGGATCGCCGCCAACGTGACCAGGCCAACTGCCGGCTGAGTCGTGGTATTCGCCACTGCTGTCGGCGCGAGGTTGAGTCCGATCAACGCCACGATGGCACCGGTGACAGCGGGAGGCATGACGGCATCAATGACGCGTTTGCCTGCCCACGTGACCACCAGACCAACTCCGATGAGCGCAATACCAGTGATCAGGATGCCACCGAGCTGCGCACCAATGCCGTGCTGCTGCGATGCCGTCAGCGGAGCAATGAACGCAAACGACGAACCCAGGTAACTTGGCAGCCGATTACGAGTGATCAGCAGGAAGATGATGGTGCCCAGGCCGGAGAACAGCAGCGTGGTATTCACCGGGAAACCTGTCAGGGTGGGGACGAGCAGTGTCGCACCGAACATCGCGATGACGTGCTGCATGCCAATCCCGATGGTGCGCGACCAACTGAGTCGCTCCTCAGGGGCAACAACGGAACCGGGCTTGATGGTTTTGCCGTCACCGTGGACGGCCCAGGAAGGAATGAAGCTCACAGACTCCAAAATCTAGCAGCTGATCAGTCCACTACGAATTCGGAGTATTGCTGGGCGAGGATGCGGGGGAAGCGGACGTCGATAAGCGTGCCTTCTTGTTTGTATTCCTCGCTGCGGACGGTGCCCTCTTCGTGGAGGCGCGAAATGATGTCGCCGCGCGTGTAGGGCACGAGCAAAGTGGCGTGCGCGTCGAGCGTGTTAAGGAACATCTCGATGCGACCTTCCAGCTCCGAGATGCCCTCGCCTGTGCGGGCGGAGACGAACACGACATCGCGGCCGGAATCCGCGAACGCGTGACGCAGCTCAGCGAGAACAACCGGGTCCGCCTGGTCAATTTTGTTCACCACGACGATCTCCGGCGGAATCTCCTCACCTGTATCGCGCGTGATCTCGGAGAGCACCTCGTTGACCGCTTTGATCTGTTTCAGCGGGAACGGGTCCGAGCCATCGACGACGTGCAGCATCAAATCCGCACCCGCGACCTCCTCGAGTGTGGACTTGAACGCCTCGACGAGCTGCGTCGGCAGGTGTCGCACGAAACCGACAGTGTCGGTGAGCACGACCGAGCGGCCGTCAGCGAGTTCGGCCTTGCGTGTCGACGGATCCAATGTCGCAAACAACGCATCCTCCACCAGCACACCCGCATCGGTCATGGCATTGATCAGCGAGGACTTTCCGGCGTTGGTGTAACCCGCGATGGCGATCTTCGGAATCGTCGAACGCTGCCTCTGTGCGCGCTTGATGTCGCGGGCTGTTTTCATGCCTGCCAATTCGCGGCGCAGCTTCGCCATCTCGGTGCGCAGGCGACGACGATCCGCCTCGATCCGCGTCTCACCCGGACCGCGTAGACCCACGCCACCGTTGGAGCCCGCACGGCCACCCGCCTGGCGCGACAGGTTGCCACCCCAACCACGAGTACGTGTGTACAGGTACTCCATCTGCGCGAGGCTAACCTGCGCCTTGCCCTCCTTCGACTTCGCGTGCTGCGCAAAAATATCGAGGATGAGCATGGTGCGGTCAATCACCTTGACCTTGAGCGCTTCCTCGAGCGCAACCATCTGGCCGGGCGAGAGCTCACCGTCACACACCACGGTGTCCGCGCCGGTCGCCTGCACGATATCGCGCAGCTCGTTCACCTTGCCGGAGCCGATATAGGTGCCTGGGTCTGGCTTGTCGCGCTTCTGGTAGAGCATTTCCACGACATCGGCGCCAGCGGTCTCAGCCAGAGCGGCGAGCTCGTTCATATTCGCCTCGACCTCGGCCATGGTGCCTTCAGTCCACATGCCCACCAAGATGACTTGTTCAAGGCGCAGCTTGCGGTACTCGACCTCGTAGATGTCCTCGTGGTCTTCGGAGCGGATCTCAGTGTCGCGGATGACGCGGCGGAAAGAATTACGCTCCGCCAGGTCGAGGGAGCCGACGGTTGGGTCGGTGTGGGTGTCGTCGATAGGCAGATCGCGCCCCGGGTCTTCAGTGGGAGGCGTGTGGTGGCGGAAAGCTTCGGCGAGGAGCTCCTCGTGGGTCGTCTCGTCGGGAGTGTGTGAAAAAGGTTTCGTCATTGAGTCCTTATTGTCTCATGCCTGCTTTTTCAGGCAAAGATTCGTGGCTATCTCCCACAACCGGCACGGCGTGCGGATTGTTCCCTCCCCCGCTTCCGGCACTAGGATCGAGATTTATGAGTGAGACGATCACAACAGATCTTTCCAGCATCGGTATGGGGTATTCGCGGTGGCAGGATGCCGTTGAGGCTGCTATCGCATCGAATCAGCTCTCGGTGACGGGCGAAGTGCGCGGCGGGCAGCTGATTCAGTTCGCGGATCCGTCGGGGGCGCAGCTGAACATTCTCGCGGTCGAGCCTTTCGCGACTTTCGCGGGCTTCGATTCCACAACCCGGACGTATGCGCACGTGACCATGCTCGATGACGTCGTGGGGCTGTGCGACATCGTCGATCCGATGGGCAATGCGATCGCGTCCGTCACGGCCAATATCGCACAGGGCCCTTTGCTTGTCGACGAATCCACTCTCCAATGGCAAGAAATGGGATTCACCGCCCTAGCTGTGGATACCCAGCACTATGGCAGCGTCGATGAGTACTTGGCTGCTACCGGCGAGACACTGGGCGTGATCGTGTCTGAGGGTGCTGAGCGCGTTGCTGCTGGTGCAGCTGCTGCCCCGGATGCCGCTGCGAAATTCTCCGCACGCGTTCTGGAATCGGAATACCGCACGAACACGCTGACTGGCGAGCGTTTCATCCACGTTTCCGTGGACGGTGCTTTCCCCTTCGACATCGTGATGCCGGATAATGGCGCTGAGCTCCCCGAACGCAATTCTGTTCTCGCTGGCACTGCTGTGCTCGCAGGCCAGGTCGCTATGGCTGCTGGTTGCGGCGGCGGTGGCGGTGGCGGCTGCGGTGGTAATGGCGGCAGCTGTGGCTGCGGTGGCCACTAGTTCTTCACCACTAGAAGGATTGAACCGTCATGGCCGGGCATCAGCGTAACCGTGAGGCAGCGATTTGGCTGACTCTTGCGCTTGTTGTTGCCATTTTGCTCGGAACTCGTCTGGGCGTTCCAGGTCTGCTGTCCGGCATTGTCATCGCTGCGGTGGCTTTTCTGGGTTACCGCAACAGCACGGTGGATCCGGAGATTGAGGCGTTGAAGTCGTCGTTGCGCGTCGCCAGCGACGATATCGCCGATGTGGTCGCTGAGTACGACCAATTCGCCACGGGCACGGATGCTCATTCCATTGCGGAGCGCACCCTGACCTACCCGGCGCTTGCGCAGCCGCACAGTGACGTCAGTGCGATTGAGGATTTCCACCTCCGCTTAAGTTCATCGCGTCGTTTCCTCTCCCGGGTGGAGAGGCACTTGACCAAGGATGACTTGGACCGTCGCGCTTTGGAACGCATGATCACTATCGCTGACCAGCGCGCCTATGAGCTCGCCGAAGCATGGGCGGATGCACGGCGTGCAGCGCGTCGTTTAGGTCCTGCCTAAAACAAACACCGCTTATCGACGCAGCGCCCCCAGCTCCACCTCTCCCCTCGCCACGATGACTGATGGTCCGGTCATCGTGGCTTCATCGTCAGTAATGGAGATGGTCAGTGCACCCCCTGGGACGTTGACGGTGACGGAGCCGTTTTCAACGCCGGCGTCGGCAAGCGCGGCGCGTGCTGCTGCGACGGTGCCAGTCCCGCACGAGCGGGTCTCGCCGACGCCGCGTTCCCACACGCGCATGTGCACGACGCTGTCTTTCATTTCGGTGAGGATTTCCACATTGACGCCGTGTGGGAAGAACTCGTGGTCAAAGGCGGGTTGGGAAAGCTCCAGCCCAGCCAGTTCGCTCGGTGAAAGCCCAGGAATGACAGCGGCGAGGTGCGGGTTGCCCACATCGACGCCGAGTCCCGCGAAATCGAAATCACCGATACGCGCGGTGGACACGCCGGTGACTTCCACGTGGCCCATGCCGACCTCGACCCGCGCGTGCGACGGCCCATGCGGTCCATCACCGGAAAGCTCATGCATGACGATGTGCTTGATCCCGGCGCGGGTGGCCACGTCAAATTCGCGTTCCGCCTCCAAGCCTTGAGCGGCGAGTACGTGGGCGAAGACGCGGATGCCATTGCCGCACATCTCCGCGATCGAACCGTCTGCGTTGCGGTAATCCATGAACCACTGGCCTTCGTGATCACGAACAACGCGCAAGAAGCCATCGCCGCCGACCCCTGCGCGACGGTCACACAGCGAGGCAACGAGATCCTGGTCAAGAACACCTAGTTGTTCAAGCTGGTCATCGACGTCAATGATGACGACGAAATCATTCTCCGTACCGTGCGCCTTGATGAACGGCAGGATGGACAGATGTGCTTCGTTATTGGTGCTCACGCCAGCGAGTCTAGCGCGGTGGACAACACCGCTTCGCTTCCCTGGTCGGCGGGCAGCCAGGTAGTGCGTTTGTCGCGGTTGAACCACGAGCGTTGTCGACGCACGTACCTACGTGTCCCCGTGATCGTCGCCTCAACCGCTTCATCAAGAGTGTATTCACCCGTGAGGTGACTCAGTACCTGGGCGTAGCCAATCGCGCGGCCAGCGGTGGAATCGGCAGCGAGACCTTCTGCGACCAAACCTTGCACTTCTTCGACAAAGCCACGCTCAAACATCTGGTGGGTGCGCAACTCGATCCGGGGATTCAGCCAATCGGCGTTGGTGCGCAACCCCAGGATGCGTGTCCCCCACCGTGGCGGCGCATCCTTTGGTGGTTGCGATGCCTGGAAGGGTTTTCCGGTCAGCTCAATGACCTCCAGCGCACGCACAGTTCGCCGCGGATCATTGTCCTCGATGATGCTCGCTGCCTGTGGATCTACCTTGGCCAGCTCGGCGTGAAGAGCCTGCACACCGATTTCTTTCTGCCGTGCTTCGTACTTGGCGCGGACGGATGGGTCGGTGGGTGGGAACTGCCAGTCGTCGATAAGCGATTGCACGTACATCATGGAGCCGCCGACGAGAATGGGGACCTTGCCGCGCGCGGCGATCTCCTCGACGGCTGTGATCGCGCGGGCCTGATACTCGGCGACGGATGCGGTGTGGGTGACCTCCCAAATGTCCAGCAGGTGGTGAGGGATGCCACCGCGTTCCTCGTGCGGGAGCTTCGCCGTACCGATGTCCATGCCGCGATACAGCTGCATCGAATCGACATTGACCACTTCCCCGCCGAGCTCGTGCGCAAGCGCGATTCCCAGGTCCGATTTGCCGGATGCCGTCGGCCCGACAACCGCGATTGGGGTGACGGTAAGTTCAGCCATGATTCACCTGCCATGTAGCCAAGAATCGTCCCACGCCATGCGTTTCGTCATGTGCGATGAGCTGCTGGTGCGATGCGTTCAGCATGGCGAGCTCCTCCCACAGCGCAGGCTCGATGACACCGTAGTCTGCGAGGTTGCTCGGAAGTGCACCCTTGCCGCCGAGAAATGCTGCCATCTGTTCATGCGCATCGGACGCGCCTTCGATGAGCGCGAGCGGCGCGCGCGGCGTCAGCCCCGCGGAACCATCGAGGACGACGACCGTGAGCACCTCCGGATTCACCGGCGCTACCGTTGCGCGCGATTCCGTCACTCGCGCTGCCGCATCCCCCAGCGCATATCGCGCAACGAGTTCCGCCAAATAATTCCCCGCACCGACAGTGACGTGCGGAGCACCCCACGCCGCGAAAGAACCGGTGTGCTCCGTGCGCCACCGCGCATCCTGTGAGCCCACGATATGGACCTCGCGCGGATCGTCCACGATCAACTCACGGAGCGAGCGCACCAGCTCGCGCCCCACGCCATCGCGCGGCGCGAGCTCTGTAACGAGCGCTGGCGAGCCCGGCACAACGCACACATTGAACTGATTCACTCCAACCACCCTAGCCAGATACCGCAAACCTGCACGCAGACGACCCCAACACCTGACATCACCCGGGCGAGGACGGTAAAGTTTCAAGGAATTACGGCAGCCGTGTCGCGCGGCACACACACGAAAGGACAGTCACACAATGACGCAGCCACCTCACGACGGACAGAAGCTGACCCCCAAGCCGGTTCCCTCGCCTGGTTCGATGCCGAAGAATGCACCGAAGCCCGGCCCGCGCCCGGGTGCAGTTGTCTCCCACGCGCCGACACCGTCACCGGTTCCTGCAGCTGCGGCTGTCCCGGCAGATACTGCTGAGGCCAAGAAATTCGGCCGCGTCGACGAGGACGGCACCGTATACGTCACCCGTGGCGGAAGTGAACGCGTTGTCGGCTCCTGGCAGGCCGGCACCCCGGAGGAAGGTCTGGAGCATTTCGCTGCCCGCTACGGCGACCTTGTCACCGAGGTGAGCCTGCTGGAAAACCGTTTGAGCGCACGCCCAGAGGATGCAAGCACTGTCCAGACTCAGGCGCAGCACCTCATTGATTCGCTCGACGAGCAGGCTGTTGTCGGTGACCTGGATGCGCTGGAGGCTCGCCTGAAGGAGCTGCTTGGCCAGGCAGACGTCGCTGGTGAGAAGGCGAAGGAAGCCAAGGAAGCGCGTCGTGCTGAGGCGATCTCTCGCAAGGAAGCACTCGCCGCTGAGGCTGAGGACTTGGCTGCAAATTCCACCGAGTGGAAGGCCGCCGGCGACCGGATCCGCGCGATCTTGGACGAATGGAAGACGATTCGTGGCATCGACCGCAAGACCGATGATGCGCTGTGGAAGCGCTATTCCAAGGCCCGTGATTCCTTCAACCGTCGTCGTGGTTCCCACTTCGCTGAGCTTGACCGTGGCCGCGCTGCTGCCAAGGCGGCAAAAGAAGACATCATCGAGCGCGCCGAGAAAATCAAGGATTCCACCAATTGGGGCGAGACAGCCCGCGCTTTCCGCGATCTGATGACTGAGTGGAAGGCAGCGGGCCGCGCGCCCCGCGATGTGGACGACAAGCTGTGGGAGCGTTTCCGCGCCGCCCAGGATCACTTCTTCAGTGCACGCAACGCAGTCAATGAGGAACGCGACCGCGAGTTCGCGGCCAACGCACAGGCTAAGGACGACCTGATCGCTGAATACGATGCACAGATCGACCCGGAGAAGGGTTTGGGCGCGGCGAAGTCGAAACTGCGCGAACTGCAGGAGAAGTGGGACGCGATCGGGTACGTTCCGCGCGGCCAGATCCGCGAGTACGAGGACAAGATCGGCGCGATTGAGCAGCGTGTGTCCGACGCTGAGGAGAAGCAGTGGCGCAAGTCGAATCCGGCGCAGCAGGACAAGGCGAACCAGTTCCAGGTCAAGGCGGATGATTTCCGCGCCAAGGCTGAAGCGGCTGATGCGAAGGGCCAGGCAGCTAAGGCCGCGGAATTGCGCGCGCAGGCTGACCAGTGGCAAGAGTTCGCAGATGTCGCTGCGAAGGCGATTGACGGCTAGTTTGCAATTTCTCCTTTATTCCCCGACTAGTCGAGATGCCGAGGAGATCGTCGGTGCATACGCGTTTTCGGCTACGCTTTCGATCCAGGACATTACCGGCAGCGCGCATTCGGGGCTTTCGGCATCACATATTTCGAAGCGTCTCGAAGGCTCGGCTGAGTCCGACTCGCTGTTATTCGCGCTGACCAGCGTGCAGGCACCGCGTCCGCTCGGGCCACGTGGTTACCCATTGATCAGCGTCGATGATCTTGCGGACATCGAGGCGTGGGTATTCATCTCATTACCATTGCTCGAGGACACTAACGTCATCGAGGCGGCCATTACGCTCGACGCCGCTATCGCACCACTGCCCGGCGAGCCCGTTCCGCGTGAGCCGTGGGATAGTGCTTTATCGCTTATCGACGCCCTCTCTCGCTCCCTTTCTCGCCCCACCCGCCAGATCTGGGAAACCCACGCGGCTGATTCATCGGCTCCTGCAGCCCCTTATCTCGCTGAAGCCGGCTACACCGATGCCTACCAGGAGCAACAAGCCACCTTCACCGTCGAAGAGTCTGTTGTTAGTGTGGCTGAGCTGCCCATCGATGACATCAACGTGGTCTTCAATAACGAAATTTCTACCACTGACCTCGACCTTTTCCGTGTTCTGCTCACCGAAGCCTCCAAGGGATATCCGCGCGGTGACTTGCAGCTAGACACCGTGGAATGGACGCCCCAGCGTCTCCACGATGCCCAGGCGCGGTTGCTGGACCGTGGTGGAAATCAGTACACCGCCATCGCATTCGCAGGCGGTGAAAACCGAAAGGCCGTTGGACTTGCCGAGGCCGTTCATTACGACGCCGACGATGACTCCCTCATCGAACTCGGTCTCGTCTTCGTCTTGCCCGAGTACCGTCGCGCCGGTATCGGAAGCGCGCTCGTTGAAGCTGCCCTGTCAGCAGCCAAGCACAAGTGGGGAAAGGTGGAGACGGGGTATAGCTCGTATCCGTCGATAAGCGAAGCTGCCCACGTCTTGGCGCGACGCGGTGGTGCTCAAGCCATCTCCGCGACGACTGCTTGGCAGCGTAATTAAACCCATTTCACCCCCATTATTGCGTGATTAAATTCGCAAATATGGTGGCACAAAAACGAGCGCTAAACTGGGTTTTATCTGTATTGATCCCGTGCAATGTGTGAATTGGTGATGAAATAAATGAAGAACCCGGTGTCGGCTATCAAAAAATATGCTTCACAGAAACCGGGGGCCGTCATCGCTGGCACGGCTGCAGCCGCGACTGCATCCCTGGCAGCACGAGATCTAACGCAAAAGAAAAATTCCATCCTGCGCAGGTACCCAGTGCTCGGCCATGCACGCTACCTTGCGTACCGCATCCGCCCAGAAATCCACCAGTACTTCGTGGAAAGCAACTGGGATGGCCGTCCCTTCAACTACCAGACGCGAGAGATGATCAACCAGCGCGCCAACGGCACCGACGGGGACCGCTCATTCGGTACTGAACGCGATGTGTTGAAGCCTGGCTACGAATACCTCGTCCACTCCATGATGCCGGCGCAGGAGCCAAGCCTTCCCCCGCGGGCACGGGTCGGTGGCAAGGACTGCACACAGCCCTACGACATTTCGCTGATGAATATCTCCGCGATGTCTTTCGGTGCTCTTTCCGCAAACGCCGTGCGTGCGTTGAATAAGGGCGCCGAGATGGGCGGCTTCGCTCACGACACAGGCGAAGGCGGACTGAGTACCTACCACCTGGAAAACAACGGTGACCTGATCTGGGAGCTTGGAACCGGGTATTTCTCTGCGCGCACCCCTGACGGCAGGTTCGACCGTGAGAAATTCAAAGAGCTGGCCGCAACCGACCAAGTGAAGATGACGGAGCTGAAGCTCTCCCAGGGCGCCAAGCCGGGAATCGGTGGCGTGCTGCCGGGCACAAAGGTGACCGCGGAGATCGCTCGTGTGCGTGGTGTGCCAGAGGGCAAGACAGTTATTTCGCCATCGCGTCACTCGGAGTTCTCCACCCCGACCGAACTGATTGAGTTCATCGCTGAGATGCGCGAGCTATCCGGCGGTAAGCCTGCTGGTTTCAAGATGTGTGTCGGCTCAATGACCGATGTTCTGTCTATCTGCAAAGCAATTCGAGAAGTCGGCACCGCACCCGATTTCATCGTGATCGACGGTGCTGAAGGCGGAACCGCCGCTGCCCCACTCGAGTACGAGAACCACGTTGGTCTCCCTCTGACCGAAGGCCTCATGATGATGCACAACGCACTCGTTGGCACTGGGCTACGCGATCAGATCAAGATTGGTGCCTCCGGCAAGGTCGCGGCAGCCAACGATATTGTGAAGCGCCTGATCCAAGGTGCGGATTACACGCTTTCGGCTCGCTCCATGATGATGGCTGTCGGATGCATCCAGGCACAAAAATGCCAGACCGGAAAGTGCCCCTCCGGCGTGGCTACCCAGAGTAACTGGCGACAGCGCGCCCTGGATGTTGATTCCAAGGCCCTGCGCGTGAAGAACTACCACGAAGCCACCGTCCAGCACGCGGTGTCCATGATGGCGTCGTGTGGCGCAACGTCGCCAGAAGAGCTCACCCACGGCATGCTCCGCCAGGTCATTGAGCCAGGTGTCGCTAAGTCCTACGAGGCGCTCTACGACTGGCTCGAGCCCGGCGAACTCCTCGCTGAAGCTCCGGAAGCATGGGCAGATGCATGGAATCACGCCAGCCCGGATGAGTTCCGACTGCCCGTGAGAACCCGGTTGCGCTAAGTCAGTTAATCGCCCTGCACGCGGCGGTGGCGTTGGGCGGCGCGTGCGCGGCGGTCGTCGATAAGCGTTTCTGCGTTCTCCGCGTGGCGGACGGACTGGTGGCCCGCATCGGCCTGGACTTCAGCGACCGGGTTGAAATCGGTCTGCTCGCGACGCAGGGCTTCCATTTCCTGCTGCCTCGGGTCGCGGTGCATCCACGCGGCAGTCAACAACGGGACAGCGACGATCACGCACGCGATGGCGAGATACATGCCGGCGCCGGTCGAATCATCGCTCGTGCCGGTCTGACGTAACCACAACCCCAGCAGTGCCGCCACGAGTGAGACACAACCCGCCATCCAGGCAAACAGTGCGAATTTCGTGCGCTGGGTGATCACCAGCAAAAGCGTGAACACGACTAGGCACACAAACGACAGCACGGTGAAAACGCGCTCGCCCACTGCGACATTAATGCCATCAGGCTCAGTGAACGCGAGCATCTCCCACCCGGCGGCATCACCGGCGAAAGGCAAGATGAGCGCCACGATGAACAAAACTATCGACGCAGCGAGCACCCAACGGCGCACACCCAAATCGATGTTGTCTGCGCTTTGCTTTTCTAAAGCGGCGAGGTCGGGGCGGTTAGCGTCGTCAAGCATGTGTGCTCCTTTTATCCGCATGAGCCGCATGCATTGGCGGCGGGTGCTTGCTTGGGGGCACCGATCGTAGGCAAGCCGAGTCCCACGCCGACAGGTGCTGTGGTGGGAACCTGGCCAGCCTCGGCGTTGTCGCCGGCGAGCGTGCGACGGTGACTGTGAATTCCGGAATCCGCGATCAAATAGTGCGGACGCGCATCCGTGACCGTGACGTGCACGATATCGCCCGGGCGCACCGTGCGATCAATATTGCCCTCGACGGTGAAATGCACAAGGCGGCCGTCGCGCGCACGGCCCGACATGCGGCCGGTGTCCTTCTTGTCGTGCGTCTCCTGCACGAGCAACTCCTGGTCCGTGCCCACGAGCTTCGCGTTCTCCTCGGCGCTGATGCGTTCCTGCAGCTCAAGCAGGCGCTCGAAACGCTCCTGGACTACCTTCTTCGGAATCTGATCGGCTATCTCCGCTGCCGGCGTGCCCGGACGCGGCGAATACTGGAACGTGAATGCCGAGGTGAAGCGGGCCTTCTCCACAACGTCAAGCGTTGCTTGGAAGTCTTCCTCCGTCTCACCCGGAAAACCGACAATGATGTCGGTCGTGATCGCCGCGTGCGGCAGCTTCTCACGGACCTCATCCAAAATGCCGAGGAATTTTTTCGAACGGTACGAACGACGCATGTCTTTAAGCACCTTGTCTGAACCAGACTGCAGCGGCATGTGCAGCTGCGGGCACACATTCGGTGTCTCCGCCATCGCGTCGATCACATCGGAGGTGAATTCCGCAGGGTGCGGGGACGTAAAACGCACGCGCTCCAGGCCCTCGATGTCACCGCACGCGCGCAGCAGCTTCGAGAATGCGGAACGGTCACGCTTCATGTCCGGATCGACGAAATTCACGCCGTACGCATTGACGTTCTGGCCAAGCAGTGTCACCTCAGTCACGCCCTGGTCGACGAGGGCTTTGACCTCAGCGAGAATGTCGCCCGGGCGGCGGTCCTGCTCCTTACCACGCAAGGACGGAACGATGCAGAACGTGCACGTGTTGTTGCAGCCCACGGACACGGATACCCAACCAGCGTAGGAGGACTCGCGCTTCGCGGGCAGAACCGATGGGAAATGCTCGAGAGCTTCGACGACCTCAACCTGGGCTTCTTCGCTGACGCGTGCACGGTCAAGCAGCGCCGGAAGCGCCGCCATATTGTGGGTGCCGAACACGGCATCGACCCACGGGGCCTTGTCGATCACGGTGTCGCGATCTTTCTGTGCCAAGCACCCACCGACGGCGATCTGCATGCCTGGGTGGTTGCGCTTGACCTCACGCAGCTGGCCGAGCGTGCCGTACAGGCGCTTGTCGGCATTCTCACGCACTGCGCACGTGTTGAAGACGATGAGGTCAGCTTCCGCATCTTCCGGTGCAGCCTGGTAACCAGCCTCTTCGAGCAGACCCGACAGACGCTCAGAGTCATGCACGTTCATCTGGCAGCCGAAAGTACGCACCTCGTAGGTGCGTGGATTTGTCTCTGTTGTCCCGATTGTCACGGTGGTCAAGTGTATTGCCCACCGCGGTCAACGCATAACCGCTCACCTGAGCACAGCCACGCTAATCTTGAAAGGGATCCAGCCCCCTGGAGGAAAACATGCTCACTTTTTCGCATCAACGCATCGGACGTTTCGTCGTCGGTGTGCTTGCTGCGTCTGTTTGCGCTCCGACGACCAAGCATCGATCGACGCTGTCAATGACGCTTTGCAGAAGATGTACGACGACGGTTCTTTCGATCGTTTCGTAATTGAGCACTTGAATATCGATCCAGATGAGCTGCGCGCCACCCCGGGCGATACATCCTTCTTAGCTGCGGAATAACAAGGGCACGCTTAGCCCTCTAGCTCTTCGCAGCGCTCATCGAGAGCTTCTTTCGCGATCTGGAGCGCCATTGATTGTGGGAAGCCACGGCGGGCCAACACCCCGACGATGCGGCGCAGCATTTTGTCGCGCTCCGCGCGGTCAGCTGGCACAGCTTTTACCGACTTAGCTTTCTTCCGTGCGAGAGTGCGGGCGAGTTCGCGTTCATCGTCTTCGTCGATTTGTTCCAGTGCGCTTTCCTGGTCAGCGGCAGATACGCCTTTGTCTTGCAATTCCAGGCGGAGCATTTTCGAGGATTTTCCGCGGCGCTCAAAGCGCTGGCGGACCCACTCATGCGCAAAGGCTTCATCGTTGATAAGGCCGGAGCGTTCGAGGGAGTCCAAGACATCGTCGATAAGCGCGGGGTCAGGTGCGTCCTCCCCTTCTTTGATGCGACGCGGATCAAGAAGACGCTGCCGCAATTCGTGGCGCGAGCGAGACCGCTGATCCAACAAGCGCAGAGCACGTTCGCGCACCTTTGCGGTGGCCTTTTCGTGCTCGTGGTCGATCAGCCCCGGACCACCGCCTGCCGCGTATGCATCGAGCGCTTCTTGCAGCTTGCGGAGCTTTTCCGGGTCCGGCTCCCGCCGCGACGAACGTGACTGCATTCCGGGTTATTTCTCCCCGGCGCCGGCGTCCTCATCATCGAAGTCGATATTGGGCACCATGTCGATCGCTTCGTCGCTCAGCTCATCGTCCTTGCCGGCGAATTCGCCGACGCCGAGCTTTTCAAAGATCTTGCGCTCCAGCTCATCAGCCAGATCTGGATTGTCCTTGAGGAACAGGCGGACCTTCTCCTTGCCCTGGCCGAGCTGATCCCCCTCATAGGTGAACCAGGAACCGGACTTCTTGATCACGCCGTTGTCCACACCAAGGTCAATGATGGAGGACTCACGCGAAATGCCTTCGCCGTACATGATGTCAAATTCGGCGATCTTGAACGGCGGTGACACCTTGTTCTTGACCACCTTGAGGCGAGTGCGGTTACCGATAGAATCCTGGCCGTCCTTCAGAGTTTGAATACGGCGGACATCGCAGCGCACGGACGAGTAGAACTTCAGCGCCTTACCGCCGGTAGTGGTCTCCGGGGAGCCGAACATGACGCCGATCTTCTCGCGCAGCTGGTTAATGAAAATCGCGGTGGTGCCGGAGTTGTACAGCGCACCGGTCATCTTGCGCAGCGCCTGGGACATCAGGCGTGCCTGGAGGCCGACGTGGCTGTCACCCATCTCGCCTTCGATTTCAGCCTTCGGGGTCAGCGCGGCGACCGAGTCAATGACGATCATGTCGATCGCGCCGGAGCGCACCAGCATGTCCGCAATCTCAAGGGCCTGCTCACCTGTATCCGGCTGGGAGACCAGCAGGTTGTCGGTGTCCACGCCGAGCTTCTTCGCGTAATCCGGATCGAGTGCGTGCTCCGCATCGATGAAGGCTGCGATGCCACCTGCCTGCTGCGCTTGCGCGATGGCGTGCAGCGCAACCGTGGTCTTACCGGAGGATTCCGGACCGTAGATCTCTACGATGCGGCCACGTGGCCACCCACCAATGCCAAGTGCGACGTCGATCGCGGTGTTGCCTGAGGAGATCGACTGGATCGGCGGGCGCTTCTCATCACCCAAACGCATGATGGCGCCCTTGCCGTAGTCCTTCTCGATCATCGCCATTGCCGCGTCAAGCGCGTTCTGGCGGTCGTTCGCAGCGGAGGCAGCCTTCTTCTTCGTTGCCATGGCGTGGTTCCTTTCGTTTTGTGTGTTTCCCGTTTCGCGTGGCTGAGAGTCTTGTCTTCTTAGACGGCACTCATCACGTGTCCGGTTCCCTCTTCACTGAAAATCACACTAGTGGGATGCGCGACATCACCCTCGAACATACACGCACGAATGTTCGAATAGGTTATTCGCCCGGCCTGTCAATGCCCAGTCGGCGCTCTTCAGGGACATCGAAGTCATCGCACAGGTGGTCCCACACGATGCGGGGGTCTACGCCAGCGTCGATAAGCTCGCCCGCTGTTTTCCCTTCACCTGCGAAGACGTGCGAGGTCACAACCCACTGCCCTTTCGCGTCGCCGAATTCGTCGGTGACACGTTGGTGGAATTCCGTCAATCGCATGCGGCCCACTTTACGCGTCGCGCACAACGCTTATCGACGCCCACCCAACCCCCTAATTGAACACCGTTCAATGCCTCGCTATTGTTTCCTCCATGACAACTACAACCCCGTCCGGCGCACGCGGAACCAGCGTCGCCACAGACATTGCGTATATCGCGGTTTTCGCCGCGCTGATCTCCGTGCTCGGCTTCGTGGCAATCCCGATCGGTTCGGCTGGTGTGCCGATCGTGCTACAGAATGTCGCGACGATTCTTGCCGGCCTTGTCTTGGGGGGCCGTCGTGGATTCTTCGCCACAGGACTCTTCTTGCTCATCAGTATTGCTTTCCCTGTGCTCGCTGGCGGCCGCACTCTCATTCAGGCCTTCGCGGGCCCGACGATCGGTTATCTGCTCGGCTACCTGCTTGGCGCTGCTGCCGCGGGCTATATCGCATACCGCGCACCGCGTAACAACAAGCTCGCTATGGTTGGCTACTTCGCTCTCGGCGGCGTCGTGGCGGTTTTGCTGCAGTACTTCTTCGGTGCCCTTGGCCTGATGTGGCGCGCTGACATGGCCTTCGGCCCAGCGATTGCTGCTCAGCTGCCGTTCATCCTGCCGGGTATGGCTAAGCTCGCCGTCATGATCGCCATCGCCATGGCTGTCCACGCTGCCTTCCCCCAGCTGCGCCGGACCCGTTAATCTCTCGCTGTGCCCACTATTTCTTTCGACCGCGCCTGCGTCGCCTACAACTCCGATGCTGTACTGAAGCCATTCACGCTCGAGCTAACTGAGCAACGCATCGGCATCATCGGCTCGAATGGCTCCGGTAAATCGACTCTGGTGCGGCTCATCAACGGGCTCATCGATCCGTCGTCGGGCACCGTGACCTATAACGGGCTCGATGTGTCCAAACACGGCAAAGAGGTGCGTCGCAAAGTCGGCTTCATTTTCTCCGACGCTGAAGCGCAGATCGTCATGCCCCAGGTGCGCGATGACATTGCTTTTTCCTTACGCCGCTTCAAGCTGCCCAAAGCTGAGATCAAAGCACGTGTCGACGACATGCTGCACCGCTTCCAACTCACCGACCTTGCTGAAAACTCCCCACACACGCTTTCCGGTGGCGAGAAGCAGATGCTCGCGCTTGCCTCAGTGCTGGTCATCGAACCAGAAACGGTCATTGCCGATGAGCCCACCACCCTGCTTGACATGCGCAACCGGCGACGCATTATCCGCGAGCTGACTTCCCTTGACCAGCAGGTCATCGTAGTCACCCACGATATCGAGATGCTCGCCGATTTCGATCGTGTGCTGTGCATCAATGACGGCGACATCGTCTTCGACGGCCAGCCACGACAGGCCATTGCGTTCTACACCGACCTGATGGACCGGCTGGACCGCGCCGAAACTGAAAACCGGGAACCATAACTATGCGGATCAAAGAACTTCCGCTGGGCGTCTATATCCCAGGAACAACCGTTGTCCACCGCGCTTCCCCGGCAGCGAAATTCGTGGCACTGCTGGTCTTCATCATTTTGATCACCGCCTTGCCGACACACCCCTGGCACCCGTTTGCCGCAGCTTGCGGTGTGGCCGTGCTCTACGCGATCGCTCGCATCCCCTTCCGCACTGCCCTTCGCCAAGTTCTGCCGATCTTGCCATTCATGGCTTTCATCGGGGTATTTCTGTGGTGGCAGAACGGCCTAGAGCGAATGCTGATCACCGTCTTCGGGCTCATCGCCGCGCTCATGGCAGCAAGCTTGTTCACCTTGACCACCACCATCGAGGACCTCATGGAGGCTCTGGAGACCAATATGGCCCCGTTGGAACGCATCGGTGTGCCAGTAGACACGATCAGCCTTGCTATCGCACTGACGATTCGTCAGATCCCCGTCATTCTGGGCACCGCGAATGAGTCCCTAGACGCACGACAGGCCAGGGGCGCGAATTTCTCGCTCCTGGCCTTTGGAACTCCACTGGTCATCCGCAGCATCCGCCGTGCCCAATTAACGGGCGAGGCGCTGATGGCACGCGGAGCAGTGGATTAAATGAATTAGTGCTCGCCGCGCAGCTCACGCATGCGCTCTGCAACAGCATCCTTGTCCACGTTGGCGCTAGCGGCATCGTCTGCAGCGTTGGAAGAAGAGTTGCCCTGCTCGATGGCCTGCTTCTTACCGGACTCAAGCTGACCGCCCATC
>NZ_CAMXWS010000012.1 GCF_947253065.1 uncultured Corynebacterium sp.
TTGAGGTGGCACTGTTCCACCCGGCAGAAGGTGCGGTGAACCTGTACCGCACCCAGCGGTTCGCTAACAGCAAGCAACGGGATTTGGCGCGGGCGACACTCACGACGTGTCCGGTGCCGGGGTGCCGGCATGCTGCTGATCATTGCGAAATCCACCACATCACCGCCTGGGTGCATGGCGGTGAGACGAATATGGCCAATTTGGCGCCGGTGTGCAGGTATCACAACCGCACCAATGATGATGACCCATGGCGCACACACCGGGGTCGAATACGCAGACGACGCGGCAGCCCAATCTGGGTATCACCACGCGGAAAACCGGTACCGAATACCACCCACCGGTACGGAGCCATGCACCTGCTGTTCGGCAGCTAGCACAACACTGCCCAAAAACTCCCCCGCCCACACAAGACGGCCAACACACAAACACACCCAAAAACAAAAACCGGACGCTAGAACAGCGTCCGGTGATTGGGGGTACGTCGATAAGCAGGCTTAGCTCTTGCTATCCAAGTAGCGCAAGGCGACGCGCGTGGACTGCTCGGCTGCGCCACGAAGGACGGGGTCGACGTCGTCATACATGGCGTCAACGAGTTCATTGATGCTCATGTCCGTGCCGTGCTCCTCGCGCACCTGACGAATCTGATCCAGGCGGTAGTTGCGGCGGTCGATGTACTTACGCGCGAAAACAGCCAGGTCTTCACCCTCCGGACCGTGGCCTGGCAGCAGCTTGATGCCTGCGCCTTCTTCCTCGAGCTTGGCCAGCGACTCCAGGTATGCACCGAGATCGCCGTCAGTCTCCGAAATCATGGTGGTGTGGCGACCAGCGATCGTGTCACCCGTGACGATGCCCTCAAGCTCCGACGTCTCGGGATCCCCGCCGTAAATATAGAAGCACACCGAATCGCTCGTGTGACCTGGGGTGTGAACGACCTTGATCTGCGGGGTGACGCCCTCGACGGAAATGATGTCGCCGTCCTCGAGTGGCTCGCCCCCGATGCAGTAACGCTCGTCGAAAGCGCGCACCGGAACACCGGTGAGCTGACGGAATCGCTGTGCGCCATCGGCATGGTCGTGGTGACGGTGCGTCAACAGCACCAGGGCCACCTTGTTCGCAGAAGACTGCAGAACATTGAGATGTCCCTCGTCTTCCGGCCCCGGATCGATGACAATACTGAATTCATCATCGGGGTCACGGATAACCCAAGAGTTCGTGCCCTCAAGCGCCGCGTAGCTCGGATTCGGTGCGAGTACGACCGCGGCGGACGGGGTTACAGGACGCAGTTGACTGTAGGCAGGATGCTGCATGCCTCTAAGCCTACCGTCAACGAGCACCGAACAGCCATTTCTTGCTTTTGGGGGTGTCCTAGGAGGCGTCGGCAACCTCGACGATGAGTTCAACTTCGACGGGCGCATCGAGAGGAAGAACTGCGACGCCGACTGCGCTGCGCACGTGGGCGCCTGCGTCGCCGAAAATGTCACCAATCAGCTCGGATGCGCCATTGACGACGCCCGGCTGCCCTGTGAAATCCGGCGCCGACGCCACGTACCCGACAATTTTGACCACGCGGGTGACGTTGTCCAGTCCCACGACGGAGTCCACAGCAGCGAGGGCATTCAGGACCGCGGCACGGGCGTAGTTATAAGCGTCATTTGCGGAGACTTCCGCGCCGACTTTGCCGGTTGCAGGTAGGTTTCCGTCAATGAACGGAAGTTGGCCGGAGGTCCACACTTGGTTGCCTACCTTTGCGGCCGGAACATAGGCGGCGACAGGTGCAGCGACCTGCGGGAGCTCGACTCCCAGTTCGGCGAGGCGTTCGCTTGGGGTTGTTGCCATTAGAGCTCTCGCTTCATGTAGGCCACGACATTTTCCGGGTTCGGGCCGGGCGTGACGGCGACGAGCTCCCAGCCATCTTCACCCCAGGTGTCCAGGATTTGCTTCGTGGCGTGCGTGAGCAGCGGAACGGTTGCGTATTCCCATTTCTTCATGGCACCACCCTACAGACGCTTGTCGACGCAACACACCCGCCCCAAGCACATCACTGAAGGCGGGTGTTGATGCGGGATGAATTAGAGCCCGATGATCTCGCGTCCTTCAGCGAGATGCTCGGCCCAGTCCGTCACGTGGGGGTTCTTACGCAGCACGGCGCGACGCTGGCGCTCGGTGAGGCCACCCCACACTCCGAATTCGACCTTGTTGTCTAGTGCGTCGGCGCGGCATTCCATCTGCACTGGGCAGCGACGACAAATGGCCGCGGCTTTTCGCTGTTCAGCTCCACGAACGAACAAAGCATCCGGGTCGCCTTGGCGGCAGACGGCCATGGTGACCCACTCGCCACGCTCGAAGGAGCGCTCGGAGTCTACGGTGCCACGCTGGCTTAGCGGATGTACCTGACGCCCAGTTCGTAGGGCTGGGTTGGCGTTTTCCAATGCGCGGTTGCTGATCGTAGCGGTCACCACAGTCTCCTTCCGGGCGTTATACCTATGGACTATCAGCTAGGCCTCAATCACCAAGCTGTTCCTATGTAAGTGTATTCACGAGCTCCACTTTTTGTCGAATAGATCACACAGGCGGGGGTACGTGCTGATTCCCCTGCCGGAATTTAGGCCGTAGTGTATGAGGGGTGTCTTCGTTAAGTTCCCTGGGAAAACTGCTCATCGGCCTGGTTGCCGCGAGCCTTGGCATCGCTCTGTGCCTGGCTCCAGCCGCCGGCATCGGAGGGGCAGCGGTGACTCGTGTCGACAACACGATGCAGTCCAACCTCGCTGACCTAACGGACGGTGCTGCGCCTGGTGTCACCACGATCACGGACACCAACGGCGACCCATTGGCGTGGATTTACGCTCAACGTCGCTACGAGGTGGAGCCAGATGAGATCGCCCAGTCCGCAAAAGACGCGCTGGTGGCTATCGAGGACAGGCGCTTCTACGAGCACGATGGCGTCGATATGCAGGGCTTCGCACGCGCAATGGTGCGGAACGTCCTTGCTGGCGGCGTGGAAGAGGGCGCGTCGACGATTGATCAGCAGTACGTGAAGAATTACCTGCTCCTGGTCAATGCGGACACGACAGAGGAGCAGTCAGCTGCGGTCGAGCAGTCGATCCCACGCAAGCTGCGCGAGATGCGCATGGCGTCTGATTTGGACAAGAAGCTACCCAAAGAGGAGATCTTGGCGCGCTATTTGAATCTGGTGTCATTCGGCAACCACGCCTACGGCATCGAAGCTGCAGCGCGCACGTATTTTGACACCTCGGCGGCGAAGTTGACGGTCCCGCAGGCAGCGTTGCTGGTGGGCATGCTGCAGTCGTCGGAAATGTTGAACCCGTACACGAATCCGGAGGGCGCGAAGGAGCGCCGCAACACGGTGCTTCAGGCAATGGTGGCATCGAATTACCTCAGCCAGGCGGACGCGGATAAGTACGCGAGCCAGCCACTGGGCGTTTTGGATAAGCCGGCGCTGCTCCCCCGCGGTTGCATCACCGCGGGCGATGCGGGCTTCCTGTGTGATTACGCGCTGAAGTACCTAGCTGACAAGGGCCTGAGCACCGAAGAAGTTGAGCGTGGAGGTTACACCATCACCACCACTCTCGACCCGGAGGTGCAAGCGGCCGCACACGAGGCAGCGACCAGCGCGGTGAACACCGGCCAGCCAGGTGTCGCCGAGGTAATCAACGTCGTCGAGCCCGGTAAGGACAGCCGCCATATCTTGGCCATGACTTCTTCCCGCAGCTACGGCCTCGACCAGGACGAAAGCCAAACCGTTTTGCCACAGACATCCACGATGGTGGGCAATGGCGCAGGCTCGGTGTTCAAGATTTTCACCGCAGCAGCAGCTCTAGAAAACGGCTATAACCTGGAGTCCAAGTTGGACGTGCCGGAGCGCGCCGTGGTCTACGGCATGGGCGAAGGCGGCGCGAGGAATTGCCCGGCGGGCGCATACTGCGTGGAAAACACCGGCAAGTACCCGGGCGAGATGACGCTGCGTGACGCGTTGGCGAAATCGCCGAACACGTCGTTTGTGAAGCTGATCGAGAATGTCGGCGTGGAACCCACCGTTGATATGGCGGTGCGCCTTGGCCTGCGTTCGTATGAGAATCCGGGCACGTTCGACGAGGAGACTTCGGTGGCGGATTATTTCCGTCAGCACAATCTCGGTTCATTCACGCTGGGTCCGACGGCGGTGAATCCGCTGGAGTTGTCAAATGTCGGCGCCACGATTGCGTCGGAGGGCATGTGGTGTGAGCCGAACCCGATCAAGCGCATCGAGGACCGGTATGGCGACGAGGTAGCTCTCGATCGCCCTGAGTGCGAGCAGGCAGTGGAGCCTGAGCTCGCAGCTGGTCTGGCGGGCGGCATGGCCGAGGATGCGGTTTCGGGTACTGCGAAGGACGCAGCGAAGTCCGCCGGTTGGAATGGCGCGGTGGCAGCGAAGACGGGTACGACGGAATCGCATCAGTCTTCGGCATTCCTTGGCTTCAATAAGAAGTTCGCGGCCGCGACCTATATCTATAACGACGGCACGCAGACCACGCCACTGTGTACGGGGCCTGTGCGTCAGTGTTCGAATGGTTCGTTGTTCGGTGGCCAGGAGGCTGCCGAGTCGTGGTTCCGTCTTGCTTCGCGGCTTCCTGGGGTGCCGGACGCGGGGCTTCCTGCCCCGAGCGCTCTGTTCGACCCGAAGGCACGTGATGAGCTGCTCAAGCGCGTGAAGGGCATGAATAAGGACGAGGCTCGCACGTTGCTCGAGGGGGCCGGGTTCCGCGTCCGCGAGACGCTTTCTTCGGGCAAGGGCGCGCCGAAGGACGAGGTCGTCAATACTCGCGCGGCTGAGAATGCCGGCCCGGATTCGACCATTACTCTGGTCGTTTCCGACGGTTCGGACGCACGCTTATCGACGCGCCGTTCAACCCCCTCCACCAGCCCCTCACCCAGACCTGACTCTCGCACCACAACTGAGCCGGAACCCGCTGCAGCTGACCTGGGGCAGATCGCGGAGGATCTAGCGAACCTCTTCCTCTAAGGGAGGCGACTAGCTAAGGCGCTCTTTCACTGCGGTGGACAAGCGCTTGCCATCAGCGCGACCAGCGGCCTTCTCAGTGGCGAGCTTCATGACCTGGCCCATTTCCTTCATGGAAGTGGCGCCGGTTTCGGAAATGGCGGCGTCGATAAGCTCGGCTAGTTCTGCGTCGTCAAGCTGCTTGGGCTGGTATCCCTCCAAAACGGCGACCTCGCCAAGCTCTGCGTCGGCGAGCTCCTGGCGGCCGTTTTCCGCATAAACCTCAGCGGACTCGCGGCGCTTCTTGATCTCGCGGGCGACGACCTTCAGCACCTCCTCGTCCGTCAGCTCATGCTTCGTACCTTCCGTCTCCTCCGTCTGAATCGCAGCGAGCAGCATACGGATCGTGCCCGTTCGCTCCTTCTCCTTCGCCTTCATCGATTCCTTGAGGTCCGCGCGGATCTGATTCTTCAACTCACTCATGTCCACGAGCGTAGCGCGGCAGCCGGTACCCTCGTGAGAATGACAAAGAAACAGAACTCCTCCCGCCGCCGATTTCTTCGCGGTCTCGGCGCGCTCGTCGGGGCCGGCGCGGCGTTCGGTGCTGGAGCGTTCGCCTATGGAGTCAGCGAGCTCAACAAATTCCAGCTCAAACGCTATACCCTGCCCATCCTGCCCGCAGGCTCTGAGCCATTTCGCCTCCTGCACGTCTCCGACCTGCACATGATCCCGGGACAGGACACGAAAATCGCGTGGGTTTCAGCTCTCGACGCACTCAACCCCGACCTTGTGGTGAACACCGGTGACAACCTGTCTGATGCGCGCGCAGTCCCCGATGTGCTCGCTGCACTCGGGCCACTGCTGGACCGTCCGGGTGTGTTCGTCTTTGGCACCAACGACTACTGGGCGCCACGCATGGTCAATCCCTTCAAATACCTGCTCGACCAGAAGCGCGAACCCAGCTACGTCGACCTGCCATGGAAGGGCATGCGCGCTGCTTTCATCGAACGTGGCTGGCAAGACGCCACCCACCAGCGACTGGAATTCAAAGCCAGTGGCCTGCGCCTGGCCATCGCGGGTACCGACGATCCCCACCACGAGCTGGACAACTACGACCTCATTGCCGGCGCACCCAACCCAGATGCAGACCTAGCGCTCGGTGTCACGCATGCTCCTTATCGCCGCGTGCTCGACCGCTTCGCCACAGACGGCTACGCACTGACTTTGGCTGGGCACACCCACGGTGGGCAGATCTGCCTGCCTGGGGAGCGCGCCATTGTCACCAACGCCGACATCGACCGTGAACGCGCCTCCGGGTTGCACCGCTACGGCGATATGTGGCTCGAGGTCACCAACGGTCTCGGCACCTCCAAATTCGCGCCGGTGCGTATTTTCTGCCGTCCGTCTGCTGCGCTGATCACACTCACCGCGCAAGATTCTTAGCCTGTACAACCGTGCCGAACAGGCGTTTTGGCACTAACGAGACAGTGGACTAAAGTATCCCGGGTACTGATCATCCAGTGCACCGGGATATGGCGCAGCTTGGTAGCGCGCTTCGTTCGGGACGAAGAGGTCGCAGGTTCAAATCCTGTTATCCCGACCAATAGCAGTGGGACCGCCCTCGTGGTAGCGAGGGCGGTCCCTTCTTTCATGTGCGCCCCCTCCCTAGCGGGCACACGTTGCGGTGTTCTCTGCGTCCAGGCAATCGTGCTCGAGCGATTCGCAGTGCAACCATCCGTACTTGCCGTGAAGGATGATCTCATCGAAGCACTTCGAGCAGCGACGCACAGAATTCGGCGAATGGCGGTACCCGTTGACAGGGCCGAGCACGTCGGGGGCGAGCGGGCGGCCTTCCCGCTCGAGAATCTGGCGGGCTTGCAGTGCGGTCATGCGCGTGGCTCCTTTGTTCAGTTATGTGGGTGTTCTTCCCGAAATTGGAACAACAGCGCAGGAGCTTACAACAGCCACGCGACTATCCGCGCCACGCTTTAGTGCACGTGTTCGAATTCTTCCTCTTCGTCTAGAACAGCGGTGCCGTCAAAAGCCTCGTAGTCCTCGACATAGGAGCGCGTGCGCCACACACCCAGCATCCCGATCACAGCGAGCAGTGCCGACAAACCGATGCCCACCCACAGTGCAGTGGCTGATCCATTGTTGCCGGCTGCAGAAATCGCGGTGGTGCTCCAGTGCATCGGCATGGCGGAGGAGACTGCTCGCCAGATAGTGTCCACATCACCGGTAGCGGTGCGCGACCACACCCAGCCGACCACGCCTGTCTGCAGCAAAGCGAAGAGCCCCGCAACGGTGGTGCCGGCGAGCTCACCGAAGACATCACGCAAGATCCAAGTGATCCCGGCAGATGCGAGCGTTCCAAGCACGAGCGCGAGGCCAGTAATGCCGATCGCTGCTGGGGTGAGACCTGTGCCCAAAATGGTCACGAGGATCGTGCCCGCACCAGCAGCCAGCACGGTGCCAAGACCCAGGACGGTCCATCGGGATCGGGTTGCACCGTAGGCGGCGAGTGCAGCTGCGACACCGCCGAGCACGGCAAGAGCGCTGACCAGCATTGCGGCAAGCGGAGGCAACGCGGAAGTCGGAGCGTCAGCGGCACCAGCACCTGCATCGCCACCGCCCGCTACCGGTGCAGCAGCAGGCATGGCACGCTGCACACCGGTGATGCGGTCCTTGGTGGTGGTGGCCATTTCGTCGACTTTGGCGGCGCCGTCGGCAAGCTGATTAACGCCATCTTGCGCCTCGCCGACGCGGCCGTTCATTTCACCGAGCCCCTTGGCCAGCTCAGCGGCGCCATTCGTCGCGGAATAAACACCATCGTGGTAGGCGTAGCCGGGCGTGGCCAGCTGGTTGGCTAGCTCGCGAGAGCCGGTCTTGAGCTCGTTGAGCTGAGCGGTCATGTCATCGGGAAGCTGCGCGGTCTTGACCTGGTCTCGGAGCCCCTCGAGCTGGCCACGAAGCTCTTTGACCTGCGGGTCATTGCTGCCGCGGGTGGACTTCAGCGTGTCGTCGATGGCTGCCAGGACTTGGCCTCGGACGGCATCGAAGCCGACGACTTGGTCAACTGCGCCGCCAACGTTGTCGGCGAGGCGGGTGGCGCCGTCGGCAAGCTGGCCGGTACCGGCTTGGAGCTCGACCATGCCCTGGGAGAGCTGGTCGGCGCCCTCCTTAGCGGCGGTGATGCCTTCGGCGAGTTCGCCGGAGCCGTCGCGAAGCTGCTCGGTGCCCTCTTTGAGCTTGGTGGTGCCCTGGGTGAGGAAGCCGACTTGCGCGCTGGCGTCTGCGGCTGCGCGGCGCGCGTCGACAAGGTTGTCGGCGCCGGAGTAGGCGACGGGTGCGCCGGATGTGTTCTCGGAGCCGCGCGGCACCCACGTGGTGGCGGGATTCATGGGCGCAAATGCTGCGACGACGAGGACAACGAAGGCGAGAATGGCGTTCCACTTCATAACGAGCAATGTAATGATTGTTACTAAAGGTATGTATGTGACACACCGCGGATCGAACCATACGCCTCTTTCCTGTTACCCTTGATGTGTTTGCCAACCGATACACAGGCTGGAGCACACATGGCTCTTCTCATAGTCCTTGGGCTAGTCGCCGCGACTGTGGTGCTATCCCCCGTGTTGGTGCGCGCAATTGACCGCCGAGCAGGCTGGGTAATCGGGCCGGTGTTCTTCGCCGCGGCTGCGATCCTCGCTAACGCGGCTAAGGACGGCGCGACACCGACGTTCTCTACTACTTGGGCGAATGATTTGCTCGGGCCGGGCACCGTGGTGGAGCTCGGTTTACGGGCGGACGGGTTAAGCCTGTTCTTCGGGCTCCTCGCGCTGGTCATTGGCGGCATGGTGATGCTGTATTCCGCCGCCTATCTGCCTAAGAACGACGGCAATACGAGCTTTTACACGATCATGACGGCTTTCTCGCTGTCCGTGCTGCTGCTCGTGACGGCGAGCGATGTCGTGGTGTTGTTCATCGGCTGGGAGCTCGTATCTATCGCGTCGTTCTTGCTGATTGCCCGTTCAGGCTCGTCTGGCGAGGCTGGCTCGTTCCGCACGCTGGCGTTGACTTTCTTCGGCGGCCTGACGCTTCTGGCGGCTCTCGCAATTGCTGCGGTGAGCGCCGGCACCACACAACTCGACGGCATTCTGTCTTCCGATGTGTGGGCGTCCAACCCGCAGCTGACCACGACTGTGGCTGTCCTGATCGCGTTCTCCGGCTTCACTAAGGCCGCCCAGTTCCCGTTCCACTTCTGGCTGCCGGAGGCCATGGCGGCGGCGACCCCGGTCTCCGCATTCCTGCACGCGGCCGCGGTGGTTAAGGCTGGCGTTTACCTGCTGCTTCGTTTCTCTACGATCTTTGGGTCGAACCCGACGTGGAACGTCATCCTGGTCACCTTCGGTTTGGGTACGGCGCTGATGTCGGCACTGTTCGCCATCACGAAGACGGACCTGAAGCACCTCACCGCTTATTCGACGGTGTCTCACTTGGGCTGGATCGTGGCCGCGGTGGGTATCGGCACACCGGCGGCTTTCGCGGCGGCGCTCGTGCACACGTTGGCGCACGCACTGTTCAAGTCTTCGTTGTTCATGCTCATCGGTGTCGTGGACCACGAGACGGGCACGCGCGATATCCGTCGCCTGGGCAAGATTTACGACAAGATGCCATTCACGTTCGCATCCGTCGTGGTCTCCGCGGCCTCCATGGCTGCGGTTCCGCCACTGTTCGGTTTCGTGTCCAAAGAGTCGATCCTGGAGGCCTTCCACTCGACGCAATACGGCGCGGTTTTGCTCGTCATCGCTGGCATCGCGGCATTTTTGACCTTCGTCTACTCGGCGAAGATCGTCTTCGGCGCATTCATCGACGGCACGCGCGACATGAGCGACGTCCACGAAGCGCCGGTCTCGCTTTGGCTGCCGGCAGCGTTGCCCGGTCTCATGTCCGTCCCGGTGGTCTTCGGGCTTTCGCTTATCGACGCCCCCGTCACCCGCGCTGTCCACTCCATCACCCAGGAGGATTCCTTCGAGTCGCACCTGGCTCTGTGGCATGGCGTGACGTGGCCGTTCATCGTGTCTGCGCTGGTCTTGGTCGCGGGTATTGCCTTCATCTTCGTGCGGAAGCAGGTGTACGCGGCACTGGAGAATAAGATGCTGCTGCCCTACACCGGCAATGAGATCCTGCGCATGATCGTCAACGGCTCGACGGATATCGGGCGCGCTGCCGGCGCCATGGCCGATTCCTACAACCCGTCGCGCCACCTGAAGTGGCCGGTCGGCGTCATTGTGGCGCTGGGCTTGGCCACGATGCTTTTCACCACCGGTGTGGACGGTGTCGTCCCGGCGCCGCGCACCGAGGGCCTCACCAATTACTGGGATCTCCTGCCGCTTCTCATCATCGTCGTGTCGGTGGTGGGCATGGTGGCAACCACCAAGCGCATGACGGCGGCGTTGCTGCTGGGCACCACCGGTGTCGGTGTGAGCCTGCAGATGCTGCTGCTCGGCGCTCCGGACGTGGCTCTGACGCAGTTCACGGTGGAAGCGCTCACCGTCGTGGTGATCATGATGGTGCTGCGCTACCAGCCGCGTCTGTTCCCGGATGTGTCGAAGCGCCGCAAGACCTTGTCGGCTATCTTCGCGGTGGTGGCGGGCGTCGTGGCCTTCGCTGGCGTCTATGCCCTGACCGGCCGGCAGGACCGTTCCGAGCTAGCCATGTGGTACTTGAACGAGACGGGCCCGCTCACCGGCGGCGACAATATCGTCGCGGTGATTCTTGTGGAGTTCCGTAGCTTCGATACCTTGGGCGAGCTTTCCGTTTTGGGCATGGCCGCCGTGGTCATCGCCGCGGTCACATCCTCCGTGCCGCGCCACGACTTCCAGGAGGGCACCCGCCCCGCACCGTTCGGCCAGTCCCGCCTGAACACCCTACCGCTGCGAAAGGTGACGAAGCTGATCGTCCCGATCCTCGTGGTGCTGTCCGTGCTGATCTTCTTCCGCGGCCACACCGTCCCGGGCGGCGGCTTCATCGCGGCGCTGGTCATGGCCACAGCATTCGTTCTCAGCTACCTGTCGCAGGGCTCCGACACTAATACCGTGGGTGAGAAGACCCCGGTCTACCTCGCGGGCGTCGGCGTGATCGTCGCGCTGACGGCCGGCTTCATCGGCTTCATCGAGGGCGGGTTCCTCTACGCCATCCACGGCGAGATCGCCGGGGAGCACATGACCACCTCGCTCATTTTCGACGCGGGCATCTACCTCGCTGTGCTCGGCATGCTCACCATGGCCATCAACGGCATGGGCGGCTACCTGCGCCCCGGCGCGGACCGCGAGCAGCTCGACTATCACCGCGGCGACGAGAACCCGCTTCCCGAGGTCCCCACCACGGCCGCTTCCGAGCAGACCGTCGACCCCCGCCCACAGCCCATCAACCCGGCATCCGAGCCGGTGGACCTCGCCCGCGCCATCATCTCCGGTGCGCGCGGCAATCCCTCCAACGACAAGGAAAACGGAGGCGCACGATGATCTACGCAGCTACCGTCGGAATCCTCATCGCGGGGGCGGTGTACCTGATCATGCAGCGTGGCATGGTGCGCATCGTCTTCGGCATGTCGCTGCTCGGCCACGCAGGCAACTTGATGCTGCTGGCCGCCGGCAACGGGGCATGGCGCGGGGAAGCATTCCCTTCCACGACCCCGATGGGCCAGATGGCGGACCCGCTCCCCCAGGCATTCGTCCTCACAGCCATTGTGATCGCGATGGCCACTACGACGATCCTGCTTCTCATGGCAGCACTCGGGCGTGACGACGACACCATCGACAACATTCTCGATGCCGAACAGGAAGCTAAGCTCGGCCCCGACGCCCTCACCACCGCCGGCCGCAAGGCCCACAAGGGGGTGCGTGGCTAATGGCGCCTGAGGCATTCCTCCCCGTTTTCATCGCCCTGCCGCTCATTGTCGCGGCGATCACGGCGATCTCCCCCTGGCGCGCCCTCAACAGCGCGCTGGGGCTGATCATCCCGGCCGTCAACCTGGCCGGCGGCATCTGGCTCTACGCCCACACCGCCGAGCACGGGACGATCGGCCACGTCATCGGCCTCTACCCCGGTGGCGCCGGCATTGCGCTCGGCGGCGACCAGTTCTCCGCGATCATGCTCATCACCACGATGCTGGTGGCCCTGATCTCCAACTGGTTCGCCATCGTTTCCGGCGAAACCCACGCGCGGTACTACACCCCTCTGTCCCTGGTGCTGCTCACCGGCGTCTCAGGCGCGCTGCTCACGGCGGATTTGTTCAACTTCTTCGTCATGATCGAGGTCATGCTGCTGCCGTCCTACGGCCTGATCGCCATGACCGGCACACGCCACCGTCTCCAGTCGGCGCGCCTATTCGTCCTGGTGAACCTCTCTGCATCGACCTTCCTGCTCATCGGTGTCGGCTTCGTCTACGCGGTCACCGGCGCAGTCAATATCGGTGCACTGAAGGGAGCAGCGGCCGGCAACGGCCCCGTCACCGTCGCGATGGGCATCGTGGTCGCAGCCATCTGCGCCAAGGCCGCCGTATTCCCGCTGCATACGTGGTTGCCGCGGACGTACACGTCGACAAGCGCTGCTGTCATGGGACTGTTCTCGGGCCTGCACACGAAGGTCGCGGTGTACATGCTGTTCCGCATCTGGGTCGTCATCTTCGACATGGACCCGCGCTGGAACTGGCTGATCATCGCCGTGATGGTGGTCTCCATGCTCGTCGGCGCGTACGCCGGGCTCGCGGAATCCACGATCCGCCAGGTGCTCGGCTACCAGATGGTCAACGGCATGCCGTTCATCCTCATCATGCTCGCATTCACGCAGGAAGACCCGCGGTACGCGCTCGCCGCTGGCCTGATGTATACGCTGCACCACATGATCACGATCGGTGCGCTGACCCTCAACTCCGGCGCGATCGAGGAGACCTACGGCACCGGCACGATTTCCAAGTTGTCCGGTCTGGCGCGCCGTGATCCGCTCACCGCGACCGTGTTCGCAGCGGGCGCGTTCTCCGTCATCGGCTTCCCGCCGTTCTCCGGTCTGTGGGGCAAGGTCACCCTCGTCTTCGCGGCTGCAAACCCCGGCGACGCACGCTCCTGGGTGGTCATCGCCGCGATCATCATCGCGTCCTTCGGTGCGATGCTGGCCATGTTCCGCGCTTGGCGGGAGGTCTTCTGGGGCAAGCCAATGCAGCGATTCCCGGGGAATCTCAACGTGCGTGGGGCGTTGCTGGCGCCGTCGGCAAGCTTGATGCTCATCTCTCTCGCGATGTTCCTCGCCGCCGGCCCGCTGTGGGGCGCAACGACGGCATCGGTCGACGCGCTTTTGGACGTCGACGCCTACTCCACCGCCGTCCTCGGCGCCGACCCCGTCGGAGTGCCCGACACCGCTAACCTGCAAGGGGGCCAATAATGAGAACAATCCTGCACGGCATCGGCTACTTCTTCTGGATCGTCAAGGAGATCATCATCGCTGGGTTCAGCACCGCATTCGCCGCGCTGCGCCCGAACTCCGGCATCGACCCCATCATCATCTACTACCCGCTGCGTATCGACGGCGACTGGGAACTCTTCTGGTTCTCCACCTCCGTCACCGCGACCCCGTCCACCTTGTCCTTCGGCTTCCGCGAGAACGTCGGCGATAAACCCCGCATCATGCTCGTCCAGGCAGCCTTCGGCTCCAACCCCGAAGACATCGTCGCCGGTCTCGCCGACATGGAGGAGCACGTCGCCCCGCGCGTCAAGAACACCCCGATCGACCCCGCGCAGGTGCTGTGGGAACCGTACGAGGACTTCCGCAACCGCCTCAACCCCGATGCCGCCGACCCCGTCGACGCCGCCGACCACGCCCGCCGTCAACGCCGCGCACGGGCCCGCGCCCGCAAGCGCCGTGCAGAGCGCGCCACGAAAGAGAGCAACTAACCATGTTTGAAACGATCCTCACCGTCTGCATCGGCATCATGGCCGTATGCATGGTCGTCGGGCTGCTAGCGATCCTGCGGTCGAAAGACGAGCTCAACAGAGCTGTCATGGCGGATTACATCTTCTACACGATGGTCTGCCTCTACCTCATCTGGACGCTGTTCAACGACACGTTCATCGGCTACGAGATCGCGATCCTCGCCGCGCTCGTTTGCGGCGCGATCCCGACGCTGTCGATGTCCCGCATCATCTCGAGGGGGCGCCGCTAATGGCTATCTGGCAGATCATCGTTCTGGTTTTTGTGTTCCTCGCCGTTTTCATGTCGGTGGCGACGCTCATCCTGCAGTTGCGCGCCCCCAACGCGCTTACCCGCGTCAATTTGCTCGGCCCGCTGGTGTGCATCGCTTTCCCGGCGCTCATCCTGGCCAAGCTGACGGCTGATTGGGCCACCGAGGGCTTCAACGCGGGCGATTTCATCCGCGCCGTCATCGCCATCTTGGGCGTGTGGATCGTCGGTTCGGTCGGGTCATTCATCATGGGCCGCGCAATCCACGGTGTCACCGTCGTCGATCCGCGCGCCGCGCTGTTGCGCGAAGAGCGCGCGAAAAAGCACTAACGCTTATCGACGCACACTAAAGCCCCGCCGGCCCTGCATTTCCTTGCAGTGTCGGCGGGGCTTAGCTGTGCTTGGTGTTAAGCGTTCTTGCGCTTCTCTGCCAGCACCTCACGGAGCTTGGTCTCGAGGTCAGCGTCGACCTTGCCCCAGTAGGCGAAGGTGCGCTCCTCGACGTCCTTGTCCTTGATCGGCAGCATCTTGTTGGTCACGTTGTGGACGAAACGCTCACGCTCACCGTCGTCGAAGACATCACGGTAGAGCTCGCCTGCCTGAGCGAAGTCATCGTCCTCAGCGTGCTTGACGTATGCAGCGCGGACCAGGTCGGTGCCGTGCGGATCCGGGTTGACGTAGAGGTCCTCTGCCTGGCCGTAGGTGGTGTGGTTGGAGGAGGAATCCTCACCGTTGTCCAGGTAGCCAGCGCCCTTCTCGGTGCGGTTCGGGGAGTAGTTCGGCTCGCCCTCGTTGTTGAAGAAGAACGCCATCGGGCCACGCTCTGCGTAGGTGTTCACCGGCACGATCGGCTGGTTAACCGGCAGGTCCTTGTAGTTCGGTCCGATGCGGTAGCGGTGCTGGTCGGCGTATGCGAAGACACGGCCCTGCAGCATGCGGTCCGGGGACAGGCCGACGCCCGGAACGATGTTGGCCGGGTCGAGAGCCATCTGCTCGATCTGTGCGTGGTAGTTCTTCGGGTTGCGGTTGAGCACGAAGTAGCCCACGTCCACCAGCGGGTAATCCTTCTGGGACCAGGTCTTGGTCAGGTCGAACGGGTTGAAGCGGTAGTTCTCCGCATCCTCAAACGGCATGATCTGGACCTTGACATCCCAGACCGGGTAGTCGCCGCGCTCGATAGCCTCGAAGAGGTCCTGACGGTGGTAGTCAGCGTTCTCGCCGGCAACCTTGGCTGCCTCTTCGTCGGTGAAGCACTCCCAGCCCTGACGGGTCTTGAAGTGGTACTTGATCCAGACTGCGTCGCCCTCTTCGTTGACCCACTGGAAGGTGTGGGAACCGAAGCCGTCCTGGTGACGGGAGGTCTTCGGGGTGCCACGGTCACCGAGCAGGTAGGTCACCTGGTGAGCGGACTCAGGGGTGCGGGTCCAGAAGTCCCACTGCATCTCGTCGTCACGCAGGCCGGAGTCCGGCTGGCGCTTCTGGGAGTGGATGAAGTCCGGGAACTTAACCGGGTCGCGGAGGAAGAACGTCGGGGTGTTGTTGCCCACGATGTCGTAGTTGCCGTCCTCGGTCCAGAAACGCAGTGCGAAGCCGTGGACGTCGCGCCAGGTATCCGGGGAGCCTGCTTCACCAGCAACGGTGGAGAAGCGAACAGCCATCGGGGTAACGGTGCCCGGCTGGAACAGCTTCGCCTTGGTGTACTTGGACACGTCCTCGGTGATGTGCAGCTCACCGAAAGCGCCGTGGCCCTTTGCGTGCGGGATGCGCTCAGGGACGTTCTCACGGTTGAAGTGAGCCAGCTTCTCGACGAGGTGAATGTCGTCGAGCAGATTCGGCCCCTGCGGGCCAGCGGTGATAGAAATATTTTCCGATGCGACCGGCTGGCCGCCCAGACGAGTGGTCTTGCCATTGCCGGCAGCGCGCTCGCCCTTCTTCACAATGTCTTCTGCGGGATTCTTATCAGCCATTAAGTGGCCCTCCTCGTTGCTATCAGGTTTCTTCTCTGATGCGTCCGACACTACGCACGCTAAATGTGAGCTTCAACCAAGTTCGCCCTAACTCATTCCTTTGTTTGAACCAGTAGCCAGGATGCTTTCAGCTTGCCGGTGGTTAGAGGGCATCGTTCGCAGGTCAAAGCAATTCATGCTGGTAACGTCAGCACTCGTGAATAAAAGGGACGACGCTTATGTCACGGACTTGGCTTTGCGCGCCGGCCGTGGCGATAAGGCAGCGTTGTCTGAATTCATTCGCGCGACCCACGACGATGTGTGGCGGCTGTTGGCCCACCTTGCTGGCCGGGAGCAGGCGGACGATTTGACGCAGGAGACGTACCTGCGGGTGTTGGGGGCGCTCCCCCGGTTCGCGGCACGGTCGAGTGCGCGGACGTGGTTGCTGTCGTTGGCGCGGCGCGCGTGGGTGGACTCGGTGCGGCATGACATGGCGCGTCCGCGCAAGGCTGCAGCGGAATATGATGATGTCGCTGCACAGCAGCCCAGCAGGGACAATCCGAATACATGGTCCGAGGTGATGGACGCACGCCAGCTTCTTGACGAGCTCGCGCCCGAACGTCGCGAAGCTCTCATCCTCACGCAGGTGCTGGGCTACACGTATGAGGAGGCGGCGAAGATCGCGAATGTGCGCGTGGGCACGATCAGGTCACGAGTTGCTCGTGCCCGACGCGACCTGGTGGCAGCGTCGGGCACGGATACGGGAGAAAACTGGAACTAAACCAGCAGCTCTGCGATCTGGATGGTGTTCAGTGCAGCACCCTTGCGCAGGTTGTCGCCGGAGACGACGAAGATGAGGCCGCGGTTGTCATCGACGGTCTGGTCCTGGCGGATGCGGCCGACAAAGGAGTCGTCCTTACCAGCGGCCAGAAGCGGGGTGGGGACGTCGACGACGGTGACACCCGGTGCGTCGTTAAGCACGCTTTGTGCTTCTTCGGGCGTGATGGGGCGCTCGAATTCAGCGTGGACGACCATGGTGTGGCCGGTGAAAACGGGGACGCGGACGCAGGTGCCGGAGACCTTCAGGTCCGGCAGGCCGAGGATCTTGCGGGACTCGTTACGCAGCTTTTGCTCTTCGTCGGTTTCGTTCGTGCCATCGTCGACGAAATTGCCAGCCATCGGCAGCGCATTGAACGCGATCGGTGCGACGTACGGGCCACAGTCCTCCGGCGCGAGAACAGATCCGTCATGGGTGAGGTCCACATTGTGGTCCCCGACCTCAGCGACCTGCTTCGCCAGCGTTTCCACACCAGCCAGGCCGGAGCCCGACACCGCCTGGTAGGAGGCGACGCGCATGGTGGTCAACCCCGCCGCGTTGTTAAGCGCCTTGGCAACCGGCATGACCGCCATCGTCGTGCAATTCGGGTTCGCGATGATGCCCTTCGGCGGATTCTTCGCCTCTCCTGGGTTGACCTCGGAGACAATCAGCGGGACATCGGGGTCTTTGCGCCATGCGGAGGAATTGTCCACGACCGTCGCACCTGCTTCCGCGAAGACCGGTGCCCACTCCTTCGACGTGGAACCGCCAGCGGAGAACAGCGCAATGTCGACGTCCTTGACGGACTCCGGCGTGATCTGGGTGAGGTCCTCAACCACGATCTTCTCGTCGCGGAACTCGATTTCCTTGCCAGCAGAGCGCGGCGATGCGAAAAAGCGCACGGTATCTGCCGGGAAATCACGCTCCTGCAGGATATCGCGCATCACGCGCCCAACTTGGCCGGTGGCTCCGACGACTGCGACGGTGGTCATGAAACTCGCTCCTATCTAAATTTCAGTGCGTAACTAGCGGCCGGTGCCGGCGTAAACCACAGCGGGTTCATCGCCGCCGAGATCGAATTTCTCGTGGATCACGCGGGCTGCTTCTTCCATATCAGAACCGTTGACAACAGCGGTGATGCGGATCTCCGAGGTGTTCATCATGCCGATGTTGATGCCCTTGTCACGCAGTGCCTCGGTGAAATCAGCGGTGACGCCCGGGTGGGACTTCATGCCCGCACCGACAAGGGAGACCTTGGCGATCTTGTCGTTGTAGGTGACGTCTTCCCAGCCCTCGTTCTTGACCAGGTCGGTGAGCAGATCCATGCCGCGCGGACCGTCAGCGATCGGGAGGGTGAACGTAATGTCGGTGACGTTATCGCCCTGGGTGGAGGTGTTTTGCAGCACCATGTCGATATTGATTTCCGCGTCTGCGAGCAGACGGAAGACCTTCGCGGCCTCGCCCGGCACATCGGGGATGCCAAATACGGTGATCTTTGCTTCGGAATCGTCGGTGGCGACACCGACCAGGACTGCTTCTTCCACGGGGATATCCTCCATCGCTCCGGACACCAGCGTGCCCGTATCGTTGCTGTAAGACGAGCGTACTCGCATGGGAACATTAAATGCGCGGGCATATTCAACGCTGCGCAGGACAAGAATTTTCGAGCCAGACGCGGCGAGTTCGAGCATTTCTTCAAAGCAGAGGTGCTCAAGTTTCTTCGCGTCGGGGACGATGCGGGGGTCAGCGCTGTAGATGCCATCGACGTCCGAGTAGATCTCGCATTCATCAGCACCCAGTGCTGCGGCGAGCGCCACAGCGGTAGTGTCCGAACCGCCACGACCCAGGGTGGTCACGTCACGGGTTTCACGGTTGACGCCTTGGAAACCAGCGACGATCGCGATCCTTCCAGCGTCGATCGCATCCTGCACGCGGCCCGGGGTGACCTCAAGAATGCGTGCATTGCCGTAACGCTCGGTGGTGATCACACCGGCCTGGGAGCCGGTGAAGGACTGCACCGGTGCGCCGAGCCCCGCGATCGCCATAGCAACCAGCGAATTAGAAATACGCTCGCCAGCCGTGAGCAGCATGTCCATTTCACGTGGCGGCGGGGTCGGGTTGACCTGTGCTGCCAGGTCCAGCAGCTCATCCGTGGTATCGCCCATTGCGGAGCAGACAACAACAACGTCGTTGCCGGCCTTATGCGTGGCCACGACTCGTTCCGCGACGGCACGAATTCGCTCCGCGCTCTCGAGCGAGGATCCTCCGTATTTCTGGACGATCAGTGCCACCCTGGTCCGCCTTTCAGTCAACGTGTCAGTTAAGGGACAAATAAATTCTATGAGGTTTTCTCAGTGGCGCGTTCGACGCGACTCGTGTCTTCATGGAAGACCGATTAGCCCCCAAAGGGACTGTCAGCCGCTGGATGCATCGTCCGCACAGACCGTTTTACAGGTTAAGCCAGATAAAGCAGATCTGTATAGAACTATATTCTGCAGTGCCAGGGCCACACCGAAGACATTCCTGGAACAAATCTGCATTTACCACTGGTTTCACCACCACTGTGGGCTTTCCAACACACCCCATCCCGGTCAAGTGCACTGAGCCGAATCAAGACGAGTGACCAACTACTATGATCCGGGTGCACAACAACGCCCTCGCCGTCTTCTTCGCGTTCGCCTCTGCGCTGACGATCGCGATCGGCACTGTGTGGCGCCACCAGATCGTGCTGCGCTACAACGCACAACGAGCAAAGGAAAAAGGACAGGAAAGCTCTGGTGGAGCGATAGGCGCGGTCAAACGCCCTACATGGTGGCTGTCTTTATCTTTGGCGTGGCTCGCCTATGGCTTCCAGGCAGTGGCACTGGCGTTTGGCACCTTGTTGGTGGTGCAGCCGGTCTTGGTTCTCTCTTTGTTATTGACGTTGGTGCTTTCAGCGAAAGTGGAGCGCCGCAAGATGGAGATTGATGAGTCCTTCTGGGCCACGGTTCTCACTGTCGCGGTCGGCGTGTTGGTGGTGTTGGGTAGGCCGGAGCCGGGGGCACGGGAGGCGTCGATAAGCGAATGGCTCATTGCTGTCGGTGCGGGCGTTGTGGTGATGACCGTGACCGCGGTGGTGGCAAAGCAGCAGGGATCTGTCATGCGCGCGTTTTTGCTGGGTGCGATTTGTGGCGCGATTTTTGGTTATCTCGCGGTGTTTTCAAAGACGACTGTGGATGCTTTCGTGCGTGGCGGTATTCCTGAGCTAGTGACTACGTGGCCACTGTATGCGCTGCTCGCCGCCGCTGTAGTAGGCACGATCGTGCAGCAATATGCATTCAGCGCGGGCAATTTATCGCGGTCTCTGCCCGCAATGAAGATTTTTGAGCCACTGCTCGCTTACGCCTTGGGCATGACCCTGCTCGGTGAGACGTTCACCGTGTCAGGTGTGTGGGGTTGGGGCCTGATGGCGCTCGCTGTCACCGCGATGTTCGTGGCTACTTTTTTCTTGTCGCGGAAGCCCGCCTAAGAATTTCCTCGTCGCTAATCCCACTAGATGGAACAAGCTAACCCTAAATATGGGCACCCGCCACGCACTTAGCTACGATGTGAACCATGTCATTGACGATCACGCTGCGTGCAGCAACTCACCTTCCGGGAGCTGCCCTACTTCTGCGCCGCGGCGGGTTCTAGGCCAACGTTTCACGGCCGGCGCCCCGTCGCGGAGTTTCGCATGCCGGCCGTGCATTTCTTTTACAGACATCACCCCTAGAACCTCAGCAAAGGATTTTCAAAGCTATGACCCCGTCTGATGCACACATCGCAGCCCCTGCAGAAACTCGCAAGCCGAATGGCCCACGCAACGAAGGCCAGCCCGCATGGAATATGCAGCGCGGCTCATCAATGCCGTTTGAGCGCTACCTGCCGTTTGCTAAAGAGGTAGAAGACATCACGCTGCCGGACCGCACGTGGCCGGACAAGAAGATCACTGTCGCACCGCAGTGGTGCGCGGTGGATCTGCGTGACGGCAACCAGGCGTTGATCGACCCGATGAGCCCAGAGCGCAAGCGTCGCATGTTCAAGCTGCTCGTGGAAATGGGCTACAAGGAGATCGAGGTCGGTTTCCCCTCCGCATCCCAGACGGACTTCGACTTCGTGCGCGAGATCATCGAAGAGAACATGATCCCGGAGGACGTGACCATTCAGGTGCTGGTTCAGGCGCGTGAGCACCTGATCCGCCGCACGTTTGAGGCGTGTGCTGGCGCACCGCGCGTGATCGTGCACTTCTACAATTCCACCTCGAAACTGCAGCGTGAGGTGGTCTTCCGTAAGGACCAAGCCGCGATCAAGAAGCTGGCCACCGATGCCGCTGAGTTGATCAAGACCGTGGCCAAGGACTACCCGGACACCCACTGGCGCTGGGAGTACTCCCCGGAATCCTTCACCGGCACTGAGCTGGACTTCGCCGTCGATGTATGCGACGCAGTCGTAGACATCATGGAGGCAACCCCCGAGGACCCGATGATCATCAACCTGCCGGCCACGGTGGAAATGATCAGCCCGAATGTCTATGCCGATTCGATCGAGTGGATGCACCGCAACTTCAAAAAGCGCGATTCCATCATCTTGTCGCTGCACCCGCACAATGACCGTGGTGAAGGCATCGCGGCAGCGGAGCTCGGATACATGGCTGGTGCTGACCGTATCGAGGGCTGCTTGTTCGGCAATGGCGAGCGCACCGGCAACGTCGACCTGGTCACCCTGGGCCTGAACATGCTGACCCAGGGTGTGGACCCGCAGATTGATTTCTCCGATATCGCAGGCATCCGCGAGACCGTGGAGTACTGCAACCAGCTGCGTGTTCCGGAGCGCCACCCGTACGGCGGCGAGTTGGTGTTCACCGCGTTTTCTGGTTCGCACCAGGACGCGATCAACAAGGGCCTCGACGCACTGGCCCAGAAGGTACGCCCGGATGCCAATTCCACCGATGTTGCTTGGGAAGAGCTGCGCGAAACAGTCTGGGAAGTCCCGTACCTGCCGATCGACCCGAAGGACGTGGGCCGCGACTACGAAGCAGTCATCCGCGTCAATTCCCAGTCCGGCAAGGGCGGCGTCGCTTACATCATGAAGACCGACCACGGCATCAACCTGCCCAAGGAAATGCAGGCAGAGTTCTCCTCCACCGTCCAAGCAATCACGGATTCCGAGGGCGGCGAGGTCAACTCCAAGAACATGTGGGATGTCTTCGCTGGCGAGTATCTGGACTTGGATAACCAGCTTGAGCTGACCAATCTGCACGTCAATGCCGCAGAGAGCGATGACGAGGAATCCACGGTCACCGCCAAGGTTGTCTTTGAGGGCACCGAGCGTGAGATCACCGGCGCGGGCAACGGCCCGATCGCAGCATTCGCGGACGCATTGCGTTCACTGGGCCTGACTTATGAGGTCAAGGACTACCGCCAGCAGGCGCGTACCTCCGGCGGCGATGCTGACGCAGCCTGCTTCATTTACAGCGAAGTCAATGGCTCCACAGCCTGGGGTGTTGGCATTGCAGGGTCCACAACACGTGCCTCGATCAAGGCAATGGTGTCCGCGGTGAACCGTGCACTGGATTAATTTCCCTGTTCAGTACTAATCTTCTCTTGGGATGCACTGCGTTGTTTAAGAGGAGATCAGCATGACTAGGCACGATGCCGCTAGCGGCCACGCTGATCATTCGCCGTACGCACAAAACGTATGGCTTCCTTCAGGCACGCAGCGCACAGTGCTTATCGACGACGCCGCTACCCCCTCCCCCGACGGTACCCCCGCGGCGGTGGAGGTCGGTTTCGACCCGGCTGGTGAGGTCGTGGCGCGTATCGGTGGTGAGTTCCTCGGCGAATTCGATCCTGATACCGCCACGGAACTCGGGCCTTCTCTTCGCTTGTTGGAAAGTCGCGGGATCAGCGCGCTGGCCCACGGTACGTTCACCACGGTGGATGGCCAGCCCGCTGTGATCGTTCACGCTGATCCACTTGGTCCAGCGCGTCACCGTGCGGAAGATCCAGATACCGAGCCGTTCCCGGCTACGGAGTCTTTCGCGGCTGATGAGGAAGCTGAGGCGGCAGCTCGTGCTGCTGATGCGAGTGCCGCTTCTCGCGCGACGGCGTCGCGCAACGCACGGAAGTCGTCCGCTTCGCCTTTGCCGATTGTCGCTGTGCTGGCTTCAGCTTTGACGATCGGTGCAGTCGGTGTGATCGGCTATTCCGTGGGCACAACTGAGAAGGGCCATGACATGACCGCATTCATGCGGTCGAATAATGACACCGCTACGAGCTCTTCTGCTCAGTCCTCTTCGTCGGCAACAAAAGAGAGCACTACGAAGTCCTCCACGCCCGATACGCCCACGTCTTCTGCTGCCTCCGAGCCGTCGGCTCCAACTATCAGTACACACGTCGTGGAAGCACCGTCCGTGCCCGCAGAACCCGTTTATTCAGGACCTGCTACACCAGCCGCGCCCGCTGCACCGCCAGTGGTCCAGGCCCCCGCGCCTACACCGGCACCAGCGCCAGCACCAGCCCCTGCCCCGGCACCAGCACCAGCCCCGGCACCAGCATCTGAGGCACCCGCAGACCGTGACACAGGCAATCAGGCCCCACAACCACAACCGCTTTTCGAGCTCCAATGGTAAATCCCGATAATCGCGACGAGCGCGTAACTACACACCCCTCCCCCGGCGCTAACCCGACCCAGGAATCGGCGCCGCAGGAACCGAACCTGACTGAAAAATTCCCCTTCGCGGCGTTCACAGCTCAGACCACGAATATCCATCCCAGCAGCGGACGGCTGGTCACGCTCGATGGTGTCGCATTCGATGAATCCGGGGTCGTCGGCGAAGAATTCCACGCGGTTTTCAATGTCGGCGGCGATCCGGGCCCACTGCACACGCATGGGGTGCCGCGCAATGATTTCGAGCGCGCTGCGAAATTCTCCCGGCATTTGAAAAAGCTGGATCGCTTCATCGACGGTCGCACCCTCGTTGTTCACGATGCACCGCTGGTGTGGGGTTTTCTCGTGTCTGAGGCGCGCCGCGCGATGAATGCGGCGGCGCGGGCGAATAGGTCACGGAATCGTCGTCAAGGCCGCCGCAGGCAACGCGTGGGGCACGTGCCACGCCCCGAAAAGATCGTGGATACGCTCGCCACCGTGCGCAAACAAGGCGCCGTGCTTATCGACGAACGCCTCGAAGCCGTCGCCTCCCTTTCCGGCGTGGTTGTTCCTCCCGCACAAGCATCGGTTGAGCGAGCCGCACGCCCGGAGGAAGAGACCTCTCGTGAGCGCACCTTGGCCCTTGTCAGCCTCTACTTGGCGCTCGAGCAAGCGGGCCCGTTGGCGCACCGCACCCCCGATGAGCTCGCCCCCGACCGGTTCGGGCTGCAGCGTTCCCGCATCCGCGTCGATGCTGAAAAAGCTGCCGCACAACACGGCAACCCCGGCCAATTCACCGACAAATCGGGCTTGCGCGCCGGCATGGAAATCGTGGTGTCTGATGACATTCGGGCTGAGCATGATGAGCTGATCGAAGCGATCCTCGAACTGGAAATGACCTACGCGGAAAAGCTCACCCGCGAGACCTCCCTAGTTGTCACGAATGCCACCGGCGACCCCGATGACCTGCGCGGCAAGGCAATGCATGCGCAACGCAAGGGCATTCCGCTACTGAGTGATGAGCAATTCCTCGATGCCGTGCGCTCTGAACGCGAAGTACGTGCGGCGCGCAACGCTTAAAGCACAGGCTTCAACCGCTTGTTCTTGTGCGAACTGCACGTATTGATGAACTAGGGTTTAGCCCATGAATTCAAGCACAACCGGTCCGAATGGCCGGGCGGGCAAGGCAGGCCTGCTGAAGCGTCTGCGCAGTACAACAGCCGTAACTGCAGCGAAATTGGCCACGAAGGCCTCGCGCGCAACCGGACGCGGCGCTGGTGGCATGATCGGCGGTCTCATCGCCGGTGCGATCGACCCTGGCATTCTTGAACGCCTCGGCGGCGGGCGCCCTGCAGTGCTGGTCACTGGCACGAACGGCAAGTCCACCACGACCCGCATGCTCGCTGGCGCAATCGAAACGACGCACACTGTTGCCACCAATGAAGGTGGCGACAACATGGACGCTGGCATTATCTCCGCGCTCCTCGCCGGCGAAAAGGCCTCGCACGTAGTCCTCGAGGTCGATGAACTGCACGTCCCCTCCGTGGCCGACAAACTCAATCCGACGGCTCTCGTCTTGCTCAACCTCACGCGCGATCAGCTCGACCGCGTGGGTGAGATCAACTCCATCGAGCGCGCCCTGCGCGGCACGGTTGAAGCGCATCCGGACATGACCGTCATCGCAAATTGCGACGATGTCCTAGTCACCTCCGTTGCCTTCGACGCACCCAATGTCGTGTGGGTTTCTGCCGGTCCGGGTTGGGTCGGCGATTCCGTGTCCAACCCTCGCGGCAGCGGCCACATCGTGCGCACCGATGATGACTGGTACGCCACCAAACCGCTTGCCGACGGCCGCGAGTTCCGCCGCCCCACCCCCCAGTGGACCGTCACCGATGAGGGGCTGACCGGCCCCGATGGCACCACAGTCCCGCTGAATCTCGCGCTGCCCGGCCGCGCCAACCGCGGCAATGCGGCGCAGGCAATCGCGGCGGCGGTGGAGGCTTTCGGCGTCGATAAGCAAGCTGCTCTTGAAGCCGCTGAGCGTGTCGACGATGTCGCCGGACGCTACACCACCATCTCCTGGAATGGCCGCGAGGTGCACCTGCTTTTAGCGAAGAATCCCGCCGGCTGGCAAGAAGCATTGTCCATGGTTGACCGCGAGGCTGATGGCCTGGTCATCGCCGTGAACGGCCAGGAAGGCGACGGCGCTGACCTGTCGTGGCTGTGGGATGTCCGCTTCGAAGAATTCGAAAATATTGCGGTCAAAGCTTCCGGCGAGCGTGGCACTGACCTTGCTGTCCGTCTGCTCTACGCCGGAATTGAACACGAGCTCATTCACGATCCGCTCAAGGCTATCGCCGCGTGCCCGCCCGGACGCGTTGAGGTGCTGGCGAATTACACCGCGCTACTCAATTTGAAGAATGCGCTGGCTAAGGAGGTCTCCCATGGCTAATGCGATCACGATCGGCCTGATTCTCCCCGACGTACTGGGCACCTACGGCGACGACGGCAACGCGCTTGTCCTGCGTGGTCGTGCTCGCATGCGTGGCATTGATGCGGAGATCCTGCCCATCAAGCTCGGCGAAGCGGTCCCTGAAGACCTGTCCGCCTACACGCTTGGCGGTGGCGAGGACAGCGCGCAAGTGCTCGCCGCGGAGCACCTCATCGCCGACAAGGGCCTTGCCCGCGCCGCTGCGAACGGTCGCCCGATTTTCGCTGTATGCGCCGGCCTTCAGGTCCTCGGCGAAAGCTTCCGCGCCCACGGCAAAGAAGTCGCGGGGCTTGGACTTATCGACGCTACAACCACCCCCCTTCCTTCCCGCGCCATCGGCGAGGTCACCTCGAATCCAACGAAAGCCGGGATCACCCAAGAACTGACACAGCCGCTGTCAGGGTTTGAAAATCACCTGGGTGGCACTGTGCTGGGTGCTGACGCTTCCCCGCTGGGATCAGTCACCACTGGTCACGGTAACGGTGAAGGGAGCGCCGAGGGTGCTGTGCAAGGCAGTGTGATTGCTACCTACATGCATGGTCCGGCACTTGCCCGGAACCCCGAGCTGGCCGATCTGATTCTGGCTCAAGCCATGGGCATTTCCTTGGCTGATCTTGAGCCGTTGGAACTGCCCGTCATTGATCGCCTGCGCCTCGAGCGCATGGGGCGTTAAAGCCTTGAGAAAGAGCCGTTAGAGCTGCAGCCGTCCCGTCAATGCGCGGGACAAGGTCAGCTCATCAACGAACTCCAAATCGCCGCCAAGCGGCATACCGGACGCCAAACGTGATGTGGTCAGGTCCGGGAAATCTTTGAGCAACCGCGCCAAATATGACGCGGTGGCTTCGCCCTCAGTGTCAGGATCCGTCGCCAGAATGACCTCATGGATCTCTGGGGACTCCTCGCCCTCTCGGTCCGGCAGTACACCGCCGATGCGTTGGAGCAGCGAAGAAATCGTCAGATCTTTAGGTCCCACGTTGGCCAAGGGGTCAAGCGCCCCGCCGAGCACGTGGTAGCGCCCCGAGTATTCACCCGTGCGCTCAATGACCTGGATGTCTTTGGCGTCCTCAACGACACAGATCAAGCCGGCGTCCCGGCCACTGTCTGCACAAACACGGCAGACTTCATCCCGCGAAACGTTGTTGCAGATCCGGCAGAACGTCACGCCGTCACGCACAGCACCAAGCGCGCTGCGGAGGCGATCAATATCCTCCGGATCTGTTTTTAGCAGGTGGAACGCGATGCGCTGAGCGCTTTTCGGCCCCACCCCGGGGAGGCGGGAGAATTCGTCGATGAGGTCCTGAAGAGGGCCTTCAAACATAGAGCGGGTTTAGTTTCCGCCGAACATCTGGCTGAACTCGTTGCCCTCACCCGGGCCCTGCTGAGTCAGCGGACCGATCTTCTCCTGAGCCAGCTGACCAGCCTTGGTGTGAGCATCACGGTAAGCAGCGAGGATGAGGTCCTGGAGGGTCTCCACATCGTTCGGGTCCACAGCCTCCGGCTTAATGGACAGGTCCTTGATCTCTGCGCCACCGGTCATGGTGATGTTCACCAGACCGCCACCAGCGGAGCCCTCAACGGTCGCAGCGAGGATCTCTTCCTGCGCACGCTGGATCTGCGCCTGGACCTCGGTGGCCTGGCGGATGAGTTCCTGCATATCGGGCATGCCGTTCTGATCTGGCTGAGTCATGGTCATTGACCTTTCTTGAACGTTTGTAACAGTGTCTTTATCACGCAACCGGTCGGTGCCGACCGCGTCCTTGAACTAGTGTACCGAGTCGCTTAAAGCGGCCGCGCCCCCAGTTCGTCGGCAAGCAATTCCATCGCTACTTCGGTAGGACTGCGACGGTCGAACGTGCCTGCTTCCTGGGATTGGTCGACCATGTCGCGTTCTTCATCTTCACGCGTATACGGTGCCGGCGCTTCCTCCGCTGGTGGCTCGTCCTCCGGTTCCGGTGGCAGTGGCACCCCACTGCTGAAGCTCGTCGACTCACCAAAACCAGTCTTCGGCCCGGCCGTCGGCTGGGCATTTGCTGGAGCAGCCACGGCACGATTCTGCGCCCCGCTCACAACCCCAGCTGCACCCGCTGCCGCTGCCGCCGCGGCTGCTGCAGCTGCCGGCCCGGACGCGACAGGCGGCTCCGGCGTCACGGCAGCATTAGCGTTATCTACGGAGCCGTCACTCGTCGGCATCGGCTCCTCCGCTTCAGTCCCGTCAGCCGCGTGCGGATCCTCAGCCGATCCGGCTGGCTCACCGTCATCCGGGGAACCGTGCTCCGGTTGCGCTTCTGGCTCCGACTGTTCCTGTTCACGCGGCGGGCTCCACGCCTGCGGCGCACGAGCAGGGGCTTCAAAGCCCGCGACTTTTGGGTCCGTGCCCACCACACAACGCACCCCGACCTCGGTGCCAAGCTTCTCCGTCAGGACGGCAGCAATGTCGTCGTTGTTGTGCTTCGAGTTGATGCTGTTCGCCAGCGCACCAGTGTTATGGCCAACGACCAGCGTCGTCCCATCCATACCCAGCGGCTTGGCCTCAGTGAGCATGATCTCCGCGACCTTATTGCGCTCACCCACCGACTGCCGCAGCGTGATCCACTCCTTATGGATCCGCTCCATCAACGCATCAGCATCAACAGTGCTGTCCGGCTCGCCGGACTCCCCCGCATTCGCCTGGCTACCTTCAGTCTCCTGCATTGCCGGTGCTTCCCGTTCAGCCGGCTCAGGCTGCTCCGATTGCGCCTGCCGCGGGGGCTGCTCCGGCTGGGGGCGTTGGGCCTGCTCGCGGGCAGGCTTCGGAGCCTCACGCGGTGCGGGCGTGGACTGGGAAGTCACATTCGCAGTGGCCTGCACAGCGGCGGCAGCAGCAAGTGCGGCAGCGGCGCCACGGGGCTTGTCCCCCACGCCGGTGGCCGAAGCTGTTGCGTCCTGAATCTCAGTCAGGCCAGATGCCGCGGCGACAGGTGCCTGCGCGCCCGATGCCACACCAAGCAGGTGCGCCATCATGATCTCCAGCAACAGACGCGGGGACGTTGCACCGCGCAAAGACATGATCCGCTCATTGACCTCAGTAGCCAGGGCAGCGAGCTGATTGCCTGAGAATTTATCGGCCTCAGCAGCGAGAATCTCAGCGCGGTCAGTCGGGGCATCGACAAGCCCCTGACCGAAAGCATCCGGGACAGCGTGAATGATCATCAGGTCACGCAGACGGTCCAGCAGATCAATCGCGAAACGGCGCGGCTCATGGCCCGCCTCAATCACATCATCAACGGCCTTGAACAATGCGGCGGCGTCGCGGGCGGCGAGGGCGTCCACAGTGGCGTCGATAAGCGAAAGGTCCGTGACCCCAAGCAACGGCAACGCAAGCTCGTACGTCAGCCCGTCGGGGCCGGCGCCCGCGAGCAACTGGTCGAGGATCGACAGCGTGTCACGCGGCGAACCGCCACCAGCGCGGATGACCAGCGGGTAGACATTCTCGTCGACCGTGACACCTTCCGCGGCGACCGTGCGCTCGACGAGCTGGCGCATTGCCTGCGGGGTGAGCAGGCGGAACGGGTAATGGTGAGTGCGCGAACGGATCGTGCCAATGATTTTCTCCGGCTCCGTCGTCGCAAAAATGAACACGAGGTGCTCCGGTGGCTCCTCTACGATCTTCAGCAAAGCGTTCGCACCCGCGCCCGTGATCATGTGGGCCTCATCGATAATGAACACGCGGTAGCGCGATTCCGCCGGCGCGAAATACGCACGTTCACGCAGCTCACGCATCTCGTCGACGCCACCGTTCGACGCAGCGTCCATCTCAGTGACGTCCAGGTTGCCCGGCCCACCCGGCGCGAGCGCCACACACGATGGGCACACGCCACACGGCGTCGACGTCGGGCCCTCGACGCAGTTCAGTGAACGCGCCAAAATGCGTGCCGACGACGTCTTACCCGTCCCCCTCGGCCCCGAGAACAAATAAGCGTGATTGACGCGCCCATTGTCCAGCGCTGTGGACAGCGGGCGGGTCACCTGCTCCTGCCCAATCATCTCGGCGAACGAGGCTGGGCGATACTTCCGGTACAAAGCCACGGTTTCACCCTACTAGGCACCCGCGACACCCACCGTGGGTCTATCCGTAAGCGGGCATTGCCAGCGCAGATATTTTCGTTATACGGTATTGACATGCCTGTGAACGCCAGCCAAGAACAGCTCGACGCTTGGGTCGCCGAAGCCGAGATCGGCTACGACCCAGAGCTCCTGAAGAAGCGCGGCCGCGGGCGCCCGGGACGGGGATCAACTCCCGCACAGGTCGTCGCTGTCCGCCTCACCGACGACGAACTGAAAGCACTCGACGATCTCGCCACCGAGAAGAACATGACCCGGTCCGAGATCATCCGCCAAGCGATCGGCGCCTTCACCGCGGCATGAGATACGCGAAGTCCGCCACCAAACATGGCATCACCACAGCTGATGGCATTCAGGCGGCTTCCAACCCCTTATGGATCGAGCCACTCGACGATGAAACGACTCAGTGGAGAGAGTTGAGACTTGACTTCGGACACCATGCCCGGCTCCTTGAGACAGTCGTCGTAGTCGCAGCAGACGGTGACGAGCTGCCCATCCACTCCATGAAAGCCCGCCCCCAATATTCGCGGCTCCTCGAATAAAGCTCGGCCCCGCCCCCCTGGTCCAGGCTTAAAGCAGTTCCGTCAATAGTCAGTGGATTGAATCGTTCGCCGCATAATTGAATTAGGATCAACATGCGGTAATCAGAATGCAAAGAACGCAGAGCTGGGACAGGGATGGTGGCGATGAACACGTTCACAGTGACCGCCGAGCGCCGCACCAGCGGTGTGTGGGTTCTGGAATGCACAGAGCTCGGAGTGGTCTCGCAGACGAGCCGGTTGGACCGCGCCGAAGATGAAGTGATCGAAGCGCTCGCGTACCAGTCGGGGCTAGCGCCGTCCGAGTTCGACGTCGAGGTAGTTCCGATGCTTCCCGGCTAGATCGAGACGTTTAGGGACCACACGGAGCGGACGAACGAGAAGGCTGCAGCCTCTACCCGCACAGTCACGGCGCAGGATCATACGGTGATTGCGCTATGAATCCCCATGAATCCCTCTGCATGGACTCCCCACCATGAACTAACCCGCATCAACCGTGTAGTCGAGCAGTTTCTTTCAATTCCGCCGAAGGTTCACTCAGTCCATGCGGTTTAGTCCATGAAGATCAGTCCATGCGCAGCAGCGAAGCACTAGTCGTTGAGGCGGCCGGTCTCAGCCAGCACGCGCTCGCGGAGTTTGCCCGTGGCGGCAACGGCGGCAATGCAGCCGGCGAGAACAAGCGCGATCAGGGCGGCGAAGAGAGTGAGCTGAGGTAGTACGTCGACGGGAACGGTGACCAAGACGAAGCCCAGCAGGTTGCCCATGCCGAAGCCCAACAGTGTGACCAGCACCATTGGCACGCCGATCTCCCGGATGGCCACGGAGGTGTGGTACTTCGCGGGCGCACCAACGAAGTAGAGAGACTTGGTCAGCTGCTTCTGCTCTACCACTGCCAACGCCTGGGTGAGCAGTGTGGAGGCGACGAGGAGGATGGCACCAAAGATCGCAGTGAGGGCCACTCCTGTGGGAATATCGCCGGTGATCATATTTAGGGCCGGGTCTGCGTCGATTTCTGGGATGGCAGAGATCCAGCTACTGATACCAGCAGTGAATGCAAGGAAATACAGCGCTGCGACACGCTTCCACGTCGTTCTTGCACCACGTCCGACGCGCCGTGTGGCCACGTAGTTAGCGGGACCAGGAAGCAGGTAGCTGAATCGGGCGATCAACTGGATCACACCGACGGCGATGAGAGCGTTGACCATTAATACGCCGGCAACGACGACGAGCAGCAGGATGAAGTCCGTGGCATTGGCGCCCGGCGCGATCGTTAATGTGCTCAAGTAGCGGTACAGGGCAAAAACTGCCACAAGCGAGATGACCAGAGTGATCACGCTTTGCCCCTTTGGCGGGATCTTCTTGGTCACTCCCAGCGGGGTAACAGCCACACGGCGCAGGGCGAGCCAGACAGACGCTGCGGCCAAAACGAGCACCACGAGCCAGGCAACAGGCACGATCCACCAGGTGAACATCTCCCATGTGCCGATGCGCTTTTCTTGGAAGGTCAGCAGCGACCATGCAGGAACACTGACCAGGTACAGCACAGTGCCAATGCCAAGGCCGACGAATGCCTGGCGCAACGCATCGAGAATCATCATTCCGCGCACTTGGCCGGAGGTCGCGCCGATCAGGCGCAGAATCGCCAACTGTTCTTCACGCCCACCGAGATTCGCACGCGCAGCCTGAGTAAGCAGGCCGAGCAAGGTTGGCACCACCAGCAATGATGCGAAGAGAGCAAGGAAGACGTAGCTCAACGTAAGTAGGCCGCCGAGGTCTGCGTCGATCGCCCTCACCGCCTCATGCGGGTGCCACATGCGTTGCGCGAACATCCACGTTCCGGCAGCCAGGGTGCACAGGATCCAGGTGGACACCGAGAATGCCACGAGCGACAAGGCACGGACCCAACGTTCGCCGGTCTGGCGTTGTGCGCGCCCCTCTGCGGTGGAGGACTGCGCAGCGGTCATCAGTGTCATCGCGCTCATGCCTGCACCGCCTTCGCAGCACCCTCAGAGTGGATAAGGCCATCGCGGATCTCGATCCTGCGGTCGCACCATTGGGCGATCTTCGGGTCGTGGGTGACCAGCACGAGCGTCACTCCGAATTTTTGTGCAACAGCAGTGATCTGCTGCATCACCTCGTGGCCGGTGGCCTGGTCGAGAGCGGCGGTCGGCTCGTCGGCAAAGACCACCGACGGCGGCCCGGCCAGGGCACGCGCAATCGCTACACGCTGGCTCTGCCCGCCGGAGAGCTGCCCCGGGAAGCGATTCACAAAATCCCCCAGGCCCAGACGGGTGAGCATGTCAGCGGCTTCCGTGTGGGCCTTCGAACGGGACTCGCCACGCATGATCTGCGGCAGTGCCACGTTCTCCTTCGCGGTCAGCTCAGGAAGGAGCTGGCCGTCCTGGAAGATGAAGCCGAAGTGGTCGAGGCGGAGTTGGGAGCGGGTGGCGTCGTTAAGCGATGCAATGTCGCGTCCGTTGAAGCGGACCTCGCCGTGATCGGGGACGAGCACGCCAGACATGCAGTGGAGCAATGTCGATTTGCCGGAGCCGGACGGGCCCATGATCGCGACGGATTCGCCGGGCTCGATATTCAGGCTGATGCCTTCGAGGACCCGTTGCTGGGTGAATGATTTGGTGATGTCGTTCAGTTCAAGCATGGTTCCATTTCACCGCCTGCTGCGCGTGGCCACCATGGCGCAGGCTCCCAAATACGGGTAGTGCTAGCACTACCCCGCTACCCTCGTGTGCATGTGGCGGAAGAAGAACCACGAGGCTGAGGCCGCGCGAGCAATTCACCAGCTCACGGCGTCCCGGCGCAAGATTGCGGAAGCATACGAGATCGAACGCCTGCGCATTGAGCGCGACCTGCACGATGGCGCGCAGCAGTACTTCGTGGCGGCAGCGATGAAGCTCGGCGAGGCACAGCTTGAGACCAATTCACCGCTTCTCGACGCCGCTGCCCACGACCTCAAAAACGGCCTCGACGCCCTCCGCCGCACTGTGCACGGCATTCACCCGCGCGAGCTCACCGACCGCGGACTCGTCGAAGCCGTCGAAACTGCCGCCGCAAAATACGGGCCGCACGTCACCGTCCGTGCCCCGCACGCGCTTCCGCTTATCGACGATTCCGTCCTCGCCGCCGCATATTTCTTCACCTCCGAGGCCCTGACCAATGCCGCGAAGCACGCCCCTGGCGCCCCCGTCAGTGTGCTAATCACCTGCGATCACACCCTCAATATCGCAGTCACTGACTCCGGCGACGGTGGGGCCTGCTTCATTTCGGGCGGAGGGCTCGATGGCATGCGTGAACGCATCGCTGCATTCGGCGGGTCAATAGAAGTGCATTCACCCCACGGTGGACCTACCACCGTCACAGCGCGGATACCGTTGCTGCTGTACCGAGGAGAAAGTGGACTAGCACCATGAAGATCGTGATCGCTGATGACTCCGCCCTACTGCGTGAAGGGGTTGCGGGCCTGCTGACCCGACGCGGCCACGAGGTCGCCGGGCAGGTCGGTAACGCAGATGCCCTGCCCGGTGCCGTGGCACAGCACTCTCCAGACCTGGTGATCACCGATGTCCGCATGCCGCCCAAAATGCGCGATGATGGGCTTCAAGCAGCCTTGAAGCTGCGCGAGCAAGGCCCTGTCAATGTGCTCGTCCTATCCCAATATGTGGCACCTGCCTATGCCCGCGAATTGTTCTCCGGCGGCGACGGTGGCACCGGCTACCTGCTCAAAGACCGCGTCGCTGAGGTGAAAGACTTCGTCCAGGCCTGTGAGACTGTAGCTAGCGGTGGCGTGGTCATCGACCCGGACGTCGCCAGCGAACTCATGGCCGCCAGCTCACGTTGGCTGACCACCCTCACCCCACGCGAACGAGAGGTCCTCGAGCTCATGGCCGAAGGCCTATCCAATGCTGAGATCGCTGAGAAGCTCTATTTCTCCGGCGCCGCTGTGGCTAAACATGTGTCCAGCATCTTCGCCAAACTCGGACTCACACCGGATGAGGAGAACCGTCGCGTCCGTGCGATCTTGATGTACCTGTCAGAGCGCGGAATCAGCTAGCACCCTGGGGCGGCCTACTCGCGGACCCAGTCCCCGATGTTCGTCTGCCGGCGGTGCAGGCGTCGCTCCAACACATCGATCCCCTGCTCAGAGGCGATCTCGTATTCATCGTCGGTGAGCAACACCAGCTCCAGCAGCAGAGTCATGCGTGCCGGAGCATCATCAGTAGCTGGCTCATTGACCAGGGGCGTTCCACGATCAAAGATCTGCGGCTCACGCAGCAGACCATGATGGACAGACAGTGCTGGATCATCGACCAACCCCGGCAGCGCTGTGCCTGGCTGACCCGGAATGCCGGCGTTGACCAGTGTGTTCCACGCGCCAGCGACAGCCATCACGCGCTGCTGTGGGGTCGCGCCTTCCGCGGCGCAGATGATCTCACAGCGCACCTCGGTCACAGCACCAGCATCGGGTGTGCCAACCGCCGGGTCATCAACGACAAGACCACTGTCGATCTGGCTGAACCCCACGCTGACAGCTGCGGGGAGCACCGGTGCAACACCAATGGTCATGCCGTTGACATCGAGGAGGTCCATGGGGCCGCAGACGTCGGCAAGCCAGGCGTGTGTTTCCTGCGGTGTCACTTACTTCTCGAGCTTCTCCAACGCAGCGAGCAGTACGCAGGTGGCAACGCCGTCCATAGCGGTGCGGACTTCGTCGATAGGCGGCAGCGACGGCGCAAGTCGGATGTTGCGGTCATTCGGATCCTCGCCCTTCGGGAAGGCGGAACCAGCCTTAGTCAGGGTGATGCCAGCTTCACGAGCGAGTTCCCACACGCGGGTAGCGGTGCCGTCAACAACATCGAGCGAGATGAAGTAGCCACCCGCCGGGGTGGTCCAATGCGCGACTTCGTACTCGCCGAGACGGTTCTGCAGGATCTCCAAAACAGCGTCGAATTTCGGCTTGAGGATCTGCGCGTGCTTCTGCATCAGTGCGCGCACGCCATCGGCATCGCCGAAGAGCTTCGCATGTGCCAGCTGGTTGATCTTGTTTGGGCCGATACCGCGGATGCCAGCGACGGAGGCGTACCAGTCAAGGTTCTCAGTCGAGGCAGCGAGAAACGCCACGCCAGCGCCCGCGTGCGTGATCTTGGAGGTGGAGCTGAGCACCCAGAAGCGGTTCGGGTTGCCGGCCTCTGCGGAAATCCCAAGCACGTCAATGATCGGTGGGAACTCTTCGGTGAGGGTGTGGATGGCGTATGCGTTGTCCCACACGATGCGGAAGTCCGGCGCTGCAGTCTCCATCGCTGCGAGCTTTCGCACGACCTCCTCGGTGGCGGTCACGCCAGACGGGTTAGCGAACATCGGCACAACCCACATGCCCTTCACCGACGGGTCCTTGACCAGCTCAGCAACAGCGTCCACGTCAGGGCCGTCCTCAAGCATCGGGACGGTGATCATTTCAAAGCCGAACTTCTCCGTGATGGCGAAGTGGCGGTCATAGCCCGGCACCGGGCAGATCCACTTGATCGTCTCCTCAGCACTCCACGGACGCTCAGAGTCATTGTTTCCGAACGTATACGACCAGTTGACCAGGTCAAACATGATGTTCAGCGAGGAGGAATCCTCCGCGTACAGGTTGTCCACCGGCACGCCGATGACCTCGCCCCAGATTTCGCGGATGTCCTTGATGCCTTTGAGGTTGCCGTAGTTGCGCACATCCGTGCCGGTGGCATCCACATAGTTGCCCTTGCCAGGTAGCTCGAGCAGGTCGTTGCTCAAGTCCAGCTGCTCTGCCGCGGGCTTGCCTCGCGTCAGGTCAAGGTTCAGGTTGCGCTCTTTGAGCGTTTCGTATTCCGCGCGCACCTTCGTGGCGAGTTCTTCGCGGCCAGCGGTGTCCAGATCGAGCAGGGACATGGTGGGATCACTTCCTTTAAGGAGTGGATGTATTTACGCCGCCCAGAGTACCTGTGCTCTGTTCCCGCGGCCCCACCGCATCCGGACAAAATAAAGGGACCCCACGCACCTGCCAGAGCTCGTTGACCCTTGCTGCGTTCCCGCCCTGGGGGAGTTCACAAGATAAACACCGCGTGAGATCCTGCGCGCAAGTCTAGTAGCTTGCGGCAACCAGTTCAAAAACCACGCATTTTGCTTATCGACGCCCCACCCCACCACCAATTTTGTCCCCACCCATCCTTCCGCTAAAGTACTTTCTCGACGCGTTCTGCTGGTTCGCCTGCAGAACAACAAAATGCGTCGCTGGAGGATTCGACTAGCGGCCTATGTCACACGCCTGGAACGCGTGCGGGTTTCACGACCCTCGTGGGTTCAAATCCCACATCCTCCGCAATGTCCCCCAGTCCACACATAAGGGCTGGGGGAAATTTTTGTTTCGGCCCGGCGCCTGCCCCACCTTCTCCCGCTCGAGCAAGCCCCCACCAACAACCGCGCCCACGCGACACTGCACAGCTACGCAGAGACGCGCCTCAATCGCGCGAGTGAATCTGTTTACATTTCACGCCGGTTGCTTGACAGGCCCAACTGTTTAACCAGCCGGTTTACGTTCGTCCATATTTTTACATGCAAACAGATTCACCCGCCCCACGGTTACGGGGCACTGTTTACACCCGCAACTCATGAAGCGTCCTGGCTTTCGTTCCGCTTATTTAACGCCCAACGTTTGAGCGCCTGATCGTTGATAGTAAGCGTCCTCCATCTCCTGTGGAGTTATATATCCCAGGGATTGATGAAGTCGCTGGTTGTTCCACCAGTGCACCCAGCGAAGAGTGGCGATCTCGATTTCACCGACCGATGCCCACGGCCGGTGGGGATAAATCAGCTCTGTTTTGTAGAGCCCGTTGACCGTTTCAGCCAACGCGTTGTCATAGGAGTCGCCAACGGTGCCGACAGACGGATCGATACCCGCCTGGGCGAGCGCTTCACCGTAACGGATCGACACATACTGGGAGCCGCGGTCACTGTGGTGGACAAGCCCTTCTGAGCGAAGATCACCAGCGTGATACAGGGCGTGCTCAAAGGCCTCCAGCGGCAGTTCATCGGTACGCATCTCGCCCGAGTCGCGACACCGACGATCTTTCTGGAGTACACATCGGTGATAAACGCGGTGTAGGCAAAACCAGACAAGGTGCGCACATAGGTAATGTCAGCGACCCACAACCGGTGCGGTGCGGGGGCAGTGAAGTCACGGTTGACCAGGTCAGGGCGGCAATCCGGCACGTTGGCCCGAAGCGTTGTCATCGGTGTGCGGCCACGCCTGCGGCCGTAAATGCCAGCTTGCTTCATCAAACGCGCGGTCTGATCACGACCGATGTTCCAGCCGGCGCGCTGCATAGCCTTCCACATCTTGCGGACCCCGTAGACGCTGAAGTTGTCCTCGTAGACCCTCACCAATTCAGGAATGAGCAGCGCATCCGACAAACTCCTCGCCGACGGCGCGCGTGTTTTCGCTGCTCGGTAGCCACGAGAGGTGATGAACCCACATTCTGTCTCTTTCAATGTGCGACAGATAGCCTCGACCCCGAAGCGATCGCGATACGCATCGATGTATTCGATCATCTTCTGGTGGGACGGTCGAGTTCCGCCGCGAAAAAAGCTGACGCGGTTTTCAAGATCTCATTCGCCCTGCGTAGCTCCTTAATCTCTTTCCGCAACCGCTTCAGTTCGTCAGCCGTTGACTCGCCGGCGCCAATCTCAACATCGGACGAGACCATATTCGGCTTCAACCAATCGTTGAGCGTGTGCGCTGGAATGCCGAGCTTTTCACCGATCTCTACGGCTGCACTCCATTTCGAGCACCCTTCGAGCTCAACGAGGTCCTCAGCCAAACGCACTGCCTTGGCCTTGAACTCGTCACTGTACTTCCTTGGCATGATCCCAATCCTTCTCTAGAAATGATCGAAACTAAACCCAGGACACTTCATCATCCACCCCCAAACCTTCACAATCCCCTAAACACGACGAAACCCCGTGCCCTTGTGGACACGGGGTCGAGCGTCAGCGCTTCACGCGCCTAGCGTTTCGTCTTATTTGTCGCCTGCCGGTGCAGAGCCCTCGGCGCCAGCGTTCTCGGAGCTGGAGCCTTCAGCACTCGAGCCAGCCTGCTCACCTTCAGCACGGTCGCTGCTGGAGCCCTCAGCACCGTTGCTGCTGGAACCTTCGCCGTCCTTGTTGCTTGAGCCCTCGCCACCAAAGAGGTCCTTGACGGAGCTGCCTTCAGCGTTCTCACCCTTCTTGGAGGAAGCGAGATCCTCACCGCCGTTGCGGCAGACCGCTGCAAGGATGCCCAGGGTTGCTGCGGCACCGACGATCGCGAGGCCGACTGCTGCTGCCTGGGTCACGGCCGGGCCGAACTGCTGCTGCAGGCGTGCTGCTTCGATCTGGATCTGCTTCACAAAGTCCGGCTGCTGACGGTTCTGGCCAATATTGCCGAACGGGTTCGGGATGTCAATGTTCATCTGACGCTGAACATTCGCGACTGCCTTGCCGAATTCCTGGCTGATCGGGCCAGCAAGTGGCGCGCCAACTGCAGCGAGGATGCCGACAGGAAGCAGCCACAGCAGCGGGTTGCTTGCCGACGACAGGTTCTCAAAGCACTTGCTCAAGTTCTCGGAGGACCCCTTCAAATCCTCAGACGATGCAAGGATGCTGCGCTTCCCACCAACGGTCACATTGACAGTCGTCGTGCCGTCCTTACCGTTCGGGACGACGATCGGGTAATTACCCGGCTTCGTGCCTTCAGGGATGGTGATGACGAAATTGTCGCCTTCCTTGGTGACCTTCCAGCCCTCCGGGACCTTCACGTCGTTCGGGTTTCCGCCACCGTTGCCATTCGGGTTGACGATGATGACAGTGGTGCCACCGTTCGGGTTGCCCGGCTTGTCGCCACCGTCGCTGTTGTCGTCATCATTGCCGTCGGTATCGCCAGGCGTGTTGTCCGTCGGCGGGGTCGGGACAACGATGGTGATGTCCTTCTCCTCGGTGGAACCGTCCGGGTTAGTCACCTTGATGGTGATTTTGACTGGCTCAGTCGGAGTGTTGTCCTTCGGAATGATCAGGTAGATCTCACCGTTCGGGCCAACCGTGACCTTGCCGCCCTCCGGCAGGTTGTCCTTGCCGACGATCTCGATGGTGGTCTTGCCACCCGGGTTGTTCGGATCGTTCGGGTTCGACGGAGTCGTCGGGTTCGGATAAATGATGATGATGTTGTTGTCGCCACCGTTCGGGTTGACCGGCGGAGTGTTGCCATCATTCTTGCCGTTGACAATCACGCGTGCCGTGACAGTCTCAACCTTGTCACCGTTGTTCGGGTCGGTGACGTCAACGAGGATGTCTTTGAAGCCCGGCTCAGCATTCTTCGGGATGGTCACGGTGATCTCACCGGTCTTCTCGTCGATAACCGGCTTCCAGTCACCCAGGTCCTGGTTCGGGTTGATCTTGAACGTGGAGCCATCCGCAACCTTGCCCTCATGCTCAAGTGTCACGGTGTCATTCGGCCAACCACGCTCAACGCCGTACTTCGGATCATTCAGCACGGTCACCTTTGCAGGCACACGCTTATCGACGGAGCCGTCCGGGTACTTCACGTCCACCAGAATCGTCTTCACATCACCCGGGTTTGCGGAGCCCGGGATAGTGACGGTGATCTTGCCGTTCTTGTCGACCTGCGGCTTCCAGTCACCCAGGTTCTGGCCCGGGGTGATAGTGAAGGTGGAGCCCTTCGGCAGGTTCTTGTTCTTCTGCTCAAGGGTGATCTTGGTGCCGACCTTGCCCTTGTCCTCGCCGTAGTCCGGGGTGTGGGTCTCCGCAGCCGGCTTCTGGACCTTCACAACGGGCTTGAGCGTATCGACGGAACCGTCCGGGTACGCCACCTCAACGGTGAAGGTAGCGGTGTCACCATTCTTCGCACCCTTCGGCGCGGTAACCTTCAGGGTTCCGTCCTTCGCCGGCTCAGCGGTCCAACCCTTCTGTGGGTTAACCACGGTGTAGGTCGCGCCGACTGCCTTACCACGCACCTTGCCCGGCTGGGTCTTCAGCGTGACATCGACGGATCCACCCGGCTCGACAGTTCTCGGCGAGTTGTACTCTGGCGCGAACTTCTGCACCGGGACGGAACCGGTGAACTTCTTCGAATTCTGGTCGACGAGGCCATACTTATTCACAACCCGCAGCGCCTGCGGCGAGTTGTAGGACTCGTGATCCGAATTCTTCGTGGCTTCGCGCGGCTGGGCGAGCAGCTCAATGTCAACCTTGGCCGCCTTCTTGTTGTCATCAGCGCCGGTTGCGCCCTTAGGAAGGGTGACGAAAACCTTGCCGGAGGAGTCCACGCGCACCTTCGCGTCGTTGATCTTCCTGCCAGCGATGGAGACGTTGCCGGTCAGGCGCGCGTAATCAGACTTGGAACCGTTAGAAACCGTGATGCCGGTGTTGTACTCCTTGCCGTCAGCAATGATCGGCTGAGACTTCTTCTCAGACGGCTTGAGCGGCAAACAATTGTCCGACTCAATCGGCCACGGTGCGACATCGACTACGGCCTCTGGACTCACACGAGTCCGCTGATGCGCCTTGATGGTCGGCGATGTGATCTTCCACGCCCACGTCTGCGCATCTTTTGAAGCAGGATCCACGCCAAGCTCCCCTTGAGCAATCTGCTTTTTGCCCTGAGACAGCGTGAACTGCTTAGGGTTCACCGGAGACAAATCGGTGATCTTCAATTGCGCGTTGTTTACACCGTCATTGAGCAGACCAGCGTTGAAACTGCCCTCACTGCGCGTCTCAATGCTGTACGAGTGCGTCGCAGGGTCAACGCTTTCGTTCGCCACCGTGATATTCACTTTTGCGGATTTGAAAATTCGCTCACCCTCAGGATCCAGCGTGACCCACGGGGTGAACTGCGTATTCTCCACATTCAGGCCGGCACCGACGGTCACACCATTCTGGGACTCATCGAAGGCACGACCTGGCGAATGCGAAGTCGAGTTCACTGCCAACACGATGTTGCATTCAAGCTGCTGCGGATTTGAGCCCATCGACGGAGGGCTGATAAACGTCGCCGGCAGTGCCGAAGCTTGCGGGACCATGATGGCGGATGCACCAAGAGCCAGTGCGACGACACTGGCGGTCAACTTTTTAGAGATCAATGTGGACTCGTTTGAGAAGTTGTTTCCAACGTGACTAATATCGCCCACATTAAGCCAACACTCAAGCTCCAGTCATATAACACACAGTTAATAGTCAGCGAGTGTTAAAGGCTTGAAATCACGCCCACACCCATGGCTCGGTAGAGAGCTTCTGGGAATCAAATTTCACTAGCAACTCATCGGCGCAGGTAACCCCCTCGACACCAACCGATAAAGCGAGTTGGATGAAGATTTCGGCGACGGTTTTCTCCGTCAACATTTCCCGTAGGGTCACCGCTCCGTCGCGTTTTGCCAATCGATTCCCTTGGGCATTTACTACAAGCGGAACGTGAATGTAATTCGGCTGCGGTAACCCCAATTCGTGTGCGAGGTACGCCTGCGCGGGAGCGGATCCTAGAAGGTCATCGCCGCGGACAATTTGATCGATATTTTGGTAGCCGTCATCCACCACGACGGCGAGGTTGTACGCCCAATCCCCCGCTTGGGCCTGGTTCACGTTGCCGCCGCGTTTGAGGATGACGTCATCGACAGGGCCGGTGAATTCGCCTTTGTAGTAATCGGACACAGTCCACTCACGGGCATGCGCCCGCAGACGGATGGCGGGGAGGCGGCCTTGGTCGGCGAGCTGGGAACGTCGATAAGCGCGCTGCTCTTCTGTGAGATCGCGGCACGTGCCCGGGTACATGCCTGGCTGCGCGTGGGGCGCGGACGCCGCCTCCCGGATATCGCGACGGGAGCAATAACATTCATACGTATCCAGTGTGGCCAGCGCCGACGCGTACGCATCGCCGCGCTCGTGCTGGTAGATCACCGGCTCATCCCACTCAATGCCCAGCGCCGAGAGGTCCTCCAGCTGGCGACGGGCCGATTCCATGCTGGAACGCTCCGAATCAATGTCCTCCACGCGCATGTAGAACTTGCGGCCCGACTGACGCGCAAACAGCCACGCGAGCACCGCCGTGCGCAAATTGCCGAAGTGGAGATCCCCACTCGGGCTCGGGGCATAACGGCCGGCGGCAGGTTGTGAATGCTGCATGTGTGCAATGATATTGCGCCACAGATGCCCTTAACCTGCTCCCCCGCAAGCCAGTCCGTCGAGCAACGCCCTCACCTGATCGCTCCGGACCTTCGCCGACGCCCAATATTCCCCAGGTGCGACTAGTTTTTCCGCAAACAAATCGAGCCCGATCTCGGTCTCATCCTTAAACCTCTGTAGAAGATACGCTGATGCCGTTTCACCCAACACTTCTGCCACTTCGATCCCAAGAACAAACGCGGCCATCACCTCGCTGACTTCAGCTTCATCCGCTCTTTTGAACTCGAAAAAGCGGTTGAAAAGCCACACATCATCACCTGTTGCATACCAAGCAATGATCAAGCCGAGGTCTTGAGCATCCTTGTACTTCCCTTCCGGATACCGATCAAGCCAGGCATGCAGCTTCAAAGCCGCTAATCCCGCTACCGATGGGATCCTGAACCTGACCCCGTCCGTGGTCTCATAGATGTCAGAACAGCCAAAAACCTCGCGGAATCCAGCAACATTCATCACGATGCCGTCACCAACCGCAACTTCACCCGGTGGTGATTCCACGGAACCAAACGGAACGATATCCACAGTTATTCCGCCCACCTCAATTTCCTGCCATGCGCCGGAAGCGGACGGAAAAGCGCGCTGCAGTTCCCGGATAGTTTCCCAGCCCTCAACCACAACACCTATATCGATGTCATCTGTCGACCGGGAAGGCGCTGTATCTCGAAAAGAAGCTTGGTGAATATTTCGGCACACTGCACCGATGACCATGAGCTGATCTACCCCGGCATAGCTTCCGATTTCCCCCAGAACGAAACTCAGCGCATCCTCATCGTTCACGAATGCCCCCCAAAATTCTCTTTTTCACGTGCTCCGCCACCTCAAGAAGTCGTGAATCACGTGTAGCCCTCAGGTCGGAATAGACCAGCATGCTCAAAGCATAAGACCAACCAGAAAAAGCTTCTCCTCCGGTTCTAACCGCATCCTCTTCAACGCCAGCTACACTCCTCCAGAATGCCCGCCGGACAATCACGTTTCCCAAAGGGTCCCTCCGAATACGGGCATGCCTGACCACTTCCGTGAGGTCCGATTCGTGCCCCAAGTAGATGTCCACAGAATCGCCGCCGCGCACCAGTTCTGGGACGGCGCGCTCCCCACTGACACTTCCAAGCGGTGAAAGCCCCTCAAAACTTTCCACCTCCGCGTGTCCGCGGAATAGCTCAAGGCGCTTTCCTAGGGCGGCGGGATAGGCATCCGCCCACGCATCTATGAGCGGACCCAACTTGTCGGGCTCAAAGCGGAAACCACCATCCGCTTTGAACAGGTACCCCGCTTCGAGCAAGAGGCCGAGTGTTTGCACAGTAGTCCCCACAGAGGTGTCGCTCTCCTGCGCGATTTCGCGGGTGGGCGCACCCAACAGCTCTGGGCGGGACAGTAGGAGACCAGAAACTTGTGCCCGGCGTGGAGCGAAAAGATTCTGAGCAGCTGAGGATTGTGTGCGCACCGCAGGGTTTGCGGCCTGCCGGGAACTTCCGGCGCTACGGGTCCTCCCTCTCACATCCACGAACAGCTGCCCCTTTTCGATGAAACAATTCCCCCGTTCATCGAGGTACATGATTCCGTGCTGCCTGAAGTGATCTGCCCACGACGGAGTGATGCGGGGGCAGTAAACGAATGCCCCACTCTCGAGCTTCTGCGACCGGGACATATTCGTCCCGAGCTCGCGGTAGTGCAGAGTAGTTTCAAAGGCCGGAAAACCAGGTTGCTCACGAGAATCGACAACCCTCACATTTACTCGGTCATTAACCTCCGCATCTTTTTCAGGCTCCGCAGAACGGAACCGCAGCGGGAGATCCTCCCGTTCCAAAACCCGGTTCGCTACTTCAACTACGTTGCGCATGCCCCCTAGCCTAATGATCAACATTATTGAGCGCTCAATAATGTTGATCAACTTTTTCTGGCGTTTCTCCGAAAGTAAATTGCGCGACCGTAGCTTGGTCTGCGGCGGGATATGCAATGATATTGCGCATGTCGAACCCTGTTTCCCACCCGCACCCCATCGCGCGCTCGCCGTACCCGTATCTGCTGGCAGTGTTCTGCGCAGTCTTCCTCATCTCCAATATCACCGCACAGAAGGGAGTGGAGCTCGGACCGCTGGTCACCGACGGTGCGTTCTTCCTCTTCCCCATCTCCTATGTCATCGGTGACGTGATCGCCGAGGTCTACGGCTTCAAGGCTGCGCGCCGTGCCGTGTTCACCGGCTTCGGCATCGCGCTGCTGGCCGTGGCGTCCTTCTATATCGCCATCTGGCTGCCCGCCGCTGGTTTCTACGACATGCAGGACACCTTCTCCGCCGTCCTAGGCTTGCTGCCGCGCATCATCCTCGCTTCGCTGACCGGCTACGTTGTGGGCCAGCTGCTCAACGCGTGGGTGCTGCAGAAGATGAAGGACCGCTTCGGCACCGACCGCCTGTGGGCACGCCTGATCGGCTCCACCATCGTCGGTGAATTCGCCGACACCCTGTTGTTCTGCTCCATCGCCGCTGGTGTGATTGGCGTGGACTCGGTGGGCACGTTCGTGAACTACGTTGTGGTTGGCTTCCTGTGGAAGACCCTCATGGAGGTCGTCCTCCTGCCCATCACCTACCCGACCATCGCTGCCGTGCGACGCGCCGAGGAGCGCGCGAGCGCGGTGACGGCTTAATCCGACCAGGGGTTGATGCACGGTACCCGGAATGGGATGAAGTCACGCTCATTCCGGGTCACAACAGCGAGACCATGCAGCTGCGCTGTTGCCGCGATGAAAGAATCCGCCAGAGGGCGGGGATCATCCACGTGCAGGCGAGCCGCATGCGCAGCAACCGCAGCATCAAACGGTAGTACCCGCCCTTCGAAGGACGGTTTCACCTGATCTTCGAGCCACGCCCGTAGTTTCGCGCCTTGCACTGGATCGCGGCGTTCCTTCAGCGACACCCCCAGCTCAAGCTCGAAGATGGTGACGGCCGAGAGAAATTGCTCGACAAGCGGATGTTTTGTCGACCAGGCCAACACTCCGGGATTGACTCTCGAGGCGGGCTTTCGAAGCTCGCTGACCACGTTGGTGTCCAGCAAGAAGCTCATAGCTCCGGATCCCTCAGGCCGAAATCCATCCGGGGCGGCTCAAACTCAATGTCCTCTTCCATGTGGAGGCGGCTCGCCCAATTGGACGTGTTCGCCACGAGCTCTTTGTAACGCTCCGCCGACAGCAGCACATGCGATGCACGGCCGCGGTCAGTGATCACCACTGGCCCTTCTAGCGCAGCGCGCTTAGCGGCGCTGACATCGCGGTTGAATTCCCGGGCGCTCAGCGTTGTCATCTCACACCTCCTGTAGGTACATACCTACATCCTAGGAAGTTTTACCGCCCCGCGTAATAGCGCCCGAGGAACTCGTCGCGGTAGGCCTCGTAGTCGCCGGCGTCGATCGCGGCGCGAATATTATCCACCAGGCGCACCATGAATTCGAGGTTGTGCAGGGTGCACAGGGTGCCGGCGAGAAATTCCTTCGCGCGCAGCAGGTGGTGGATATAGGCGCGGGAGTAGTTCTCGGAGACGTAGCCGCCGAATTCCTCGTCCACGCCGGAGAAATCGCGGCGGAAGCGGGCGGCCATGAGGTTCATGCGGCCGTCCAGGGTGTACACGCCACCGCGGCGACCGAGGCGGGTCGGGGCGACGCAGTCGAAGGTGTCGGCGCCCGCTTCGATGGCGGTGAACAGGTCGTCGGGTTCAGAGATGCCCAGCAGGTGCCGGGGCTTGTCCTCCGGGAGCTCGTCAGTGACCCAGCCGACGATAGTGCCCAAGTTCTCCTTCTCCAAGGCGCCGCCGATACCGAAACCACCGAAGCCGCGACGGCCTTCAGCGCGGGCTTCCTCATCGAGGGCGAGAAGACCATGGGTAGCTTGTCGACGCAGGTCCTCGTACTGCGCACCCTGCACCACACCCCACAAGGACTGGAGCGGTTTGTCAGGGCGGGCCTGGGTGAGACGCTCGTGTTCAAGCAGGCAGCGACGGGCCCATTGGCGGGTGCGCTCCACGGAATGCTCCTGGTAGGCGCGGGTGTCTACGAGGGTGGTCAGTTCATCGAAGGCGAACATGATGTCCGCACCCAATTGGTGCTGGATCTGCATGGACACTTCCGGGGTGAAGCGGTGCGAGGAGCCGTCGATGAATGATTTGAAGTCCACGCCGTCGTCGTCGACACGCGCCATGCGGTCTTTGTTAGCGGCGCGGATGTCTTCGTCGGTGAGTCCAGCAACGTCCATGGCCAGGACTTTCTTGAAGCCAACGCCAAGGCTCATCACCTGGAAACCACCGGAATCGGTGTAGGTGGGGCCGTGCCAGTTTTCAAAGGCGGCCACTCCCCCGGCCTCATCGACGATATCGGGACCAGGCTGCAGGTAGAGGTGGTACGCATTGGACAAGATCGCCTGCGCACCAGTCTGACGGATCTGGTCCGGGGTGAGCGTTTTCACCGTGGCCTTCGTGGCCACCGGGATGAACGCGGGAGTTTGAATCGGGCCGTGCGGGGTGTGAATGACACCGGTGCGGCCGTGGCGGCCCGGGGCTTCCTCAAGGCGAGTGCCTACTTCGAAGCTGAGGTCGGTGTTGAGTGTGTCAGTCATGCTGCTGCGTGCTCCTTTTCAAACTGGCGTTCCAGCTCTTCGCCTTCGATGTCCAAGTTGGGCAAAATGCGGTCGAGCCATTTGGGCATCCACCAGGTGGAATTGCCCAAGATGAACATTGTGGCGGGGACGAGCGCCATGCGGATAAAGAATGCGTCGAAGAGTACGGCTGCGCCGAGCGCGAAGCCGAAGATCTTGATGAATGGCAGTGGTTGGTCAATGAATGCGACGAACACCGCGATCATGATGATGGCTGCGGCGGTGACAACGCGCGCGCCGCGAACGAAGCCTTCCACGGTGGATTCGGCAACGGCATCGAGGACGGCTTCCGAGTCATCATCGGGGCGGCGCAGGCGGGTGAATTGCTCGCGCATGCGCGTGACCAGGAAGACTTGGTAGTCCATGGCCAAGCCAAAGGTGACGCCGATGAGCAGGATCGGCAGGAAAGACAGGATCGGTCCCGGGGTGTTGACCAACCCGAACGCGCCCTTTTGGAAGACCTCGACGGTCGCGCCGAATGCCGCGCCGACGGAGAGCAGGAAGCCCAGGCCAGCGATGAGCGGCACCATGATCGAACGGAACACAAGAATGAGCAGCAAGACTGCGAGCCCGACGACGATCGCGAGGTACAGCGGCATCGCGCCAGCGAGCTCTTCGGTGATGTCCATCTGCACGGCGGTGAATCCAGTCAGACCGATGTGAGCACCGGTCGCGTCTTCAATCTCGGCGTCGACTTCGCGCAGGGCATGAGCGGTTTCCACCGTGTACTTGTCATCCGGGCCCGTCAACGGGGTGGCCATGATCTGCGCGGCCGTCATGTCGTCATTGACGCCAACGAGCTGTGCATGCTTGATGCCCGCCACAGTGCCCGCGCGTTCCATCGCGTACATGAAGGAGGACAGCGCTGCTTTTCGCTTATCGACGTCCCCCGTCCCCTCTTCCACCGCCTCATCCGGGATGAAACGCATGTAAGGAGCGAGAGCCTCGGATTCTGGGTTGGCGTCGTGGGCATCAACGACGAGCAGGAAGGGCGCGTTCACGCCCTCCCCGAAGCCTTCGGCCATGAGATCGGCGGACTTGCGCTGCGTGGTGTCGGTATCGCTATTGGAATCTGATGGCAGGGACATCTCCATATCCAGCACCGGCAATGAGCAGATACCAAGAAGAATGACTACGCCAGCCATCACCGTCGCTGGTGTTTTCCGCACAATATTGACCCACGTGCGGCCCAGCGAACGGGTGTTCAGGTCCTTCGCTGGACGGTTTCCTGGGCCAGGGTTTCCAGCAACGCCGGGGATCTTGGCGGCGAAGATCTTATCGCCAAGCAACCCCATCAGTGCAGGCAGAAGAGTGATTGCCACGAGCACCGCAATCGCGACCGTTGCAGCGGCGGACAGACCCATCCAGGAGAGGAATTCGATCTGTGCCAGCACCAACGCAACAAGCGCGGTGAAAACAGTCGCGCCAGCAAACACCACTGAGGAACCAGCAGTGCCAACGGCTAATCCAGCTGCCTCCGGCCCGGGCAGACGACGACGTTCCTGCTTGAAACGGGAAAGAATGAACAGCGCGTAGTCAATGCCCACTGCAAGCCCGATCATCACGGCCATGACTGGCGTGACTTCATTGAGCTCAGTGAACCGGGTGGCCATGAGGATCAGGAAGGTGCCCAAACCAACACCGATAACAGCGGTGATCACCGGCATGCCTGCCGCCACCAGAGAACCGAAGGTGACCAGCATGACGATGAAGGCCACACCGATACCGATGATCTCACTGGTGGTCTTGATCTCGATCGGCTCGCCGAAGCCCGGACCACCTGCTTCAACCTGCAGGCCCTTGGAGCGACCCAATTCAAGCGCGCCGTCGACCGCAGCACGTTCCTCATCGGTGACCTGCATGGAGGTCTCTGCACCGAATTCAAAGGTGGTGTAGCCGATCCGGCCATCGCTGGAGAGCAAACGAATATTGTCCGCGTCTGCCTGCGCACGTTCTTCCGGCAGACCCATCTCCGTCATCTGGGAAACGATCTGCTCCGTCAACTCTTTATTCACCGTGACGGGATTGCCAAAGCGCTGAGTGCCACGGATATCCGGCAGGTTGTCTTCGATATAGCCGATTGTCTCGTCGATGGCGGCCATATTTTCTGGGTCATCAAGCCGCTGCCCATCTGGCGCTTTGAACACGAGGTTCACCGACGGCGCTTGCACCGGGTCGCTCTGCCCGGGGAAATTCTCGCCCAAGGACTCGAGCGCATCGATAGACGGAGTGCCCGAGATTTTGAAATCCGACGAGAGAGGCTTCGACAGCGTCAACGCACCCGCCACCCCAGCGGCAAAGAGCAGCAGCCAGGCAATGATGACCTTCCACTTGTTCAGGAAGGACCACTTGCCTAGCCGGTAGAGGAAAGTCGCCACGGGGATCCTTTCGAAAAAGCAAGAAGTTCGTGGTTTGGGTGGAAGAAACGGCGATATTTCACCGAAGTCTACCTAAACCACGAACTTCTCAATATGGCGGTAGCGGCGGGATTTGAACCCGCGGAGGTTTTACCCTCACTCGCTTTCGAGGCGAGTACCTTCGGCCGCTCGGACACGCTACCGCAGAACAGAGTAGCGGTAGCGTGGCCAGGGCACCAAATTCCTAGGCACTCGCCCCGGGCGACGGACTAGTTCTCGTCGCGAGCGTCCTGGATCTTGCCAGCGACCTCGTTGGCCTTGTCCTTGATAGCGTCCCCAGCCTCGTTCAGCTTGTCCTTAGCTGCACCGGTGAGCTGGTCAGCCTTGCCCTCGTTTGCCAGGGAGTCATTATCAGTAACGTTGCCCAGAGCTTCCTTAGCGTCGCCCTTGACCTGGTCCAGCTTGCCGTTGAGATCAGCCATGATCATTTCTCCTTCTAAATTGATTTCGCTTACTGGGCCCATGGTAGGGAAATCAATGTGTCCTTTGGATAACGATTCAGTGTCAATCGGCTATGTACACAGCTGATCAGCGCAAACGGCCAAAGAATCCGCTCATTAACTCGGCGGTCTCTGCTTCTAGGACGCCGCCGCGCACTTCGACGGTGTGCAGATGGGAGGGGTCGCGGAGGACGTCGATAAGCGATCCCACGGCTCCCGTCTTCGGCTCGTACGCACCGAAGACCAAGCTCTTGATGCGAGCGCCGAGGATCGTTCCTGCGCACATTGTGCACGGCTCTAAGGTGACCACAAGTTCGCAGCCATCAAGCCGCCATGTGCCGAGTGCGCGCGCCGCATTTCGCGTTGCGACGACTTCCGCATGCGCCGTCGGATCCTGCTCCGTTTCGCGCAAATTCGTGCCGGTGGCGATCTCTTTTCCATCTGGGCCAAAGATCACGGCACCGACCGGGATATCCGCAGCTGGCGTGGTGCGCGCGACCTCTATCGCACGACGCATGCGCTGCTGCGCGAGCTTTTTCAACTGGCTCATGGTGGTGAAAGACTAGTGCAGGACGCGATCGAGCTCATCGATGAAGCCAAGCTCATCAGCAATGGCATCGATGACGTCGGACGGGTCGGCCTCCGCGTCGTCGATAAGCACGCTCATGACCTCTTCGCTCACACCGACGTCTTCCAGGATGCTGAAGTCGCCGTCGGCCCAGCCGTCAATATTGTCCAGCTCATCTGGGTCGATGTCCGGGATGTCAATAGATGCGGTGTCTAGAATCTCGGCCGCGAAATCATCGTCGACCGCCATCGTCGCATCGGAAATGAGCACGCGCGTGCGTGACGGCCCGGGACGAACAATGACGAGGTATTCCTCCTCAACATTGAGCAAAGCGAACGCCGCACCCTCACTGCGCAAGCCCCGAACGGCATCAATCGAGGTATCTAAATTCTCAAAATCATCATCGAATTCCGCGACCGCCCATCCGCCATCGCGCCTGGCTACGGTAACCGCGAAGCCATCTTCAAAGCCACCGTCATCCCCGGCACTATGGCCTGCGTATCCGCGTCCTTCACTCATGCCTAGTAAGACTACGCGCGTTATGGAAAGCTTGGGAGGGTGAATGAGCTCAACCGAACGACAGGCAATTCAGGGTCCGGCGCACGCGTCGGAGGGCGGCGCCACCTGCCGCCGACCTGCATTATCGGCCTTGGGCTCATCGGCGGATCCATCATGCGCGACCTGGACGCAGCCGGCATGTCTGTCTACGGCTACAACCACTCCCGCTCCGGCACACGAGATGCCACCCGCGAAGGTTTCGATGTCTCCGATGACCTGTCGCGTGTGCTCTCCCGCGCTTCATCTGACAATGCACTGATCGTCCTCGCTGTACCCATGCATGCGGTGGAAGATGTCCTTGATTCCATTGCTATGTACGCCCCGAACTGTGGCATGACCGATGTGGTCAGCGTGAAAAAGCCGGTAGATGAGCTGATCAAGGCCCACGGTATGGAAATGCGCTACGTCGGCGGCCACCCAATGTCCGGCACTGAGGATTCCGGCTGGGGCGCGTCCCGCGCTGGCCTGTTCACCCGCGCAGCTTGGGCTATCACCTACGACTTCGCCCGCGAATGCGAGGATGCGGGACGCCGTGTGCCGGCTGGCTGGGTGGATCTCTTCGGCCAGGTATGTGAGCTCGCACGTCTGTGTGGCGCGGAGGCCGTGCCGGTGTCTGTAGACAAGCACGACGAAGCAGTTGCTCGTGTGTCCCACCTGCCGCACGTGCTGGCAGAAGCGCTCGCGATCGTTGGCGACCGCGGTGGCACGCTCGCTCAGTCCCTGGCAGCTGGCTCATTCCGTGGCGCCACCCGCGTGGCTGGCACCGAACCTGAGCTTGTCCGCGCGATGTGTGAGACAAATGCGGATGCTGTGGTGAAGACTCTGGATGAGATCATTCCGCTGCTCCAGGACGCACGATCCTCCCTGGCTTCCCCTGAACCGAATCTGGAGCAACTCATTGGCGCCGGCTACCGCGCAGTGACCCGCATGGGTGCGCGCAAGGGCGCACGTGCTGAATCGGTCTCCCCCATCAAGATCTCCTCGCGCCCCGTCATGCGCATCAGGCTCGGTGCCGATGGCTGGGTCAAAGTCCTCCGCCAAACCGAATCTCTCGGCGGCCGGATTGATGTTTTTTAACGCATCTGTCGGCGCCTGAGCTGACCAGGCATTTTCGCACCTTCAAGAGGTGCCTCAACGGCGGTGACCTCAGTTTTTGAGCTCGCTACGCTGGCCTGACTATGGAAAGATAGCCTCTCTGAAGATTCCGTGTGATCCGTCTGGAGGTTTCATGACAGCAATTTCGGCCCGGGGACTTTATAAAGTCTTCGGCAAGAACCCACAAAAGGCGATTGCTGCCCTTGAAAACGGTGCAAGCCGTGAAGATTTGATGGAGCAGGGCAGTACGGCAGCCGTCATCGACGCCACTTTCGATGTGGACCCCGGCGAGATTTTCGTGGTCATGGGCCTGTCCGGCTCCGGTAAGTCCACGCTGATCCGCATGGTCAACGGCCTTCTTCCGGCGACCGCGGGAACCCTCGAGATCGATGGCGTCTCGTTGACCGACATGTCCGAGGCTGAGATCCGCCAGGTCCGCCGTGACAAGATCTCTATGGTCTTCCAGCACTTCGCGCTGCTGCCGCACCGCACCGTGCTGCAGAATGCGGCCTACGGCCTGGAAACCAAGGGGGTCGCCAAGGCTGAGCGTGAGGAAAAAGCCCGCGAGGCTCTGCGCATGGTCGACCTGGATGGCTGGGGCGACTACATGCCGGACGAGCTGTCCGGCGGTATGCAGCAGCGTGTCGGCCTGGCCCGCGCGCTTGCCGCCGATACTGATGTCCTGCTCATGGACGAAGCATTCTCCGCACTCGACCCGCTGATCCGAAAAGACATGCAGGACAAGCTCATTGAGCTGCAGGGCAAGCTGAACAAGACCATCTTGTTCATCACCCACGACCTGAACGAAGCAATGCGCATCGGCGACCGGATTGCCATGATGCGTGATGGCCGCATTGAGCAGATCGGCACCGCCGAGGAGATCCTCCAGAACCCGGCGAATAACTTCGTCGCTGACTTCGTCAAAGACGTTGACCGATCCCGCGTGCTTGTCGCCGACAACATCGTGGAACAGCCGAAAGAAACACTCAGCGCCAGCCATGGTCCGCTCGCTGCACAGAAGCTGCTGCGTGAGACCCAGAATTCATGGCTTGTGGTGCTCAACCGCGACCGCACCCCAGCCGGCATTGTCTGGGAAGAGGATGTCGCACGCGCTGTCCGCAATGGCGATTCGACGCTGCCGCTTGAGCACGGTCCCTCGACCCACACCGTTTCGCATGACACAGCTTTGAGCGATCTCTTCCACTTGGCTGCGGATTCGCCGACCCCAATCGTGGTCGTCGATGATGCCGGCCGATTCGCAGGTGTCGTACCCCGCGTGACGCTGCTGTCTGCAGCATCTACCGAAGAAATCGATGCCACCGATGCGACCGATTCCAACGACTTGGGCGGCGACGCTGCCAGCGAGGTGAATAACTAAATGGACCAGACTCTGATTCCCCGTATTGAGCTCGGCAAATGGGTCAGCGACGGCATCGATTGGCTCACCGATAACGCCACATGGCTTTTCGACGCCTTCAGCACCGTCATGGAATTCTTCGTCGAAGGCTTCTCTGATGCATTGCTTTCCACGCCAGTATTCGTTCTGCTGGCCATCCTGGTGCTCATCGCCTGGTTCCTACGCTCCTGGCGGCTGGCACTGGGCTCCCTGCTGGGCTTCTTGCTCGTGATGGGCATGCGCCAATGGGAAACCATGCTGCAGACGATGTCTTTGGTGCTGGTGTCCACCCTGACAGCTGTGATCCTTGCAATCCCGCTGGGTATCTGGGCAGCTAAATCTGACACGGTCAGCAAGATCGTCCGCCCGATCATGGACTTTATGCAGACGATGCCTGCATTCGTGTACCTGATTCCCGCCGTGACATTCTTCTCCATCGGTGTGGTGCCAGGTGTGTTCTCCACCATCATCTTCGCGCTGCCTCCGGGCGTGCGTATGACGGAGCTGGGTATCCGCCAGGTGGATAGTGAAACTGTTGAGGCGGGCCGTTCTTATGGTGCGACCCCGTGGCAGATCCTGCGTGGCATTCAGCTGCCTTTGGCTGTGCCGACGATCATGGCTGGCATCAACCAGGTAATCATGCTCTCTCTGTCCATGGCTGTCATTGCAGGCATGGTCGGCGCTGATGGCCTGGGCAAGGAGGTCACCTCCGCGATCTCCACCCTGGATGTGGCCAAGGGCGTCGAAGCTGGTCTGGCAGTGGTCATTTTGGCTGTTTACCTCGACCGTCTCACCGCCGCCTTGGGTGATTTGAAGGCGTATAAATCATCGCTTCTGTCGCTCATCCGCAACCGGAAGAGCTAGCTAACAATTCCGTTAGCTGTGAATCTTCTCAACCTGACATTGGAAATTTCTCTATAATTCATGAAATAACCCCACGTCCGGCTGCTCGATGAGTCTCGCTCGGTGTCTCCGCACAGTGAACACCACGGCGAGGAGCTATTGCGTAGACGGGCTTGGGGGGGGGGTGAGACACGGAGATTCCGTCTTACCAAAGTCGAAGAAGGGAACGTTCTTTCAATGACCATCCGTAAAACGCTAGCTACGCTGTCTGCCGCCACGCTCATCTTCGGGCTGACGGCTTGCTCCGATTCTGGAGATAGTGCATCCGACGAGGGCGACAAGGGCACGATCACCCTTGGTTACCTGCCGTCCTGGACTGACGGCCTGTCCACGGCTTACTTGCTGGAAAACAAGCTTGAGGCTGCTGGTTACAACGTTGAGCACGAGACACTGACTGACGCTGCAGTGCTCTACGCTGGCCTGGCCAAGGGCGATATTGATATCTACCCGTCCGCATGGCCGGAGAAGACCCACGCCCAGTACATGGACAAGTACTCCGATGACATCGAGGACCTGGGCGCTTATTACGACAATGCGCTGCTGACCTGGGCTGTGCCGGAATACATGGAGGACATCAACTCCATCGAAGACCTCAAGGGCAAGTCCGCTGACTTCGACGGCACCGTCGTGGGCATCGAGCCTGGCGCTGGGCTGACCGAGGCTTCCGAGAAGACCATCAAGGAATACGGTCTTGATGCGGACGGCTACTCCCTGTCCACCTCCTCTACCCCGGCAATGCTCTCCGAGCTGCAGACCGCTGTGGACGGCGAGAAGGACATCGTTGTCACCCTGTGGCGCCCGTTCTGGGCTAATTCCAAGTTCCCGGTCAAGGATCTGGAGGACCCGAAGGGCACGCTGGGTGAGCCGGAGTCGCTGCACTGGCTCGCACGTAGCGGTTTCTCTGAGGATAACCCCGAGATTGCTAAGTGGCTCGAGGAGCTCAAGCTTTCTGATGACCAGTACGGTTCCCTCGAGGACACCGTGGTCAACGAGTACGGCGAGGGCAAGGAGCCTGAGGCTATCGAGGCATGGCTGAAGGACAACCCGGACGTGGTCAAGGACCTGGAGAACTAAATCGGTCCTCTTACCCACTCCCCTAAAGAGGCGCTAGGCCACCGCACCTAGCGCCTCTTCTTTTCTCAAAGCACAGCACGAGAGACACGGGTTAAGTAGCAGAATGTGTGTCTGATTCTTGTGATTTCCGCAGATCAGACT
>NZ_CAMXWS010000013.1 GCF_947253065.1 uncultured Corynebacterium sp.
CAGGTTGAAGAAGTCATGCACGGTCGCCATAGAGAAACCGTTGCGGAACTGCTGCCTATTGCCAGCCAGGCCAAGAGCCACCAAGGTCGACGTGACTGAGGTGCCCATGTTGGCGCCGAAGAGCATCGGGATAGCGATCTCCAGTGGCAGACCACCGGCGATCATGCCCACCACGATCGAGGTGGTGGTAGAAGAGGACTGGATGATCGCGGTGGTGACAATACCGATGGCAAGACCGACGAATGGGTTCTCCGCAAACGAGAACAGTTCCTTAGCCTGGTCGCCGGCGGCCAGCTTGAAGCCATCGCCGATCATGCCGACACCGTTGAGCAGGATCCAGACGCCGAGGAAAACGGCGATCCAGTTGACTACCTGCTTTGCGGTGCCTTCGAAGGGGAGGAAGCTCAATGGGTCATTGTTCTGATCTTCAACATCACGGTCCTCCTCGGCCGTGGTGGCCGCGGGGCGTTCGTGCTCACCAGCGATATCCCGGGTGAGTTCCTTATTGCTCATAAGATCCCTCTTGAAACTGACAGGAGTATTGTGCGCGCGTCAGGCTATCCCAAGGATCTTGACAGCAAAGTAACGGAAAATGAACGCTGTGTGAACTGCCTTTTGTGGCAGGAAATTAAGGTGTATCAGGAACCGCGCACGCCACGCTGACCAGGGAAGACCACTGCTTCGCAGTGACTGGCGCAACACGGGCCGGACGGTGCCAGCCAGTCCATGTTGTGAAAGGCAGCTTGCGGGATTCAAGCAACGCAACGATCGCGCCGGGCTTATCGGCGTCACCTGCAGCCGCGACTACCGGAGTCCTGCTCACCGGGAGCGCAGTGTTGGCGCGGAGGAAATCATAAGTGGCAGCTGCGCCGCTGCCATTGCCCAGAACGACGAGCTCGCCAGTGGCGTCGTCGGCGACGATCACGGTGTCGTAATAGTGGGTGAGTTCGCCGAGAGAAACGCTGTTTTTGCCTGCCCCGACGCGAAGGTTGCCGAAGAGGCGGAGGCGAGGGACGAGGCTCCTGTCGTGGTCACTGCGTTCGGTCGACCCGAAGCGGATCAGGCAGGTGGGGGCAGGAGATTGACTGAACAGGTCGACGAAATAGTCGCCCATGCAGATGAGAAGGTCCGAGGTCTCAATGGCTGCGGGGCCGTGGCCGATAACGGCGACACGGTGAGCGGCGTGCGTCATTGTGTGTTCCCTTCTCTTTCAAGATTCTGCATAGACTGCTTGGTCTGTAACGATAGTCACGATTCGCAAGTCGTCAAGGCTGAATCGACATTTACATTCAGTCTTTAGTGCAGTGTAGCGCCAAAAAGCGCTGAAGTTCTATGGATTAGACCGAGCGGTATGTGTAGCGTGCCACTTAACGAAATTGAGTACGGAACGTACTAGACAGAGTGGTACGCAAAAGCAGTTTAAGGAGGCGGCATGACCGCACCAACCACCACGCGGAAGCGGCCGGCCCGCAAGCCCAAGCCGGAAGGCCAGTGGAAGATCGACGGCAAAGCGCCGCTCAACCACGATGAGGAACTCAAGCAGGTTGAGCCGGTGCTTGAGGTCAAGCAGCGGGTGATTGATACCTACTCCAAGCAGGGCTTTGCCTCCATTCCCAATGAGGACCTGTACCCGCGCTTCAAGTGGCTCGGGCTGTACACCCAGCGCAAGCAGAACCTTGGCGGCGAGCACACCGGCAAGGACAATCTTGAGCTTCAGGATGAGTTCTTCATGGCACGCGTGCGTTTCGATGGCGGCCAGTGCTCCACCGAACAAGCCCGCGCAGTGGGAGAGATCTCCCGCGATTACTGCCGCTCCACCGCGGACCTGACCGACCGTCAAAACATTCAGCTGCACTGGGTCGGCATTGAGGATGTCCCGGCGATCTGGGAAAAGCTCGAATCCGTCGGCCTGAACACATGGGATGCCTGCGGCGATGTGCCGCGCGTGATCATGGGATCCCCGGTCGCGGGCATTGCAAAGGACGAGATTATCGATGCCACCCCGGCTATTGAGAAGATCAAGAATGAATACGTTCTGCGCGAGGAATTCCAGAACCTGCCACGCAAATTCAAGTCCGCGATCTCGGGCAATGCCCGCCAGGACGTGATTCATGAGATCAATGACATCGCGTTCATTGGTGTGGAACACCCGGAGCTCGGCCCCGGCTTTGAGCTCTTCGTCGGCGGTGGCTTGTCCACGAACCCGATGCTGGCGCAGTCGCTTGGCGCATTCGTCACTCTCGAGGAGGTGCCGGAGGTCTGGGCTGCAGTCGTGCGCATCTTCCGCGATTACGGTTACCGCCGCCTGCGCAACCGTGCACGTTTGAAATTCTTGGTGGCACAGTGGGGCGTCGCTAAGTTCCGCCAGGTGCTTGAAGAGGAGTACTTGGGCTACAAGCTCCCGGACGGACCACGTGCGCCGATGAACCTCATCGACCGCGACCACGTCGGCGTGCACGAGCAGAAGGACGGCAAGGTCTACCTCGGCGTGAAGCCGACAATGGGCCACCTGACGGGTGAGCAACTCATCGCTATCGCTGACCTGGCGGAATCCTATGGGCTGACCCGCCTGCGCCTGACGTCGTTCAAGGAGATCCTGTTCCTCGACGTCAATCCCGAAAAGGTTGACGCCCTCGCCGCTGACCTGCAGGAGATGGGCATGTACTCCAAACCGAGCGAATTCCGCCGCGGCATGCTCACCTGCACGGGCCTGGAGTACTGCAAGCTCGCGCACACCACCACCAAGGCAAAGGGCATCGAGCTTGTCGACGAACTCGAGGACCGCTTCGGCGACATCGATTCCCCCATCACCATCACCTTGAATGGCTGCCCAAATTCGTGTGCTCGCACGCAGGTCTCCGACATGGGCTTCAAGGGCCAGATGGTGGACGACGGCCATGGCAACAAGGTCGAAGGCTTCCAGGTCCACCTCGGCGGCACTGTTACGCGTGAAACCCCGAATGGTGAGAAAGAAGCCAATTTCGGTCGCAAGATCCGCGGTCACAAGGTTCTGTCGTCTGAGTTGGGGGATTACGTGAGCCGGGTGGTGGCAAATTACGTCGATAAGCGAAAGGAAGGCGAAATCTTCCGCGACTGGGTGCTGCGCGCCGACGAGGAGGACCTGAAGTGAGATTTCGGCGCGAACCGAACGCGAACCGGAATTTTCCCACGCACTGCCCGTACTGCGCAGGCGAGGGATTATTCCCGGATGAGACGAGTGATTTCGCATGGAAATGTACCGAGTGCCTCCGTATCTTCGAGGTGAAGTTCTACGGGCAAGACGCCCCGGAACATGCCCCGGCGCAGGCGAAATCCACTGAACAAGCTATCCAGGATTCGCTCGCGCGCCACGGGCACGACGCGGTGTTGAGGAAGGAGAAATAATGGCCGATTTTTTATCGCGCGCACAAGCTGATGTGCGTGACCCTAAGATCAGCCCGGAAGGTCCGAAGGAAACCGAACCGCTTGATGCGGAGGTAGCTGCAGAGAACGCACGGCTTGTCGACGAATGGGCGGACAAGCTCTACGACGCCTCCGCGCAAGAGATCTTGCAGTGGGCCCACGAGCATGCCCCGGGCAAGATCGCGGTGACGCTGAGCATGGAAAACACCGTGCTGGCGGAGCTGGCCAAGGACTACCTGCCGGAAGCTGACTTCCTCTTCTTGGATACCGAGTACCACTTCCCGGAGACCCTCGAGGTAGCCGACAAGGTCGAGGAGCGCTACCCGGGCCAGAAGCTCGTGCGCGCCAAGGCGATCTTGTCGCGCGAGGAGCAGGACCGTGTGTACGGCCGTGCGCTGTACCGCACGAACCCGACCGCGTGCTGTCGCATGCGCAAGGTCGAGCCGCTGGCCGTGAACCTGTCCCCGTACGCGGGGTGGGTGACCGGGCTGCGCCGTGCGGATGGTCCGACGCGTGCGCAAGCACCAGCACTGTCGCTGGATGCGACCGGGCGACTGAAGATCTCGCCAATGATCACGTGGTCGCTGGAAGACACTGACGAATACATCGACAACAAGAACCTGATCATCCACCCCCTGACCAAGCAGGGCTACCCCTCCATTGGCTGCGCAACCTGCACGTTGCCAGTCGCGGAGGGTGAGGACCCGCGTGCGGGCCGGTGGGCGTTCAGCTCCAAGACAGAATGCGGGTTGCACCAATGAGCCAAACACTTTCACCCCACCTGCGGGATCTTGAGAATGAATCCATCCACATCATCCGCGAGGTCGCTGGGCAGTTCGACAAAATCGGCCTGCTGTTCTCCTCCGGCAAGGACTCGTGCGTGGTCTACGAGCTGGTCCGACGCGCCTTCGCGCCGGCTGCACCGCCGATTGAGCTTTTGCATGTGGACACCGGCCACAACTTCCCAGAGGTGATCGAATTCCGCGACAACCTCGTGGAAAAGACCGGCGCACGCCTTCGCGTCGCCCATGTCCAGGACTGGATTGACCGCGGCGACCTTGTTGAGCGCCCCGACGGCACCCGCAACCCGCTGCAGACCGTTCCGCTGGTGGAGACCATCGCGGAGGTCGGCTACGACGCTGTCCTGGGTGGTGCCCGCCGTGATGAAGAGCGCGCCCGCGCCAAGGAGCGTGTCTTCTCCGTCCGCGATTCCTTCGGCGGCTGGGACCCGCGCCGCCAGCGCCCTGAGCTGTGGGATCTGTACAACGGCGAGAAGCTGCCGGGTGAGAACATCCGCGTGTTCCCCATTTCCAACTGGACTGAGTCGGACGTGTGGGAATACATCGGCGCCCGCGAGATCGAGTTGCCGTCCATCTACTTCGCCCACGACCGTGAGGTATTCAATCGCGATGGCATGTGGCTCACCGCCGGCGACTGGGGCGGCCCGCGCGAAGGCGAAGAAGTAGAGACTCGCCGCGTGCGCTACCGCACCGTCGGCGACATGTCCTGCACCGGCGCTGTTGAATCCACCGCCACCAATATCGATGAGGTGCTCGCTGAGCTTGCCACCTCCACCCTGACCGAGCGCGGCGCCACCCGCGCCGACGACCGCTTGAGCGAGTCCGCCATGGAGGACCGCAAGAAGGAGGGCTACTTCTGATGACTGCCTCGAATGTGTTGGCCGATCGCGCCACATTGCGCCTGTGCACTGCCGGCTCGGTCGATGACGGTAAATCGACCTTTGTCGGCCGCCTCCTCCACGACACCAAGTCCGTGCTCGCCGACCAGATGGCCAGCGTTGAGCGCACCTCTGCCGACCGCGGTTTCGAGGGCCTTGACCTCTCCTTGCTCGTCGACGGCCTGCGCGCCGAACGTGAACAAGGCATCACCATCGATGTTGCCTACCGCTATTTCGCCACTGACAAGCGCACGTTCATCCTCGCGGACACACCTGGCCACGAGCAGTACACGCGCAACACGGTCACGGGCATGTCCACCTCCCAGGTGGTCGTTTTGCTTGTCGACGCCCGAAACGGCATCAAACCCCAAACCGTCCGCCACCTCACCGTGGCCAGCTTGCTCGGGGTGAAGACAGTGATCCTGGCTGTGAACAAGATCGACCTGGTGGATTACTCCGAAGAAGTCTTTGAGGGCATCCGCACCGAATTTGAGAAACGCGCAACCGCACTCGGTATTGCCGAGCCGCATGCCGTGCCGATCTCCGCGCTCAAGGGCGACAACGTGGTCGAGCGCTCCTCGGAAACCTCGTGGTACGAGGGCCCGAGCGTGCTTGAGCTGCTGGAAACCATCCCGGTCCACTCCGGCCGCGCGCTCGACCTGCCCTTCCGCTTCAATATCCAGTACGTCCTGCGCGAGCACGCCACCGACTACCGCGCGTATGCCGGCACCGTGAACGCCGGCACGATCAGCGTTGGCGACAGCGTCACCGCGCCGAACGGAAAGACGACCACCGTCACGCACATCGACAATGCTGATGGTCTTGACGGTGCGACCACTGCACAAGCTGGTGACGCGATTGCGCTGCGCCTAGCTGATGACATCGACCTGGCACGCGGTGACCTCCTCGCTGCAGCGCCGTACCCAGAGTCTGTCCGCGAATTCCACGGCACGATTGTCGGTCTGACGGAAAAGGACATCACTGCTGGTAAGGCAGTGAAACTGCGTTATGGGTCCTCGCTCGTCCGCGCACGCGTGGTCAGCGTCGACCGTGTCCTGGATATCGACGGCACACCCGAATCCAATTCCGATGACACCGCCCCGGAATCCCTCGGACTCAATGACATCGCGCACGTGACCATTCAGACCGCGCAGGAGCTGCCCATCGAGGACTATGCCGCGCGAGGCGCCGTGGGCAATTTCCTGCTCATCGACCAGGCCAGCGGAAACACGCTCGCCGCAGGGCTCGTGGGAACGCGATTGAGGTAAGCACATGGTGGAACAGACAGCACTGATCACGCTCTCGCACGGCTCGCGTCACCCCGATGCGCAGCCGGGAGTCAGCGAGCTCACCTGCGCGGTAGCGCGCCAGCTGGGGGTCACGGGAATCGACGCTCACCTCGAGTTCGACACCCCGGACCTCACCTCTGCTGCTCGTCAGCTCGCGCAGGAGGGTCATTCCCGCGCTGTGGTCGTGCCCACGCTGTTCACCCACGCTTTTCACGCCACCCACGACGTGCCTGAAGCGATCGCGGACGCTACCGCAGAAACTGGCCTGGAGCTGATCACCGCACAAGGTTTGGGCCAAGGCCGTGACATCGCGGAAGTGCTCGCCGCACGCGCGCTTAACGACGCCCCCCGCACCTCACACATCATCCTCTACCCCGTGGGTACCTCCAATGAGGAGGCGGCGGGGAAGACGGTTGAGCTGGGTCAGGACGTGGAAAAGCTCACTGGCATTTCTGTGACCACTGTTCCTGCGACTGGGCACGGTGAACTCGTCGGTGCTGATGGCCTTGCAGCTGTCGCCGATGAAAATGCCCATTTATTACCGCTATTTGTCACGAGGGGGTTGCTGCTGGACCGCGCCTGCCGAATGTGGCCCGGGTCCATCTCTGCGCCACTTGGCACGGACCTCGCGCACATCATCGCCGCGCGCTACCGCTGCGCGCTGACCCCCTCATACGCAAAGGCTTAACTCATGAACCGCATGGTCACGCTCATTCTCATTGCAGTAGCCGGTCTCGCTGGTCAGCTTGTCGACGGCGGCCTTGGCATGGGCTTCGGTGTCACCTCCACCACTATCCTGATCATGCTCGCCGGACTCGGTCCCGCGCAGGCATCCGCCGTCATTCACACCGCTGAACTGGGCACGACCTTGGTGTCCGGTCTGAGCCATTGGAAATTCGGCAACGTGGACTGGCGTACTGTCGTTGCGATCGGCATCCCAGGCGCGATCGGTGCTTTTGTCGGGGCGACGGTGCTGTCGAACCTGTCGACGGAAGCCGCCAAGCCGATCATGTCCTTCATCCTCGCCGCTATCGGTGCCAACTTGGTGTGGCGCTTCTCCCGCGGCATCGTCCGACGTCAGGTCGCTGAAAAGCCGCACTCCAAGAAATTCTTGGGCGGGCTAGGACTCTTCGGTGGTTTTGTCGACGCGACCGGTGGCGGTGGTTGGGGGCCGGTGACCACGTCGACCCTGCTGTCCGCAGGGCGTAGTGAGCCGCGCCGGATCGTCGGCACCGTGAATACCGCCGAGTTCCTCGTCACCTCCGCCGCGACCGCCGGCTTCATCATCGGGATGTGGCACGACCTCGTGGCCAACCTTGCTGCTGTGTTCGCTCTGCTCATCGGTGGTGTGATCGCCGCACCACTCGCCGCATGGCTGGTCACTCGCCTCAACCCGATTCTGCTCGGCGGGATCGTGGGCACCTTGATCGTGGTGTTGAACCTTCCGATCGTGCTCAGCGCTCTCGGTTTCGGCAGCGCGGCGCTGGTCGCAGTTCGCATCGCCGTGATCATCGTCGGTGCAGCACTTGCTTACCGTGGCTGGAAGCGAGCTAAGGCCAATTCCCGCGCCGCCGCTGAGAAGGAGGGGGCTAGTCCCGCCGACGAGGTTGTGACCACCGCTCCAGTTACCGCGAGCCGCTAAAGACAGAAGCCGGTGGGGGCGGGTTACACTGGGCCACATTCGTCCGCTAGCTGAAAGACCACACTGCCATGCTCGTTAGTGAAGCACTGTTTCTCCTGCTCTCGAACAAGTCTGACCACTTTGAGATCGGAGTGAGTCACCAGCGCGTAGCCCTCAACGGCGCTCTTCTTTGCGACCTCGTGGCCACCGACCTCGCCCGCATCGAGGGCGGTAAATCCCCAAAGGTCGTGGCCACCTCCGGTGCAGCGAAGCGTGCTTCTGCCCACCCAGCACTGGCACATGGTGTTTCCCGTCTGGAAGCAAAAAACGGCCAAACGGTCTACTCTGCACTGAACTCCCGCAAGTTCGCCGATAAGAATGCCCTCGCAGAGCGTCTCATTGAAGAAGGTGTGCTGGACAAGGAGCGCGCAAGCTTCCTCGGCTTGAAGTGGACCCGCTTCCCCGAAAAGGACGAGACAATCGAGGCCACCATGCGCGGCCGCTACCGTGACATCTTCCACGGCAAGGCAGAGCCCCGCGCCGAAGAAGCCATCGTGATTTTGCTGCTCAAGAACACTGGTGAGCTGCGCCGCGTCTTCCTCGAAGAGATCCAGGGCGTGCCCTTCGACGACGTGCGCGTCCGAGTCCGCGACATCGACCGCGCCGTCCTCGAAGGCGCCACCTTCGACTACGCCGAAGAGGTCAACCTAGTCCTCGAAGCAGTCGCACGGGCGGCCGCAGTCGAGGAAGAGTCCGCGTCCAGCTAGGGCCTACGGCACGCGGTGGGTCCAGGCTTCGGTGCCGAATTTTTCGTCGACAAGCTTCTCGGCTGCGGCGATATCAGCGTCTGACAATTCGCCGACCTCAGCCGGGTAGCGGGAGATGAAGGTATTTATCAGGGTCTCAATGACCTCCTGACGTGGCACACCGGTCTGGCGGCGCAGCGGGTCAACGCGTTTCTTGGCGGAGCGCACGCCCTTGTCGGCGAGCTTGACCTTGCCAACGCGCAGCACTTCCATCATCTTGTCGGCATTGATGTCGTAGCTCATGGTCGTGTGGTGCAGGAGCGCACCCGGTACACGCTTTTGAGCAGCGCCACCGATCTTGCCGCCGTCGGAGGTGATGTCGTTGATGGGCACGTACCAGGCATTCACACCCAGGGCCTGCAGGCCGGCGAGCACCCAGGTATCCAGGTACTGGTAGCTGTCCACGTAGCTCAGGCCAGCGACGATGTCCTCAGGCAGGTACATGGAATAGGTGACGCAGTTGCCACCCTCCATGAACATGGCGCCACCACCAGACATACGGCGGACCGGCACGATGTCGTGCTTCTTAATCCCCTCTGGGTCCAGCTCATTCTTGAAGGACTGGTAGGAGCCGAAGACAACAGCCTTGTCTTCCCATTCCCAGAAGCGCAGGATCGGGCCCCTGCGACCAGCAGCGACTTCCTCCAGCAGGTACTGATCCAGCGCCACATTCACCGGGGTCGGCAGGACGGGGGAGTGGATCACTGTCCAGTCATAATCCGTCAGGTCCTTCGCATCCAGCAGCGCACGGCGGGACACCACAGCGACATCGCGCGTGGAGAACCCGTGGAGGGATACGTCGGGGAGGTGGGACAGGGCGTCGTCGATACGCTTCTGCAGGTCGTCGGTGGATTCCGTGATGGAAGCGCCGACGAGTGCGCCGTTGATCGCGTCGTATGCTTCCTCCGGCTCGAGGAAAAAATCGCCCGAAATTTGGGCATCGGTGATGACGGATCCGTCGTCAGTAATGTCCGCGACGACCAGCTTGCCGCCGGAGACCTTCACTTCGAAATGGTGCTTCACTTCGCAAACTCCTCGACGATCGCCGTGTTGAATGCCGGCAGGTCAGCCGGGGTGCGCGAAGAAACAATTCGCTTATCCACGACGACCTCCTCATCCACCCACGTTGCCCCCGCATTCTTCAGGTCGGTCTTCAGCGACGGGAAGGACGTAACGGTGACACCGCTTAGAGCCTCTGCGTCGGTGAGGATCCACGCACCGTGGCAGATCGTGCCAACCGGCTTGCCTGCCTGGGTGAGCTCGCGGACGAATTTAACGGCTGCCTCATCCATGCGGATGTGGTCGGCATTGTCGGTGCCGCCCGGGAGGATCAGTGCGTCGAAATCTGCGGCATTCGCATCAGCCGTGGTCTGGTCGACGTCGACCTTAGCCCCCTTCTTGCCCTCGATGGTGCCTGCCTCAGGGGCGATAACAACTACCGTGGCGCCTGCCTCTGCGACAGCGTCACGTGGTTCCGTCAGCTCAGAATCCTCAAAACCATTCGTAGCGAGGATTGCGATCTTCTTGTTCTCTAATACTTGATTGCTCATGCCTCCCCAGCGTAAAGAAAAACGCCAACCCATAGGGCTGGCGTTCGCTCAGGGCTGACTAGTCCTGATTCTTTTCAAGCTCATCCTCGGCAATCGCGCGGGTCTTGCCTGGTGCGTCCATGCCTTCCTGGCTATCCGCGTCCGCGTCAGTCTTGCGCGGGACCTTGGTGGAGCCGAGCTTCCCGGCTTCCTCATCAAGCTGGGTCTGGCCCTTGCGAGTGCCCAGAGAACGCATGCGGTCACGCACCGCCAAGTACGCCTCACGGGAATCCAAAGTCTGGCTCTGTTGCGTAGCGATCTGGATGTCATCAGCAGTGATCTCACCGGTACGCAGCGAAACCATCTCCGCCCAGTAGCGCAGCCACACTGCTGCGACCGCGCAGACCGGCACCGCGAGGAATGCGCCAATGATGCCGAACAGGGTGCCGCCCACAGCCACACCAAGCAGCACGATCGCTGCGTGCAGACCCATCGAGCGGGACTGCAGAATCGGCTGCAGCACATTGCCCTCGATCTGCTGCACCAAGATGACCAGGCCGAGCACCAGCAGCGCCTTGGTCAGGCCACCCGAAACCAGTGCGACGATCACGGCGAGAGCACCCGCGGTGAACGCACCAATGATCGGGATGAAGCCACCGAAGAACGTGAATACCGCGAGCACCGGCGCCAGCGGAACGCCGAGAATTAGCAGGCCAAGACCAATGAACACCGCATCCACCAGCGACACAATCGCCTGCGTGCGAATGAATCCCGCCAGCGTATTCCAGGAGCGCATGAGCACCTCAGTCAGGTGCCAGCCGACCTTCACACCGGTGTACTTACGCAGCCACGGCAAGAAACGGTCGCCATCCTTGAGGAAGAAGAAGGACAGTACCAGCATCAGCGCGAGCGTTGTGCCTATCGACGCCGCCGCCCCGATACCCGTCGCCACCCCCGACGCGATACTCGAAGCCTGGCCACGAACGAACTCACCAGCCTGGTTCACTGCCTGCTCGATCTGGCTGACATCCACATCAAACGGCGCGGATGTCTCCACCCACGTCAGAATCTGCTGGATGCCTTCCTCTGCTTGGTGGTATAGCTCCACCGACTGCGTGCGGATCGTCGGTGCCATCGCTGCGAAGATCCCGCCGATCACACCAAAGAACGTGAGCAACACGATGAACACTGCCAGGGCTGCCGGCACCTTGTGGTTGCGCAGCCAGCGCACTGGCGGCCACAGCACCGTGCAGAAAATCAGCGCAAGCAACGTCGGCAGCACGCCGACCCAGATCCCGCCGATCAGCTTGAACAGGATCGCTGTGGCAATCACGATCACGATGAACCGCAGGGCCCATGCTGCTGCGGTACGCCCGTCGGAGGCGAGGATCTGGCCACGGTCGATTGGCTCATTCGACAGCGTCCGTGCTGCCTGCGCCGGAGTTGGCTCCGCACTAGGTGTTTCCACCGAGTCGAGGAGGGTGGTGGCGAAATCCTTCGCGCCATCTGTCTGTTTGTTATCAGTCACGAGCAAATATTGTGCCAGATATGCGTGAAAAGTAATACCGCTGTGCAGCAGATATGGGTCGCGGGGGCAGGTTTTGGTGGTTACTTGGGGCAGGTTTCTTAGGGCTGGTTAGTCGCGTTTGGTTCTTCCGCCACATCAGCAACAGTTGACCTGGGCTTTTGTGTAGTGCATTTCAAACGCGACTAACTGCTCGGATGGGGTTTGCTGCTTGGGCGAGAGAAATTTGGAATTTCCCTGACAAAACAATGTCCATTGCGTAGCATTTCCAGCAAAACTACGTTCCCTCCCGAAAGGAAAACCCGTCATGTCCCGTTTCATGCGTCGCGCCATCGCGGCTACCGCCCTGACCGCCGTCGTGACTGCCGGCACCGTTGCCCCGGCGAATGCGTGGGAGAACACCTACCAGACCTACGAAGAGGCAGGAAATAGTGAAGGCCTGTGCACCCTGGAATTCACTGCAGAAGAGCAGAAGCAGATCAATGGTGCGTACTCGCTCCTGTTCGAGACGGTGGCGGACCTGTCAGCAGAGCGCCTGAAGGATCGGGAAAGTGCGGATGTTTGGTACCCGTGGGCAAAGGAGAATCCGGACAAGGATCCTTTGGCGTGGCACCTCGGTACCAAATACAACGGCAAAGATGTTGGGGATGCGCAGCGCAAACTGGCAACTTTGAAAATTGGTCAGAATTCTGGCCCGTATCACATGGCTGGCAAGTTCTTGCAGCAGTCGCGCAAGCCGGTTCTGGCCGAGCGGACCCTGAAAATCACCCCTGCTGAAGCTGCTGAGATGAAGGGGTCAGGTGCTGTCCAGACGGGCGATCTTGTCGCGCCGGGCCTGTGGGGAATCATCAGTGGAAGCCTCAAGATCGGCGATGCTACCGACATGGCAAAGCAGGCCCTGAACAAGCTCGGCCCGCGTATTCAGCCGACCATTAAGAGCTACGAAGCTGCTCTGACCGCATGTGAGAACCGTGAAACCACCACGGGCAAGATCAAGAAGGGTTCCAGTCTGGATACCGATCAGTTCATCGGTCTTGTTGCCGGTGGCGTGCTCGGTGGACTCGCGCTGGTCGGTCTGATTGCAGTGGCGGTTGGGCCGCTGGTGAATGACTTCTTCACCAAGTTCTGGAAGAACGCAGGCGTTCTCCGCTAGAAGTAGGTGCCCCGCGGGGGTAGCGGAAAAAGATACAGCATGCGCTAGGTGTGTAAATGCCTAGCGCATGCTGTATTTTTCTGGGAAGTCATTTTTCCCTTGAACCCGAAAGGGCTGTCCCGTGAGTATTCGTCGCCTCGCTATTGCTGCAACCACGACCGTTGCAGTGGCCTCCACTATTGTTGCAGCACCGGCTGCCAATGCCTACACCGTTGACTACGACGCAACGACTGAAAAGTGCACGATCTCGTACACCGAGCGTGACCAGGAGCGAATCAACACGGCGTACAAGAACATCTACCTACTGCTGGCTGACCAGCTGATGAACACGCTGGGTCAGAAGGAGTCCACCGACAGGTACCCCCAGGAGCAGCGTAAGGCAGATGCGAAGCTGTACGGCGATTGGGCTAAGACTGCTGAGGATCCGAATGCGTGGGCTCCGGATCCGGAGATCAAGGAAGCTCAGAGCCGTATCTACTACCGCGAGCGCAAGAACTACAACATGTACATCGCGCTGCTCAAGGCATCGAAGGCGGACAAGATCACTGAGCGTGAAGAGGTCATCACCCCGGCCGAGGCGGAAAAGCGTGGCGAGGCACTCGGTCTCGACATCAAGGGCCTTGTCGGTGGCCTTGGTTTGACCGGTCTGCTCGGTGGCGCACTGGGTGGTTTCGATGACATCACCAATTCGGTGAAGGCCATGGTCAAGAACGATGTGCTCCAGGTCGCCGCGCCGGTTGTGGCATACACCGGTTCGCTGAGTGCCTGCGCGGAAGGCGAGAACAAGTCCAGCTCTGTCCCGGCAGGTTCGTCCCTGTCCCTGAAGGGTCTGGGTATTGCGATTGGTGCTGGCTTCGCGGGTCTGCTGATCCTCAGCGGCATCCTTGGTTTTGCACTGCGTCCGTTCGTGGACCAGTTCCTGGCTAAGAAGTAAACAATCTCGAAACAGCCCCGGTCCAGGCTCCGCTAAATGCGGGGTTAGGGTCGGGACTTTTGCTGGTTTTGGGCGCGGGGTTAACAACTAAAGGTCGGCGGTAACGGCGCAACTGAAAAGACCCATAGACCAGCGCGGATAAAGAAAGTTGAGTCAGTTGGGAACAACTTTGGGCGTTGGTGAGTTGTGTAGATTGAGTGAGTCAGGCTCAACCCTGTGAGACTGTGTCGCCATCCGGTGGTACAGTTGCTCCCGGAAGTTGAGTCAATGGCAGTCAACCTGCTCAAGCGGGACACTGACCAGGCTCAACTCGGTGAGACAAATGAACATCGGTGGGGAAGTAGCCACCGAAAATAAACCGAATTTTTGGAAGGACATGAATTATGGGACGCGCAGTAGGTATTGACCTCGGTACGACGAACTCTGTTGTTTCGGTACTTGAGGGTGGCGAGCCAGTAGTTATCGCCAACGCGGAGGGTGCACGCACCACTCCGTCAGTCGTGGCTTTTGCGAAGAACGGCGAGATCCTCGTCGGTCAGTCCGCTAAGAACCAGGCGGTGACCAATGTTGACCGCACGATCCGTTCCGTGAAGCGCCACATGGGCGAGAATGACTGGACGGTCGATATTGATGACAAGAAGTACACCCCGCAGGAGATCTCGGCACGCACGCTGATGAAGCTGAAGCGTGATGCGGAGGCTTACCTCGGTGATGAGGTCACCGATGCGGTTATTACTGTCCCGGCATACTTCGAGGACGCACAGCGTCAGGCCACCAAGGAGGCTGGCCAGATTGCAGGTCTGAACGTCCTGCGTATCGTCAACGAGCCGACGGCAGCTGCTCTTGCTTACGGTCTGGAGAAGGCTGATAACGAGCAGACGATTCTGGTCTTCGACTTGGGTGGCGGCACCTTCGACGTATCCCTGCTGGAGATCGGCGACGGTGTTGTTGAGGTGCTGGCTACCGCTGGTGACAACGAGCTGGGTGGCGATGACTGGGATCAGCGCATCGTCGACTGGCTGGTGGAAAAGTTCAAGTCGCAGCACGGCATTGACCTGACCAAGGACAAGATGGCGCTGCAGCGTCTGCGTGAGTCGGCAGAGAAGGCGAAGATCGAGCTGTCCTCCGCACAGCAGGCTTCGATCAACCTGCCGTACATCACGGTGGATTCCGACAAGAACCCGCTGTTCCTGGATGAGAGCCTGTCCCGTACTGAGTTCCAGAAGATCACCTCTGATCTGCTGGATCGCACGAAGCAGCCGTTCAACCAGGTGATCAAGGATGCTGGTCTTTCGGTCGGCGACATTGATCAGGTTGTGCTGGTTGGTGGTTCCACTCGTATGCCGGCTGTCTCTGACCTGGTCAAGGAGCTCACCAGCAAGGATCCGAACAAGTCCGTGAACCCGGATGAGGTCGTGGCGCTTGGTGCTGCTCTCCAGGCTGGTGTTCTGCGTGGCGACGTGAAGGACGTGCTGCTTCTCGACGTCACTCCGCTGTCCCTGGGTATTGAGACCAAGGGTGGTGTGATGACCAAGCTGATCGAGCGCAACACCACGATTCCGACGAAGCGTTCGGAGACCTTCACCACGGCTGAGGATAACCAGCCGAGCGTGCAGATCCAGGTCTTCCAGGGTGAGCGCGAGATGGCTGCGGCTAATAAGCTGCTCGGTTCCTTCGAGCTGGGCGGTATCGCACCGGCACCGCGTGGTGTTCCGCAGATTGAGGTCACCTTCGATATCGATGCCAACGGCATTGTCCACGTGACCGCGAAGGACAAGGGCACCGGTAAGGAGAACACGATCAAGATCCAGGAAGGCTCCGGTCTTTCCCAGGAGGAGATCGATCGCATGGTCAAGGATGCTGAGGCTCACGCAGACGAGGACAAGGCTCGTCGCGAGGAGCAGGAGACCCGCAACAATGCGGAGTCCATGGCATACCAGACCCGCAAGTTCCTGGACGAGAACTCTGAGAAGGTCTCTGAGGACATCAAGTCCAAGGTGACCGCTGCAGCTGATGAGGTCGATGAGGCGCTGAAGGGCGATGACCTGGATGCGGTTAAGGCGGCCGTCGAGAAGCTGACCAATGAGTCGCAGGAGATGGGTAAGGCGATCTACGAGGCTGATGCTAATGCTGGTGCTGCTCAGGCAGATGCCCCGGCTGACGACAATGTCGTGGATGCTGAGGTCGTCGATGAGGATGAGTCCAACAACTCCGACGAGAAATAAGGAGCTGTAAGTATGACCAACCCGAACGAGCAGATGCCCGACAACCCGGGTGATCCGGCGGCGACGGACGAGGAGTTCATTAGCCCTGACCAGTCGGAAACCTTGGCCCAGGAGGCCGCGGAATCTGAGGCGCTAGAGGCCGAGCTCGAGGACGCGTTGAAGGACGTGGAAGCCGAGATCGACCCGGACGCCGACGGTGACGGGGAGGTCTCCGAGGTAGAGGCGCAGCTCGCTGAGCGCACGGAGGATCTCCAGCGCGTCTCCGCTGAGTATGCGAATTACCGTCGTCGCACGGAGCGCGAGCGCTCACAGATCGCCAACGACGCGAAGGCCAAGGTGATCACGGAGCTGCTCCCGCTTATCGACGACTTGGAGCTCGCCCGCCAGCACGGCGACCTGGAGGACGGACCGCTGAAGGCGTTCTCTGACAATCTGCAGGCAGTGCTGCAGCGTCAGAAGACACAGGCTTTCGGTGCTGAAGGCGATGCCTTCGACCCGGAGATCCACGAAGCGGTGCAGGACCTCTCGCAGGGCGATGAGAAGGTCATCGGCACGGTGCTGCGCAAGGGCTACCGCGTGGGTGACCGCCTGATCCGCAACGCGATGGTGATCATCGCGGACCCGGAAGAGGACGCAGAGCCTGCTGGGTAAACCTCAGTAGCGTTTGCGGCCGAGGGAGGGAGCATTGTCCAACACATCGACGAGACTTCCTTCCCCGGCCGCGTTTTTCATAATTAGAAAATTTACTTAGAACAAACAACAAAACTTAGACAGAATTCAAGCAGGAAGGAGGAGGCGCCATGGCCATGCAACAGGAATGGGCGAACAAGGACTATTACGGCGATTTAGGTCTGTCCTCGTCAGCCTCCGCGGCCGAGATTAAGAAGGCATACCGCAAACTCGCCCGGGAGAATCACCCGGACTCCAACCCAGGCAATGCTGCCGCGGAGGAGAAATTCAAGCGGGTGGCTGAAGCGTATGACGTGCTCGGGGACGAGGCGAAGCGCAAGGAATACGATGAATTCAAGGCGATGATGAACTCCGGAGGCTTCATGCGCTTCGGAGGGAGAGGCGGGTCCGGCTTTCCGGGCGGGTTTCGCTCCTCGCAGGACGCGTCGGACTTCGGCTCAACCGGGTTCGAAGACTTCGGATTTGGACAGTCGTTTGGACAAGGCGGAGGATTTTCTTCGGAAGGCGGTCTTGGTGACATCTTCGGTGGCCTCTTTAACCGCGGCGGCGGCACTGGCAGGAGTGCTCGGCCGACGCGGGGGGCCGACGTCGAAACGCAAATAACGCTTGATTTCCGTGAGGCCGTCAAGGGAACGACGATCCCGATTGAGCTGACTGGTGATGCGCCGTGTACGGATTGCCACGGCTCTGGTTCGGCGACGGGCAAGACCACGACTTGTGGTGATTGCGGTGGTTCTGGTTTTGTCAGTGAGCAAAAGGGCGCGTTCGGGATGTCCCGTCCGTGTACCCGTTGTGGTGGTACGGGCCAGATCATTGAGGATCCGTGCAAGACGTGTTCGGGTTCGGGCACGGTGCGTCGGACGCGTTCGATCACGGTGCGCATCCCGGCTGGTGTGATCGACGGGCAGAAGGTCCGTTTGGCTGGTCAGGGTGAGGCTGGTCCGAATGGCACGCCTGCGGGCGACCTGTTTGTCAATGTCACGGTCCGCCCGGACAAGGTGTTCACCCGCAATGGGGATGATCTGGCGGTGACGGTTCCGGTGAGCTTCACGGAGCTGGCGCTCGGTGGTGCTGTGACGGTGCCAACGCTGGATAATCCGGTGAAGGTCAAGGTCCCGGCAGGTACGCCGAATGGTCGTACCTTGCGCGTGAAGGGTCGCGGAGTGCCGCGGAAATCTGGCACCGCGGGCGATTTGATGGTCACCGTTGAGGTGGAAGTGCCGAAGAATCTCGATGCGGCAGCGACAAGCGCGCTGCGCACCTATGCCCAGGCTGAGAAGGATTCGGGCTTCAACCCGCGCGCCGGCTGGGCAGGCACGAGCAGCTAGGGAGGTGAGCGTAGATGAATAAGAAAGACGATGCTGTTGATGCTGTCGACCAGTACTACGTCATCTCCGTCGCCGCTGAGCTGACCGGCATGCACGCCCAGACTTTGCGCACCTATGACCGCATGGGACTGGTCAGCCCGAAGCGCACCTCTGGTGGTGGGCGCCGTTATTCGCAGCGCGACATTGTTCGGCTGCAGACGATTCAGCGCCTCTCACAAGAGGAGGGCGTGAACCTAGCGGGAATCAAAACGATCATCGATCTGACCGAACGGATCGATGATCTGGAGGACGAGAATGCTCGCCTGCGCGAGCGGATCGCCCGCACTCCGCGACGCGGCGGCGAGCTGGTGCATGTGCCGCGGTCAACCGCGGTGGTCACCTGGTCGCGCAGGCCGCGCCGGAGTGGCTCGAATTAGAACTCGATCGCTGCGGCACCGCGAATATTGCGGAAATTTGAGCGAGCAAGCTCGACCATGTTGCCGATCGCGCCGTCGAGGACGGTCTTGACCGCGGACTCGGTGAAGCCCTTGATCATGGTCCAGTCGAAATTCGGCGGCAGGGACAGGGCATCCGGGTCGGTGACCATGTCAACAAGGACGGGGCCGTCGTAAGCAAATGCCTCCTTGATGGTCTTCTCCAGGTCCTGTGGCTTTTCCACACGGAAGGACTTGATGCCAACTGCCTCGGCGATCTTGGCGTAGTTGACGCTGTCGTGGTCGGTCTCAAATTCTTTGAGGCCGGCCACCATCATTTCCAGCTTGACCATGCCCAGGCTGGAGTTGTTGAACACCATCATCTTCACGGGCAGGTCATGCTGCTTCACTGTGATCAGCTCGCTGAGCAGCATGGAGACGCCGCCGTCGCCGGAGAATGTGATGACTTGGCGGTCACGATCAGCGGCCTGGGCGCCGATAGCCTGCGGTACAGCATTCGCCATGGTGCCGTGGCGGAAGGAAGCCAATTCGTCCTTCTTGCCATTCGGAGTGATGTAGCGGGCAGCCCACACATTGCACATGCCGGTGTCGACGGTGAAGAGGGCATTGTCGTCGGCGAGCTCGTCGATAAGCTGTGCGGCGTACTCCGGGTGGATCGGGGTGGCCTTTTCCTTCTTCTTGGGGCTGTAGTTCTTGATCACGGTCTCGAGCAGGTGCGCGTGTTCCTTGAGCATCTTGTCCAGGAATTTGCGGCTCTTCTTCTCCTCGACGTGCGGAAGAATATTCTCGATCACGCTCTTCACATCGCCGACGACCGGGTACTGGACCTTGGTGCGGCGGCCGATATTCTCGCCCTTGATGTCCACCTGGGCGACGTTGCCGGTGGGCAGCCAGTCGTTGTACGGGAAGTCGGTGCCCAGCAGAATCAGCAGGTCAGCCTCATGTGATGCTTCGTAGCAGGCGCCGTAGCCGAGCAGGCCGTTCATACCCACGTCGAAGGGGTTGTCGTGCTGGATGTGCATCTTGCCACCGAACGAGTGGCCGATCGGGGCCTTGATCTTCTCGGCTAGTGCGAGGACATCCTCGCGTGCGCCGGCGGTGCCAACGCCGCAGAACAGAGTGACGCTGTCGGCCTTGTTGATGGCCTCGACCAGACGTGCGGCCTCGCCCGGATCGGGGAAGACGCGCTTGTCATCGCCACGCGCGATGGTGGATTCTAGCAGCGGCATATCGGCTGCTTCCTGGCCAGCGATGTCGCCCGGCATGACAAAGACGGACACGCCGTTGCCGGCCATCGTGGACTGGATGGCGTGGTGCAGAATGCGTGCGCCTTGTGCTGCGGAATTAGCCATCTCGCAGTAACCGGAGCACTCCTGGAAGATCTTTTCCGGGTGGGTCTCCTGGAAGAAATTCGAGCCGATTTCCTGGCTTGGAATATGCGATGCGATGGCGAGCAGCTTGGCGCCATTGCGGTGCGAATCATAAAGGCCCTGGATCAGGTGAGTATTGCCCGGACCACAAGATGCGGCACAGACGGCGAGCTCACCAGTGACCAGGGATTCAGCACCAGCGGCGAAGGCTGCTGCTTCCTCGTTGCGGACGTGGATCCACTCAATGCTGGAATTGGCCACTGCATCCGAAACTGGGTTCAGCGAGTCGCCGACCAGACCATAAATACGCTTCACGCCGTTGCGCTCTAGCGTCTCGACAATTTGTGTTGCGAAGTTCTTAGCCATACTTCCTCCACTTTTGGATCTACTTATGCGATTTCTTTTACGCCATACAAGCGTACGCGTTTTAGTTGTTTTACCCCGGACATCACCATTTTGACCTGCGCCGTTCTATTTTGATGCAGTCTTCGCGGACTCTGCAAGCGACCGAAGCATGGCTTCATCACGGAAATAATCGGTGTGCCCACCACGGATCCCGGGGACCTTCTCGGCACCGAAGCGAGCCGAACCGGGATCAGTGCCATGGATCGCAGCGAGCGGGGAGCGCAACAAGCGGATCGGGTCGGAGGAGGCATCCGCAACAGTCACTTCTGGCTGGCCTACCCCGGGACTTTGCGAGCTGTACAAGGTCAGATCCTCCGCGCTGTCTGCGCCCACGCCGGGGGAGCCGACGAGGTAGAGCTGGTCAGCAAAGAGGCCATATTCCTCTGCGGCGCGGGCAGCTACGACGGAGCCATAACTGTGGCCGACCACCAGTTTCTTCGATTCGGGGAAGCGTTCTTGGAGGGCGTATTGGAAGGTGGCCAGGTCGTCCGCACCCGCGGCAGCGGCGGCACGGTTGAAACCGGCCGGGACATTCGGCGGTGGGGAATAGCCCTGCCACACCACAACGGCACCACCAGTGGTCGCCGCGATTGTGCGTGCCTGTTCCACCGCACCGGCGAATTTGGCGGGATCGCCCGAGCCGACACCGGCGACCATGGTGGTCACGGAAGTAGGTGGGATCGGCTCGCCGTCCGGGCCTAAAGAAGCGCCGACCATGACTGTGTATCCGTCGGGCCCGCCTTCTAAGACGATGCCGTCAGCTGCTTCGACGGTTTCACGCACTGAGGCAGGCGCAGTGGTAAGTCGGTCGGTGTGAATGGATGAAAGCGGTGTCTCCGGGTAGAAAGCCAGCCGCTCGAGATCTTGTTCGTGCTCAGCCCGGCAGGCATTGTCTATTGCAGCTGCGCATGCCTGGTCAAGGACGAGCCCCAACATGGACAAGGCAGCGAGCGCGCTGGTGTGAACCGCGCGCAAAGGGACTGGCACAGCCATCGCTAGTAGTGCCTGTTTGGCCGCGTCCAAAGCTTGCTGGGCAGCCGCGGTGTTCTCCAAGATGCCTGCCACAGACTCCATCACTGCGGCTGGTTGAGTGAAGTCACGGGCCAGATCCGCCAGGCGGTCCAGGCCGGCATCGGCTGCAGGGCCGGCGAATCCGGTGAGGGATATGGAGGAACGGGTGGTGGCGGTGTCGTCGATACGCGTGCGAACAGTGCCGGAAGCCTGCCGCAAGGAGCCTGCTGCAAGAGTTAATTCTGTAGTGACCAGCATCATTGCCCCTTGAAAGTCTGTGCGTAGGCGGCATCAACATCGCGGACGGCGGCGGCGAAGCGAGTCAGGTCGGCGGCATGGTCGTGCACGCGTCGGCTTCGCACGGCCAGGTCTGTCTGCAGCCAGGAGTGCGCGCGCTCAAGCGCTAAGGCGGTGCGACTCGGGGTGGCTAATGGCGTTAAAAGTGGGTCGGTCCAGGCAGGAAGTGCGGGTAGGGCAGTGGTTGGCATTGAGATAAAATTCATGCATTCAACCCAACGGCAGCTAGCACCCCGGCTCAACCGCGAGCGTGCGAACCTGTGGAATTTGAAAAGTTATCCACATACGCTTGGGTCCCATGCGTATTGGACTCGTGCAATTCACTGCTGGCCCCCGTACCGCGGACAATCTCGCCGTGCTCTCGGAGAAGATCCGGGAAGCGGCGGACAAGGGTGCCACGCTCGTTGCCTGCCCGGAAGCATCCTCGCAGGCATTTGAGTCCGGCTCCTTGCAGGACCAGGCAGAAGAACTCGACGGTGAGTTCGCGACAGGGCTGCGTACGCTCGCTGAAGAGCTCGGCGTGACCATCGTCGCGGGCATGTTCCGCCCCGGCAGCGATGGGCGTGTGCGCAATACAGCGCTGATCACTGGCGGCGGGCTACACGAAGGCTACGACAAGATTCATGCCTACGACACAGCCACCTACCGTGAGTCCGACAATGTCGAACCGGGCGCTGAACTGCACACATTCACCCACGAGGGGGCCACGGTCGGCGCGGCGATCTGCTTCGACATTCGCTTCCCGGACCAATTCCAGGAACTTGCGCGCCGGGGCGCAGACATCGTCATCGTGCCCACCAGCTGGGCTGGCGGCGAGAACAAGGTCGAGGAATGGACCACGCTCACCCGCGCCCGCGCACTCGATGCCGGCGTGTTCATCATCGCCCCCAATCAGGCCAATCCCGAAGGTGCGCACGGCGCGCAGCACAACACAGACCCGCTCGGCGTCGGTCATTCCATGGCGGTCGCGCCCAATGGCAAGGTCCTGGCGCAGGGCGGATTCGACGAAGAAGTCATCGTTGTGGACATCGACCCGGCCGAAGCAAAGCGTAGGCAGCAGGCAGTCCCGCTGCTTTAAACCTCCCGCAGCGTCAACCAATCCACCGCGCGCGCCAAAGCCACAAGCCCAGGCTCGCGCGCACCAACCGCGTCCACAACAAGCTCAACATGCTTATCGACGCCCCCGAAAACCCCCGCCCTCACACCTGCCAGCCGGTAGCCCGTGGCATCCACCGGCTCATGATCCGGGAACACGATCTGCTCGCCACGGGGATTGCCACACGTCCAGTACTCACCGACCTGCGGCTCACGCCACCAACCAGGAATATAGAAGACCAGCTGGCCAAAGGGATTCGACGGCAAAGCCGGTGCGAGCTCGTACCACTGTCCCGCCTCGCCATATTCGCCGGGAATGAGCACCGGCAGTGACTGCCCAGGAAGATAATCAATCGGCATCGGGGCCTCCAGGTACACCGCCTGCGCATCGCCCTCACCGGTACCGTCCAAAGGGGATACGGCCGTGACCTGCGCGGCAGTCGCCGCCGGAATGCCCTGCAGATCCGCCTGACGCGCAACCTGCGCCATCTCATTTAGACGCTGCACCAGCACCTGCCACACCTGCCCTACATCGTCTGGGCGGTCCTCAAATGCGAAGGCCAAAGCCTCGCCCAGTGGCTCTGCCAATTCCTCATAATCCTCCGGTGGAGTGCCCAAACGACGGCGGTCCAACGCGATGGGAGTGGTGAGGGAGGGGGTAAGCAGGGCGTCGATAAGCGTGTCCGCTTCTTGCACCTCGCCCGAAAGCTGGCTGAGCAGCGCTTCCCGCTCAGCGAATGACAATTGCACGACCTCGTCCATGCTTTCCAAGACTAATGTGTCGCAGCACCACGCTAAGCTAGCTGCGAAAGCTATCGACGCGGAAAGGTCCGGTTCATGGAATTCACGCCCTATGACATGCTTGTCGACGTTGGGTGGATCTCCGTCCTCCTCATCATCGGCAACATCCTCCGCCAGCGAGTTCGTGTGCTGCAGCAACTCCTGCTTCCCGCGCCGATCACCGCCGGCCTCATCGGGCTCATCCTGGGGCCGGAAGTACTCAATATCGCGAAATTCTCCGACAACGTGGGCACATACACGTCCATTTTGATCGCCGTCGTCTTCGCCTCCATGGCTTATTCCATGGATCTCGGCGGTTCCGTGGCAAAGGGTGCCCGCAATATGTGGGCCTTTTCCACCACCATGTTCATGTTCCAATGGGGCCTGTTCGTGCTGCTCGGCCTCTACCTGTTTGAGCCCGTCTTTGGCACCGAAGACTGGTTCGGCATGATGCTGCCCGTCGGTTTCATTGGCGGCTTCGGTACCGCAGCCGCTGTCGGCTCCGCCTTGGAAGACACCGCGGGTGCCGTCGCCGCGTCGTCAATTGGCTTCACCTCCGCGACCGTGGGCACACTCGTGGCCATTATCGGCGGCGTCATCTTTGCCAACTGGGGTATCCGCAAGGGCAAAGCCACTGAGCTGCAGGGCGACCTGCCTAAGGAACTGCGCTCCGGCTACATCGAGAACGAAGCCGAACGCCCCTCTATTGGTAAAGCCACGACCAATCCGTCGTCGATCGAACCCCTCGCCCTGCACGGCGGCTTCATCATCTTCACCGTGCTCGTCGCCTACCAGGTCAACGCCTTCATCTCTTCGACCTGGGAGAATGTCTCCATTCCGCTGTTCGCCCTGTCCTTCGTCATCGGCTTCATCGGCCGTGGAATACTGCGCCTGTTCAAGAAGCCGAACTACCTGGACAAGGACACCGTCACCGCGATCTCCGGTGCCGCCACCGACTACATGATCGCCTTCGGCATCGCCTCCATCGTCCCCGCCGCGCTTGCCGACTACTGGCAGGCCCTCATCCTCCTCTTCGTCCTCGGCCTCGCATTCTGCCTGTTCTACCTGCTGGTCATGGCACCGCTGTACTTTGGCGAAGAATGGATCGAACGTGGCATCTTTGGTTGGGGCTGGGCAACCGCAGCAGTTGCAACCGGTATCGCCCTGCTCAAGATGGTCGACCCCAAACTCAAATCCGGCACACTCAACGAATACGGTGTCGCCTACGTTGGCTTCGGCCCCTTCGAGATCGGCATGACCATTCTTGCCCCGATCGCCGTACTCGCGTCCTTCACCGGAACATTCGGCTGGGTGTCCACCATCATCGCTGCCGGCATCGTGATCATGACCTTCATGCTCAAATGGGTCCCCGCGAAGAAACAAGCTTCAGGGAAGAAGTAGCGCCCTCAACTTTCCTCTTCTTGAGCTTCCTGCTCCCTGTTATAAGCACCCCAAATCCGCAAGGTTTGGACAAAGCGCTGCTTGCCAGAAGCCTCGAGTTCTAGGTATCTCTGCATCGGCAGCAGACTATTGATTCTCTGAGTTAAACGCCCAGCGCGCTCGCTTAACTCGTCGCCCGGGTAGCCAACAGAACTTAGCGCCAGGATGAGAACTTCAAGCTCATCCTCGGTGAACGTCATCGGGGAACGGTATCGCCGCGCCCCATTTCGTAACGGCCATTTGCCCCGCGCTTCGAGTCAATGCCGAAGCCGAGCTCCCGCAAATGCGCAATATATCTCCGCAGAGTTCGCCTATCGACGCCAATCCGTCCCGCCAAAACCTCTCCCTCCAGCACGCGTCCTGTCTGCAAGATTCGGAGCAGTTCTGCACCCCGCAAAAAATGGGCGATTTTTTCGCGCCGCTGGAACATCTCTGTTTCTGCTATCTGCAAGTCCAACGGGTGCGGAGGAAGATTGAAGAATCGATCTTCACCCATTGTCAGTTTCCCCCTGTCTGCGCTTACTCTGCTGATCGTTGCCCCAGGTTTGAATCTAGGGAAAGCGGATTGTTCACGCTCGTTATGAATGTGTACTTCAGTGTGCAGCGGAGGAGTGTGCAGTGGATGGTCTGCGACGAACTTGCGGCGCATCTGCAACGAACCTGCGGCGCATCGCGATAAGTCTGCGAAGAAACTGTGACAGCTCCACGTGCAGAAGGTGTGTTGATTTACATTTAGGACGCTGCTTTCCTAAATGCCTGTAAAAGGTGTCTGGCCTCGGTGTTTGTGGCGTTTTATTTAGGACACTCCTTCTATTTAGGGCACTCCTTGGGATGAGGGTGGTTGGTGGTTGAGAGCTCGGCGGGGAGCGTTACTGGGGCCCTGGGTGCTTGGGGGACTGCCCTAATTCGTTCGCTGTGTTTGTGCAGGTAGGTGTCATTAGTGGGCGGTATAGGGCAGGTATGTCCTAATTGTCCAGCAGCAATATATCTGCGGGTGTTGGGAGGGGGGAGGGCGAGGTCGGCGTCGATAAGCGAAGAAATATTTTGCCTTGAGTGGAACAGACTCAACTTTGGCGGCGTTGTACCTATTGACGAACTAAGTTCGGACCAAAAGAAGTACCCCAATTAATAGAGAATTAGGAAAGGAGCGAGACAGATGAGCTCGTTCAACCCCACCACGAAAACTCAGGAAGCGCTGCAGCAGGCTCTGCAGCGGGCTTCCGCTAATGGAAACCCAGATATTAGGCCCGCGCACCTGCTTCAGGCGATCCTCGAGCAGGAAGAAGGAATCGCTGCACCGGTGCTCAAAGCCACGGGTGTTGACCCGGCGACGGTGCAGAAGGAAGCTGCCGAGATCGTCGATGGTTACCCCAAGGCGCAGGGCCAGAACATGGCCAACCCGAATTTCAACCGGGATGGTCTTAATGCTCTGAACACCGCCCAGGAATTGGCGGGCGAACTCGGTGATGAGTATGTCTCCACCGAGGTGCTCCTTGCTGCGATTGCGCGTGGTGGCGACGAGGCAGCTGAATTGCTGAAGAAGCGCGGCGCTACCTACGACACGATCAAGGCTGCTTTCCCATCTGTCCGTGGCAACCAGAAGGTGACCACGCAGGACCCGGAGGGTCAGTTCCAGGCATTGGAGAAGTACTCCACTGACCTGACTGCTCGTGCTCGTGAGGGCAAGATCGACCCGGTCATCGGCCGTGACAGTGAGATCCGTCGCGTGGTCCAGGTTCTGAGCCGTCGCACGAAGAACAACCCGGTGCTGATTGGTGAGCCGGGTGTGGGTAAGACTGCGATCGTCGAGGGTCTTGCACGTCGCATCGTTGCGGGCGACGTCCCGGAATCCCTCAAGGGCAAGACTTTGATCAGTCTTGATTTGGGTTCGATGGTCGCCGGTGCGAAGTACCGCGGTGAGTTCGAAGAGCGTCTGAAGGCTGTGTTGGATGAGATCAAGTCTTCGGACGGCGAGATCATCACGTTCATTGATGAGCTGCACACCATTGTCGGTGCCGGTGCGACCGGTGACGGTTCGATGGATGCCGGCAACATGATCAAGCCGATGCTCGCCCGCGGTGAGCTGCGCTTGGTCGGTGCGACGACCCTGGATGAGTACCGCAAGTACATTGAAAAGGATGCTGCTTTGGAGCGTCGTTTCCAGCAGGTCTATGTCGGTGAGCCGACTGTGGAGGACACCATCGGTATTCTCCGTGGCCTGAAGGAGCGCTACGAGGTGCACCACGGCGTGCGGATTCAGGATTCGGCGCTGGTTGCGGCGGCCTCCCTGTCGGATCGCTACATCACCAACCGCTTCCTGCCGGATAAGGCGATCGACCTGGTCGACGAGGCTGGCTCACGTCTCCGCATGGAAATTGATTCCTCCCCGCAGGAGATCGATGAGCTGGAGCGCGTAGTTCGCCGCCTCGAGATCGAGGAGATCGCGCTGACCAAGGAGTCGGACGCTGCGTCGCAGGAGCGCCTGAAGGCACTGCGTGGCGAGCTGGCTGATCAGCGCGAGAAGCTCGGTGAGATGAAGGCGCGTTGGGAGAACGAGAAGAGCGAGATCGATAAGGTCCAGCAGGCGAAGGAAGAGCTGGAGCGCCTGCGCAACGAGTCCGAGATCGCGGAACGCGAGGGCGACTACGCCAAGGTTTCTGAGCTCCGTTACGGCCGCATTCCGGAACTGGAGGAAGAGGTGGCTGAGGCGGAGAGGGAGGCGTCGTCAAGCACGAAGACGATGCTGACGGAAGAAGTCACGCCGGACGTGATCGCCGACGTTGTGTCGAGCTGGACGGGCATTCCCGCGGGCAAGATGATGGAGGGTGAGACCGAGAAGCTTCTGAATATGGAGGCTGTGCTGGGCGAACGTGTCGTCGGGCAGAGCGAGGCTGTCGTTGCCGTGTCCGATGCTGTGCGTCGTTCGCGCGCCGGGATCGCCGACCCGAATCGTCCGATCGGTTCCTTCTTGTTCCTCGGCCCGACTGGTGTGGGCAAGACTGAGCTGGCGAAGTCGGTCGCGGAATTCCTCTTTGATGATGAGTCCGCGATGATCCGCATCGACATGTCCGAGTACGGCGAGAAGCACTCGGTCGCGCGCCTGGTCGGTGCGCCTCCGGGATACGTCGGCTTCGATGCTGGCGGGCAGCTCACCGAAGCTGTTCGTCGCCGCCCGTACAGCCTCGTGCTTTTCGACGAAGTTGAGAAAGCCCACCCCGACGTCTTCGATGTTCTCCTGCAGGTCCTCGACGAGGGCCGGCTTACCGACGGCCAAGGTCGCACCGTCGACTTCCGCAACACCGTCATCATCCTGACCTCGAATCTCGGTGCTGGTGGCACCCGCGACGAGATCATGGAAGCGGTGAAGCGGGCGTTCAAGCCGGAGTTCATCAACCGTCTCGACGACGTGGTGGTCTTCGACCCGCTGAGTAAGGAGCAGCTCGTCGGCATCGTCGATATCCAGCTGCGTGGTCTCGCTGACCGACTGGCTGAACGTCGCCTGACCTTGGACGTCACCGATGCTGCCAAGTCCTGGCTTGCGGAACGCGGCTACGACCCGGCTTATGGTGCTCGTCCGCTGCGTCGCCTGATCCAGAAGGAAATCGGCGACAAGCTGGCCAAGGAGGTCCTTGCCGGTGAGATCCGCGACGGCGACACGGTGCTGGTGGATGCCAGCGTGGCCGACCCGGCTGCTCAGCCTTCTGGTGGCGAGGCGGCTTCCGATGATGAGGTGGATGTTTCTGTCGGTAGCACCGCTGGTCTGACAGTCACGAAGGCAGCCGACTAAGCAGCCGCAATAAGGGGGCCGGCGCTCCTGTCGTGCTCCGGAATTGGCGAACGGTAACAATCAAACGGTAACCCCCGCCCGATAGGTATTAAGAGAGATACATAAAGGTTCCTGGTGGGGCAAAGTTACCGTTTGATTGTTACCGTTTGCCGTTTTGGCGGGGTTCGCGAGCTTGGCATGCGTCGAGCTTGCCGGGACAGCCTATAAGCCGCGGCGCTGTTGCTCGCGGGTGATGGTTGTTTGGACCGTCGATATGCAGTAATCAGGTTCGAACATGAGCTGCCTGGGCGTGAGTCGGATAACGGGGTAGCCAAAATTCTTCAGTAGGTTCTCCCGGTGACGCTCTTTGCGGAGGGTTTCCTCCACCCCGCCGTAGGTTGTCCCGTCATATTTGACTCCGCCGTCTATTTCCACGACGGTTTCACCGTTCGGTCCAGCGAGGAGGTCGACTTCGATGTGGCGGTGGGCGTCGATAGGCATGCGCACGTGCATCTGCACAGGGATGCCGGCCTCGAGGAACAAACCTTGTGCATATGGTTCGAATGGAGAGAGCGATCGCGCGCTGCTGGCTTTAATCGCGGCGCGGACATGGCCGATACCGCGGATGGGGCCGAGATTACGAGTGGCTTGCAGCATCAATCGATGGGACATTTTTTGGTACTTCAGCCACGACATCGCGACCAAGCCTTCGATGAATCCGTGCTGGGCAGCGATGTCGGCGGCGGTGCGGAAGGGGGTGAGGACGCGGATGTCGTCGACAAGCATGATCTGCTTGGGCGGAACGGTGAGCTTGCGGAGAGTCTGCCCCTTCGGGGTGTTGTGGGCGGATTTATACCCGTTGCTTCCCAGGGTGGTTTCCACTAATTCGGGCGTGCGTGGCACGACCCACATTCCGTGAATGCGTGCTGCCGACCGGCCGATGAGAACAGCGCGGGTTTTGCTCTTACCGACGGCAACTGCGCGAAGCCATTGCTGTTCGTGTCGTTTGAGTTCGCGGTAATACTCGCTGGGGATAGCCTGGGTGGGGGCCAACTGAGTGAGCACACCTGAGTCGAGCTGATGCCATGCAGGGTGGCCCGCTTTGGCCGTGCGGAGATTTACCAACTTGTTGATGGCTTCGTTTTTGTCCATGACTTCACGGTGGACCGGGCTTGGTTGGCGTGCAGTGCAACGATGTACATTTCAGTAGACATTCTGGGCTGATGGTGAGTCGTGGCCTAGCCGGGGCGAGTGCCGACCCGCACTGCAGAATCTGCGAACGGTAACAATGATGAGGCGAACCGTGGGGTTTAGGTTTCTTATAAGCGACATAGGGGTCTGAGAGAGGGCATTGTTACCGTTGAATAGTTACCGAACGCCGGGAAGACGGCTGAGCGACACGGCTGGGCGGGCTGAGCGGCACGGCTGGGCGGGCTGGCCGTCGCGGGGCTGAGTGACGACAGACCCGGGTTGCGACAGAGGCCAAGGACTTCGGAACTACAATCTCCGGCATGGAGCCACTGACCACGAAGATTCACACTCGGACCCCGCTACCGGGAGTTGAGAATGAAGAGCTCGCCGCCCATGACCTGGGTGGCGGGCATTTTGTGGTGGCAAGTGTGCCGTTTTTGGACACCAGTTTGGCGGTCGGGGACATCGTGGAATGTGTGAAGGTTGGGGGCCAGTTCCATGTGAACCGGAAGGTCGTCAGCGGTGGGGCGGAGACGGTGCGGATTTTGATCCAGCAGCCAGGTCCGACGGATATCCCAGAGACTCTGCTTGCATTCGGTTGCCGGGTGGAGGTGGGGCCGGGGGGAATGCTGGGGGCGTCGATAAGCGCGGATGCTCCGAGTGAAGGTATCCGTGAGTGGCTTGAGGGCCTTCAGGCGCAGGGCATCATTTCTTTGGCGTAGCTACACTTGGGGCCCATGAGCGTATTCGTTTCCTCCGAAGAGCTGCGTCAACAGATCCGTACTGGTCAGAAGCTCACTGTGCTTGCCTCGCTGTGGGATGGCCGCGTGGGTTACGCGTGGTCGAAGTTCCAGTCTGAGCACATTCCGACGGCGCAATTCTGTGACCCGTCCGACCATTTGGTGGGCACGCCGGGTTCGCGCGTGGGGCGCAACCCGCTGCCGTCCGCGGAGTTGCTGCAGGAATCGTTCCGCGCGTGGGGCATCGAGGAGGGGCGCCCGGTCGTTGTGTATGACTCCGGTACGGGCGTTTTCGCTGCTCGCGTGTGGTGGACGCTGCGTTGGGCGGGCGTGCAGGACGTGCATATTCTCGACGGCGGTTTCCGTGCGTGGGAGGATGCCGGCTTTGACACAGTCGCCGGCCCGGGCCCGGTTTCGGTCCGCACGGAGCTCGATGTTGAGCCAGGTCAGCTGCCTACCGCGACGATCGACGAAGTGCGCGCATTCAAGGGCATGCTTATCGACGCCCGCGATACCTCCCGCTACGTCGGCCAGCGCGAGCGCCTTGACCTGAAGTCCGGCCACATTCCCGGTGCGCAGACGGTGCCGGTGGATTTGCTGTTTACGGAGGATCGCAAGATCAAGCCTGCCAGCGAGATCCTGGAAACCATGGCGAAGTTCGGCATCACTCACGAGACTGATCCGGCCGAGGTGATCGTCTACTCCGGTTCCGGTAACCACTCCGCCAAGCTGCTCGCCGCTTTCGCTCATGCGGGTCTGCCGGTGCTGACTCACTATATCGGTGGTTGGTCGCAGTGGTCTGCCGACGTGCGCAACCCGGTCGAGCGCGATATCTAACGCTCACTCGGCCTCGCCACGCCTGCCCAGTTCAGGGGCCTTCGGGGGATAAAGTTCAGTACTGATGGGTTACATACTTCTGGGACTGTCGGCACTCGCTCTGGCTGGAGCGGGGATTTTGTGGTGCGCAGATGCACAGGAAAAGGGCAGTAAGGCTGAAAAACCGGAGCAGGAACCGCAGGTCGAGGCAGCAACACCAGCGCCTGAACCTCATCCTGAGCCCGCGGCCGAACCAGAACCGGCGCCAGAACCCGCGACCGAGCCGGAACCCGAAGAGGAACCCGCACCAAAGACAGAACCGAAACCCGCGCCGCGCTCCCGCTGGGGCGCGCTGTCGGGGCGTGCGGGGCTGTTCACGGAGACGATCTCGGGTGCGCTGCCGGGGGCGAAGCAGCGTGGCCGGAGAGAGCGTCGCGAGTGGGCGGAAGAGCACGGTTTCGAGTACTCGCGCGATGATGAGTTCCTGCAGGACGAGTGGGGTCGGGGAGCGGCCGCATCGGGTGAGCCGGTGCGTGATGTGCTGACGGGCACGCAGTTTGGTCATGAGACGCGCGTTGCCGATATCGGTGCCACGACGGTGGTGGCCATGGGAACGGGGATGGACAGTGGGGTCGTCGTGGATATGCGTCGTGCTGTGGGGAGCACGAGTCCGACGGAAGACCTGGTCGCGGTGGCGGAGCTGGAGGGTTTCCGTGTGTTCGCATCGGAGGCTGGCCCGGCGGAGCGGATGCTGGATATCCGTGTGACTACGGCATTGGAGTTGCTTCCGGCGCAGGTCAGTGCCGTGTGGTTCGAGTCGGAGTGGGTGTTGGCGCAGTTGGATGAGCCGGCTGGGCCGCAGGCGTGGGAGCAGGTTTTCGCCCCACTTGCCCTGCTTGCCGACGCCGCCCGTACTCTCCCCCCACGCACCTGGCCTCACCTGCATTTCGATCACAAGACGCGCGAGATGGGCGACCCGGTCGAGATGGAATCGACAGGCAAGGGTGAGGGGATTGAGGGGGCAAGGCCGGTCGTCGTTAGGCCGGAAGAGCCCCTTGAAATGCCCACGCGCACGACGGGTGGCGTGCGCGGCACGATGGAATTTCATACGGTCGGCGCGGATGAGGTTGATGCGATCGCGACGGGTGAGCCGCCCGAGCAGCTTAACGACGGCACCCGCATCACCCGCCGCCCCCAACCCCCGTCAATCTTCGATGACGGCAAAGCGGACTAATCTGGGAAACCATGAGCGAGAACACGAATAATGCTGGTTCCTTGTCTGCTGAAAAGCAGCGCCTCGCCGAGCTGGTCCGCGAGCTGGCGGTCGTGCACGGGAAGGTGACGCTGTCTTCGGGCAAGGAAGCCGATTACTACGTTGACCTGCGTCGCGCGACGCTGCACCACGAGGCCAGCCCGCTGATCGGCGCCCTGCTGCGTGAGCTGACGGGTGACCTCGACTTTGACGCCGTCGGCGGTCTGACCTTGGGTGCAGATCCCGTCGCTACCGCTGTCATGCACGCTAAGGGGCGGCCTATCGACGCCTTCGTGGTCCGCAAAGAAGCTAAAAAGCACGGCATGCAGCGCCGAATTGAAGGTCCGGACATCACCGGCAAGCGTGTCCTGGTCGTCGAAGACACCACCACGACCGGCAATTCCCCGCTCACTGCTGTGAAGGCATGCCAGGAGGCAGGGGCTGAAGTCGTTGCTGTGGCCACGGTCGTTGACCGTGCCACCGGCGCGGCCGATGTACTCAAGGATGCAGGGTTGGACTACCGATTCCTGCTGGGCTTGGAGGATCTTGGACTCGCTTAACCAGCCAGAGGAAAACAGCTCAGCTGAGAAAGGCCCCACCGAATGGCAGGAAGGCCGTCATGGGGTCGGTCCGTGGGAGGGCGAGTGGCCTGATGACCCGCAGTATGACGAGGAGTTTCTCCGCGAAGGGGATCGTCGGAATGTAGTGGACCATTACCGCTACTGGTCACTCGAGGCGATCAAGGCGGACCTGGACCGGAAGCGGCACCCGTTTCATGTGGCTATCGAGAATTTCGAGAACGACATGAATATCGGCACCGTCGTGCGCACTGCGAATGCATTTTTGGCGGAGGCAGTGCACATCGTGGGCAGGAAACGGTGGAATCGTCGTGGCGCGATGGTGACGGACCGCTACCAGCACATCGTTCACCACGAAACGGTTGCTGACCTCGTTGAATATGCCAAAGAGCACGACCTGACCATCGTGGCTATCGACAACACTCCCGGTTCAGTCCCCCTGGAAACCGCCGAGTTGCCCAAGCGCTGCCTCCTCCTGTTCGGCCAAGAAGGCCCCGGCGTGACCGAAGCTGCGCAGGATGCGGCGGTGATGACCTGCTCGATCGCCCAGTTCGGGTCGACGCGGTCGATCAACGCGGGTGTCGCGGCGGGGATCGCGATGCATTCGTGGGTGCGCCAGCACGCGGACCTCACCGCGGCGTGGTGAACTACGGCACCAAGCCAGCCGGAAACAGGGGAATAGAACAGTAACGGCCACTCGGGGCAACCGATAAGCTAGTAGCAATTTGTAAGGAGGGCTTGTGCCGGAAACTTGGGCGCACCGCGCGGATCTCGCCGAGATGGCGATCACGGAGCGGCATGCTACGAAGCTGTGGGGGTTGCCGCGGACGAACCTGGCGGTGGTGAGCTGGCCGCCGACAACGAAGGAGAAGGTGTTCTTCCACTGGCATTATTGGTGGCAGGCGCACTACCTGGATTGTCTGGTGGATGCGGAATCACGGCGTTCGACAAAGGCGCGTCGCGCGGCGATTGTGCGCACGATTCGCGGCATCAGGCTGCGTAACCTGGGCAAGCTGGTGAAGAACCGCTACTACGACGACAAGGCCTGGTTGGCGTTGGCGTTGGACCGCGTTGCACATTCGGAGAAGGTGGCGCGTCCGAAGCAGTTGGACGACCTGGAGTTCAATATTCTCGCCGGGATGGACTCGGTAATGGGTGTGTTGCCGTGGCGTACGGATGAGAATTTCTTCAACGTGCCGGCGAATGGCCCGGCGGCGATCATGTTGGCGCGCACGGGGCGGTTGGATAAGGCGCGGGAGCTCGTCGATTGGATCTTTGAGCATTTAATGACGGATGACGGGCTCGTCGAGGATGGCATTCGCTTGCTTGCCGACGGCCCTCGTAATACCACCACCATTTACACCTACAACCAGGGAACTGTGCTCGGTGCGGCACTGGAGATCGCTCTGGCACTGGAGAATCAGCCGGAGGAGCAGGTCTTTTACATCACGCATATCCGTGGGCTGGTGCAGGCGATTTCGATGCATGTGGCTACACCGGGTGGGGTGATTGATAACCCGATCGATGGTGATGGGGATGGCGGACTGTTCAAGGGGATTCTGGTGCGCTACCTCGCGGAGGTGGCGGTGCGTCTGCCTGATGACAGTCCGGCAAGCATCAGTGCCAAGAAGGCAGCTGAACGGCTGGTCATGGCTAGTGCGGAGGCAATGTGGAACCACCGTCTTGAGGTGGATGGGTTGCCGATTTTCCCGGCGAGGTGGACTCGGGATGCGAAGTTGCCGCATAACTATTCGTTGGGGCCGAACTCGATTAGTGATGCCTTGGGCACTTCCCGGATTTCGGAGCGCGATTTGTCGGTGCAGCTGTCCGGTTGGATGCTGCTTGAAGCAGCAGCGCGAGTGTCTAAGGCGCGTAAAGAGCGCGAAGAGCAAGCTGCGAACTAGTAGAGCGAAAACCTCGTGCAGGAAAATCCCGGCGGGGGCATACTGGGAGACGTAGAGTCCGCGAGGCTTGTACGAGCACGTGGGCGACACGAGTACCCATCGAGTGAAACCGAGTGAAAGGGATTTTCACCCCAATGCCTATTGCAACCCCTGAGGTTTACAACGAAATGCTCGACCGCGCGAAGAAGGGCGGCTTCGCGTTCCCGGCCATCAACTGCACGTCTTCTGAGACGATCAACGCGGCGCTGCGCGGCTTCGCGGAGGCTGGCTCGGACGGCATCATCCAGTTCTCCACTGGTGGTGCGGAGTTCGGTTCTGGTCTGTCGGTGAAAAACAAGGTTGCTGGTGCACAGGCACTGGCAGCATTCGCACACGAGGCAGCGAAGCACTACGACATCAATGTTGCGCTGCACACTGATCACTGCCAGAAGGAAGTTCTGGACGAGTACGTGCGTCCGCTGATCGCTATCTCTCAGGAGCGCGTGGACCGCGGCGAGCTGCCGCTGTTCCAGTCCCACATGTGGGATGGCTCTGCAATCCCGATCGACGAGAACCTCGAGATCGCACAGGAGCTTTTGGAGAAGGCTCACAACGCCAACATCATTCTCGAGGTCGAGATCGGTGTTGTCGGTGGTGAAGAGGACGGCGTTGAGGCGAAGGCAGGCGCAAACCTGTACACCTCGCGCGAGGACTTTGAGAAGACCATCGACGCAATCGGTACTGGCGAGAAGGGCCGTTACCTGCTGGCTGCTACCTTCGGCAATGTTCACGGTGTGTACAAGCCGGGCAACGTGAAGCTGCGTCCGGAGGTGCTGGATATGGGGCAGAAGGCGGCCGTCGAAAAGCTTGGCCTGAATGCTGGTGACCAGCCGTTCGACTTCGTGTTCCACGGTGGCTCTGGCTCCGAGCCGGAGAAGATCGCTGAGGCACTTTCCTACGGTGTGGTGAAGATGAACGTGGATACGGATACCCAGTACGCGTTCACCCGCCCGGTCGCTTCGCACATGTTTGAGAACTACGACGGTGTGCTGAAGGTCGACGGCGAAGTGGGCAACAAGAAGGCCTACGACCCGCGCTCCTACCTGAAGAAGGCGGAGCAGTCCATGTCTGAGCGTGTCGTTGAGGCGTGCGAGAACCTCAACTCTGTGGGCAAGTCTGTGTCCAAGTAAACCGCGTTTGCGCTAAAGGTCAGGTCCTTGAAAGGGGCCTGGCCTTTTTGTATTGCGAAGAACTATCCTGATGCCGATGGATAGACAGACTAAAAGCGTGCGCATGTCTACACGCCAGCGTATGGCTGCCGTGGAGGATTCGCTTGAGGCGCGTCTGAAAAGGGTGGCGCGGCGGTTCTGGCCGGCACTCCAGGTCGGCTTCGCAGCGGGCCTGGCGTATTTCATTGCGTTTGAGTGGGTGGGTCACCCGCAGCCGTTTTTCGCGCCGATCAGTGTGATCATCATCGTCGGTTTGTCCGGTGGTGAGCGCATCAAGCGTGCGTTGGATATGTCGCTTGGTTGCATCCTGGGCGTCCTCGTCGGCGACCTTGTGTTCGCCCCGATCGGTCCTGGTGGATGGCAGATCGCGCTGGCGGTGTGCGGTTCGATGCTGTTCGCGTCGTTCTTTTCAAAGTCGATGTTGGTGGCAAATCAGGTGGCCATCGGCTCAATCTTGATTTCTACGATCATGCCGCCCGACGCTGCCGTCACGGGCCTTGACCGCGCGGTCGACGCCTTCATCGGTTCGGCTGTCGGTCTGGCTGTTGTCGCGCTCGTGCCTTCCGCGCCGCTGTCTAACGCGCGCCAGGAGATCTCCAAGGTTCTGTCTATTTTGAGCTCCGTGCTTGACGACGTCTCTACCAGCATCTCCCGCCAAGACCCCGCCGAAATGGCCGAGGCTTTGGAAGCTATCCGCAGCACCCAGTCGGATATCGACGCAATCTCCACCGCCACCAAGTCCGGCCGCGAATCCACGCAGCTCTCGCCTTTCCTGTGGGGCTCACGTCGCTACGTGCAGTCCCTGTCCCGCACAGTCCCGCCCACCGACAACGCGATCCGCAGCACCCGCGTTCTCGCCCGCCGCGCGCTCGTGCTCGTTGAGGACCAGGACACCGTCTCGCCGAAGCAGTTGTGGATCTTGGATCAGCTCTCGGCAGTCGCGCTTGATATGTCTGAGCTCTTTGAAGTCAAGTCCAAGGTCAGTCAGGTCCAGGGCATGCCATCGCTGACCAACCGTCTGCGTTCGCTTGGCGCGGAGACCGGTCTTGAGGTCCTGGATCTCGACTGCCAGCCCCCGCGCGGCCCGTACTCGCCGTTCAAAGGCCCGCACGCCGATGAGGTCAACGCCACCGCCCACAGCGAAGCCGGCACCAAGACCCCGATGCCCAAACCGTTGGGGGAGCAGCGTCAGGCAACCTTGTCCGGCGCGGCGATCCTGGCGCAGTCACGCTCGCTCATCGTGGACATGCTGCAGATCTGCGGCTGGTCCCGCGAGTCCGCCGTCGCGGTGTTGAAGCCAACCTCCGAGACGCCTGCCTACCCGCCCGAGTTGCGCACGAGCAGCTTCCCCGAACGCCCGAAGCAGGAGGGTGGGGAATAGCGCACGCGCTTACTTGGTTGTGAACAATTTTACATGCCCAATTATTTATGTTCCCAAAACGCGAGGTTATAAAATTGGGGGAATCAAAGGTTGACGTGGCCATGTAAAGTTGTTCACGCAGGTCGATAGCTTATCGACGTCACCCCGTGCCCCAACCACACAAAACCCGGCACCCACCCCACGCGGGGAAGGTGCCGGGTTAAAGCCCGATTAGAGAGGGCTTACTTGTTCTCGTCGACGACGCCGTCGGTCTCGATGCGCTCCTTGGCGACATCCTCGGTGACCTGCTCGGTGTCGCGCACAACGTCCTTGTCCAGGGAGACCTTCTCTACCGGGACGGACTCCTTGGAAACATTCACGCGCTCCTCGTGCAGGGTGACGGATGCTTCCTGCTCACCGATGTCGCCAGTGAAGTTTGCGCGGTCAGCCTCGGTGATCGGCTCACGGCTGACGCGGACCTCTTCACGCTCAACCGGGACCTCGACGGTCTCGGTGTCGTGGACGACGTACTTGCGCAGGCGGACCTGGCCAGACTCAACGCGCTGCTTATCGACGTTCAGCTGCTCCTCAGAACGGATCATCTCACCGTCAGCAGCCGCAGCCGGGGCAGCGTCAGTGTTCGCAGCAGCGTCAGCGTGGTGCTTGCCGTTAGCATCAGCGTCGGTAGCGGCAGCGCCTGCTGCACCTGCACCTGCAGCGCCAACGCCAGCACCAGCAGCGCCGGTCTCGTAAGTGGTGCGCTCCTCGGCGTTCTCAAGGCCGTAGTGGCGGTAGAAAGCCTCCTGGTCGGCGTTGGTCAGGTGGCCGTTCTCGTCAAGATCCGGTGCGTCCTTGATGCGGTCCTTGGAGAATGCGAGGTGGAGCTCGCCATCCTTCAGGGAGTGGCCACGCAGCGGGACGATGGAGTCGCCGGTGCCAAACAGGCCGTGGGAAACGGAGACGAAGTCCGGCTGGCCGGTGGTGTCGTTGATGTAAACGTCTTGGACGCCACCAACCTTGTCGCCATCAACGTCATAAGCGGTTGCGTTTGCAAGGTCTTCGATGCGGTTAACGTCAGTCATTTTGTCTTGAATCTCCTTTTAATGTTTGTCCGTGATCGAACAAGACCCAACGTAACGACGACCCTGGGGTTTGTCAGCGACGAAATCTTGAACGGGTATATATCAATCAATAGTTGGAGGGAAGCTTGGGGGAGATTCGTTATAGTGTCGCGTCCACGAGACGTGACCTGCATAAATACTGTTCGGGCGTTGGTGTACCAAACTTTTTGCTAAGCGGTGTCTCAGACTGATAACGAAGCTGTTAACGGATTGGGTACGAAGGGTCACTAAAGTGTCCCGGAAACCGAATATGTGAGATAACTCACTTAGCTGCGAATGGCTTGAATATCGCGGAGGTGCCGGTAGAAAGTCACGCGCTCGACGGGGCGTTTGGCTCGGACACCGTCGACAGTCACTGCGATGTCTAGGCCGCCGGATTGGAGGGCGCGGCCGGAGGGGGTGGAGGTGGCGTCGATAAGCATGTGCTTGCGGAAGCGTGGCTTGCGCATCACTGCGGCTGCGAGCCCTGGTGCGTGGGTGGTGGGCACGAGACGTGCGCCGTAGAGGCGGCTGCGGCCGTCGCTGCGGAGGAGGACGTCGTTGTCAACGACGATCTCGCCGATGAACGGCTTGTCCTCTGCATGTGTGAGCGTGGCGGAGCCGGCGACGACGAGACCTGTGTCATTGCGGATGCACGGGATCGGGCGGACGGGCCCTTCGAGCGCGAGCGTGCGTGCGTCGTCAGGGATGCCCCACAGCACAGCGGCAGGGGAGGAGGGGTCGGCGGGCAGGTACGCGATCTCGGCCCACAGGTAGTCCGCGCGCATCATGCGGGTGAGGATCGCGCTCAACGCAGCGTCTGAGCCGGACACGATGATGCGCAGGCGCTCTGCGGGTTGTTGCGGTGCGAATGCTGGCTCGCCGAGGTGTGAAACAGATGGCGATGCCGCGATTTCTTGCAGGGATGGGGTCGGATCAACGGGGAGGACCTCGCGCGCGATCTCGTCGAGGAAACGCAGGTCTTTCCGCGTAGGAATCGCCGGAAGCTGATGGATTTCAGCACCAGCGATGGTGAAGTTGGTAGCGCACGCGCAATGAACAAGCCGCATGGCGCTCACGGTACAGCGACTCCCGCGCGCTTTGTATATTGAGGGCCATGTCCACCGAACTGATCCGCGTGTGCGCCGTCGTCTTCCGCGATACCGACGGCCGCGTGCTCTCCGTGCGCAAGAAGAACACGAGCCGTTTCATGCTGCCAGGCGGCAAGCCCGAATCCGGCGAAACCCCGCGCGAAACCGCCGTGCGCGAGGTGCGCGAGGAGATTGGCACGCTTATCGACGCCGCTACTCTCACCCACCTAGGCACCTTCCGCACAGCGGCGGCGAATGAGGCAGGCCGTGAAGTAGAAGGCACCATCTTTACCTGTCCCGCCACCGTGGACCCGGTGCCGGCAGCAGAGATTGCGGAAATCCGCTGGGTTGACCCGCGTAACCCGGCCGATGCGGGTGTGGATCTGGCGCCTTTGCTGGAGACGAAGGTCTTTCCGGCGCTGGGCTGAGGGGATTGTTTGAGCCTGTGAGCTGTCCGCGCGCATATTCCTGATGTGTATTTAGGGCACTGCTGACCTCATTGGCAGTTATGTATCCCTTGACCTGCATGATCATCCGTTGCTAATTAGGACAGTCACGTGGCTCGCCCGATACCCGCCCAGACACGCCCAGCCCCCACTGTCCTAATTCCCTTTAAATGTTTGGCCTGGTAGCGCACTCGAACCGTTGAATTAGGTCACCCGTGCCCTCAATCCATTTCAAAGACATATGCGCAGATCGCTCTGCGACACCGCCCCGAACTCGAAGCACCAAGATCGCACCCTTCGTAACTAACCCGCGGTGCTCACTGAGAAGCCCCGCACAACGTAGCGCTACAATAACGCTGGACTTCTGCGGGGATGAGCCCGCAGTAAGCACGCACACGACAGCTGTGAGTACTGCGACTCGCAGCGCGAATTAGGGAGCGTTTCTATGGCGGCCATCATCATCGTCGGTGCCCAGTGGGGCGACGAGGGCAAAGGTAAGGCCACGGACATTCTTGGTGGCAAGGTCGACTATGTGGTCAAGCCAAACGGCGGCAATAATGCCGGCCACACAGTTGTTGTCGGTGGTGAGAAGTACGAGCTGAAGCTCCTTCCCGCCGGCGTTCTCAGTGAGAATGCCACCCCGGTGCTGGGCAACGGCGTGGTGGTGAACCTGGAGGCCCTCTTCGAGGAGATCGACGGCCTGGAGGCCCGCGGCGCGAATGCTTCCCGCCTGCGCATTAGCTCCAATGCTCACCTGGTCACCCCGTACCACCAGACGTTGGACCGCGTGCAGGAGCGCTTCCTGGGCAAGCGTGCGATTGGTACCACCGGCCGCGGTATCGGCCCGACGTACGCTGACAAGGTCGCGCGCGTGGGCATCCGTGTGCAGGACCTGTTCGACGAATCCATCCTGCGCCAGAAGATCGAATCCGCTCTGGATGTGAAAAACCAGATGCTGGTGAAGATGTACAACCGCAAGGCGATCGACCCTGAAGAGGTCGTGGGCTACTTCCTGGGCTATGCCGATCGCGTCAAGCCGATGGTGATCGATGCTGAGCAGGAGCTCAATGCCGCACTCGACCGTGGCGAGCACGTCCTCATGGAGGGCGGCCAGGCCACCATGCTGGATGTGGACCACGGCACCTACCCGTTCGTGACCTCTTCCAACCCGACCTCTGGCGGTGCCTGCGTTGGCTCCGGCATCGGTCCGACGAAGATCACCGCGTGCTTGGGCATTGTGAAGGCTTACACCACCCGCGTGGGTGCGGGCCCGTTCCCAACTGAGCTCTTTGATAAGTGGGGCGATTACCTCCAGGAGACCGGTGGTGAGGTCGGCGTGAATACCGGCCGCAAGCGCCGCTGTGGCTGGTACGACTCTGTCATCGCACGCTACGCCGCACGCGTCAACGGTTTCACCGACTACTTCTTGACCAAGCTGGACGTGCTCACCGGCATTGGTGAGATCCCCATCTGTGTCGCCTACGACGTCGACGGCGAGCGTTTCGATGAAATGCCGCTTACTCAGTCCCAGTTCCACCACGCCGAGCCCATCTTTGAGACCATGCCCGCCTGGGACGAAGACATCACCGGCTGCCGCACCTTTGAGGAGCTTCCGCAGCGCGCCCAAGATTACGTCCTGCGCCTCGAGGAACTCTCCGGCGCCCCGATTTCCTACATCGGCGTAGGCCCCGGCCGCGACCAGACGATCGTGCGCCACGATGTTATGGAGCGTTAGCCGCGTTCTGCACTCCACGTCTCACGCTTTAGCGCGTTCCTTCCGTTAGGGGAGGGGGCGCGCTTTTCGCTGATCGAAGCTCCTCTCCAGCCGTCAACCCCTGACGATATTCGGTTGCTGAATACCGGCACCCACACGGGGCGAACGCGAAACCGTGTGACCGAAAACGGAAATGAGCGGGCTGACCACGCGGTATGCCTCGAACTCATCACCTGGATTAGTCAGTGCCGCGATTAGCGACTCGTAATCGTCGTTCTTGATCCACGTTTTGAGCGCTTCGGCCGCCGATTGAAAGGCGGATCCCTGCGTGACGGCAACGCGCGAATCGATTTCTTTCAAAAGCTCAGGGTGGTCGGACAATCTGAGGTCATTGATTTTGAGCTCCGGAAGAAGAAGTTCGTATGTCGCAATCTGACGGGCGGTTCGAGGAGAGACGTTGTGCATGAGTCTTCTCCTTGTCGTCGCGTAGTTAGCATCCGATGATATTTTCTCGTCAAGCTGCTGTCCAGGTTCACTGGGTTTTACGTCCTGCGCCTCGAGGAACTCTCCGGCGCCCCGATTTCCTACATCGGCGTAGGCCCCGGCCGCGATCAGACGATCGTGCGCCACGACGTCATGGAGCGCTAAACACGCCATAGACAACTAAACCAACGCCGCAGCGCGCCCTTCCCTCTCTAGGGGAGTGTGCGCTTTTCGCTTATCGACGCCCCTTCCTTCCCATCTGTTCAGCCCCAGAATCCGCGTTTATAAATTATTGCCGTGTGTAGTAAGCGGGTTTATTGAGTGGCTAATTGTGTAGATTCCGAAAAGAATGTGGTGCCCGAAAGTATATTGTTCAGTAAATAAAACGAAAAGCTTGGCAAAAGGATTCATGCAGAAGCTGATGTTTTCAGCCTCTGCCATAGAATTCCCAGCCCGCATCAAGTGTTTATCATCACAGCTAGAGGCGGTAATTTATGTTTGTCACCATATGTACATACATTTAAAAACGCCATGGCCAGTATGGACGTCTATTGTCTAGACAATTTAGGGCACTCTTACGAAGAGATGCTTATTCTTTAGCTGGCTTTAAATACATTCCGGTGATAGTTTCGTCTCTGTGAGGAAACGTATGGTGCTCCTAGTGCTTCCTGAGTAGCGCCAACGCAACTCATAGGAAGACGCACCATGCGTCTCTTTTGGATTTGAGAACCCCTACTGACGTTTCTTGAAAGGAACTCATGCGGAAAATGAACATTGCTCGCCGCCGTGGCACTTCTATTGCGGCTGCGGCTCTCTCCTTGGCGCTGGTGGCTCCGACTGTGCAGCCGGTCGCCTTTGCGCAACAGGATGCAGACAGCCCAGCTGTGGCAGCTCCTGCGGGTGACAACTCGCTTGAAGATGCCATCCATGCTGAGAGGCAGGTAATTGATGCTGACCCGATCGCATCGGGTCGCATTACGCAGCCGTCCCACCTGACGAATGTGTTCGGTCAGGGCTACGGTCTGCTTTCCGGTCACATCACCGAGGCCACTCCGGGTGACTCGTTGACCGCGAACCCGTTTACTTCTGGTGGTACTGGCGGTGTGCCAGCTCCGGAGGGAACTTACGTATACGCGCAGTTCCGTGATGTTGATGGCTCTGTTTCTCCGATTTTCCGCACCCAGGTGCACAACCTGGAGGGCACCGTAGTTGGATTGAACGGTGGTCAGGGCACGTTCGCTTTTGGTTTGCCGCAGGTTGATACTCCGGAGGGTGTTCCGGAGATCACGGCTGAGCCGGGTACCCCGGAATATGAGGAGCAGGTTAAGGCAGCAGAAGAGGCTGCTAAGACAATCGAGAACAGCACTGATGGTGTCAAATCGGTTTCCGGTTCGAAGCGCCGTGGTGGCATGGAGTGGACGGATGCGAATGGTAAGGTCCACCGCTTCCATGGACGCGGCAGCCAGCAGTACCGTCTGTGGGTCGACCCATACGAGAATGACCGCGGTCAGCTGGTGGAGCCGTTCCGTCAGGTAAACGGAATTGTTCCCGGTTCGTTCGTTGATGTTTCTACGGCTCAGAACAACGGTGCATGGCCGTCTGTGGGTGCAGCAATGAACCTGACCGGCATGATCATGAAGGAGCGTCCGGCTGAGTGGATGGTCGGCAAGGACTCTCCTGTCATGCAAAAGGCCGTGGAGGACACGGAAGGTGCCCGTCGTGATGCTGAGACCCTGACTGATCTCGACCGTTATATTGCGGGCGAAGTGTGGCTCGAGGCTGGCAACGGCACTTCGATTACTAACGCCCCGAACCGCGACCGTCGTGACCGTCCGGCTGCAGGCTACCGTGTTTACGCTTCCACGCTTACCCGCGAGGGTGCCATTGCTAACCAGCAGCAGGTCAAGGATTTGACCACGCCTGCGGAGAAGACGGCGGCCACAAAGAAGCTTTTGGAGGATCACCCTGAGTACATCCTCAAGACGGTGTGGGGTTACACCGATGAGGAGGGTAACTACACTCTGCGCTTCGATGATGCAGAGAATCCTTCTAATGAGGACACGGATTACGTCGACTTTGACAACCTGTTCATGTGGGTGACCGATCCCACTGGTGAGAAGACGATGGACACCTACTCGCCTTACATCACCAACTCTTTCTTCAACTTCAACGACAACACCGCATGGTCGTCGGGTACGCCGTACAAGCGCCCGGTACGAAAAGCGATCGCGAACCAGCACTTCGCAGTGATGGTCAATGAGCAGCAGTCGCTGAACATCACCAACTTTGATGCGTTCCAGAACCCGGCAAAGCCTGGTGAGACCGCTGAGATTGAGGTCACCGGTACGTTCCCGCCATTCGATGGTGATTCGAACTGGGTGAATGTCGTCTGGCGCGATCAGAAGGGCAAGGAGCTCAAGCGTTGCGAGAATATTGGCTCTGCAACGGAAGCTTCCAAGTGCTCCTTCGACATTCCGGAGGATTACCCGAGCGGTGAGATCATCAATGCAGAGCTCGTCGTTGGCGACCGTGTGGTCTCCGCTGACTCTTTGATGGTCATCGACCGTGAACGTGATAACGGTAAGTACACCCCGGAGTATGAGGAGACCACTGCTCCGCAGGGCGAGGACACCACGATTCCGGCGCCGAAGAACACGCAGGAAGATGAAGAGGGTAATGTTCCGGAGCTTCCGGAAGGAACGAAGTTCACTCCGGGTAACCAGGTCGTTGGTCCGGACGGCCCGCTGGCCGACGATGAGGGTAACCCGGAGTGGCCGGATTGGATCAAGGTCAATCCGGATGGCTCCATCACCGTCACCCCAGACGAGAACACGCCGGTCGGCGAGTACAATATCCCTGTTGTGACCACCTACCCGGATGGTTCTAAGGAGACGATTTACGCTCCGGTTGAGGTTACCGAGGGCTTCGAAAAGCCGACCGATAACGGGCAGTCGGGTCAGGCGGATGAGATTACTCCGTCTTGGGAGAACTCCAAGACCCCGGCGGGCGAGCCTGTGAAGGTTCCGAACACTGGTGAGGCAATTCCGGACGGTTCGAAGGTTGACGCCGTTTCGGATAAGGGCTGGACTGTCACCTCCACTCCGGAGGGTGAGATTTCGGTTACTCCGCCGGCTGATGCCAAGACCGGTGATAAATCGACTATTTGGGTGACTGTGACCTACCCGGATGGTTCGCAGGATGTTGAGAAGTTCACCGTTACCGTTCAGAACGATGATGATGGTGACGGCGATCCGACCAACGATGGTGATGACGCCGCTAAGACCACCCCGGACTGGGAGAACTCTGAGACTAAGCCGAATGAGCCGGTAGATATCCCGAACACGGGTGACAAGCTGCCGGAGGGCTCCGATGTCAAGGTTCCTGAGACGGTCAAGGATCAGTCGGGCAACGACTGGACCGTTGAGGTTGTTGGTGACAACGGTGACATCAAGGTGACGCCGCCGGAGGACGCTAAGCCGGGCGATAAGGTCGAGGTTGAAATTGAGGTGACTTATCCGGACGGTTCGACTGATAAGGAGACCGTCACTGTCACTGTGACCGGCGACTACGACGTCGAGTATGAGCCCGGTAAGGGTCAGGTCGATACTGATATCAAGGCTAAGCCGGTACCGGCTAAGGACAAGACTGAGATCCCGGAGGGCACTAAGTACGCCACCGCTAAGGATGACAATGGTCAGCCGAACCAGGAGACTCACGATGGTCTGTGGACCATCGAGGAGCCGGATGAGAATGGTGTCGTTGTTGCCAAGGTTGATTCCCAGAAGCTGAAGGAGCGTTACACCTCCGAGCACAGCAAGGTCATTGGTGACAAGTGCAAGAATGGCGAGGAGATCACTGAGCAGGAGGCGAAGGATCTCATTGAGAAGCTCAAACCACTGTTCGCTGCTAACTCGGTGATTGATGTGACCTTCCCGAATGGCGATAAGGATAAGGCTACGGCTAACTTCACGCTGCTCGATGCGAAGGGCAACCCGATGGCTGAGAGTGACGACTGGGATGGCGACGGTGTGTCCAACATCGAAGAAATCCAGAAGTGCTCTGACCCATTCGACCCGGACAGCAAGCCTGCAGCCCCGGTTGAGAAACCGGATTGGGACGACACCACCGGTACTGCGGGCAACGAGATCAAGATTCCTAAGAAGGATGGCTCTGGTGATGTTCCGGAAGGAACCACTCTCGAGGTAGAGGGGCCGGGCAAGGCTGAGCTCGACGAGGATGACAACATCGTTGTCACCCCGAATGAGGATGCGAAGCCGGGCGACAAGATCGTTGTCAAGGTCAAGGACAAGAACGGCAACGTCATTGACGAAGTCACTGTGACGATCGTCGATCCGTGGGGCGATGCTGAGACTTACCCGGGCAAGCCGGTTGAGGTTGAGAAGGATAAGTCCTTCGAGGTTCCGGAAGGTGCCACCGTTGAGGTGACCGAGGGTAATGACAAGGGCACGGCTGAGTTGCTGCCGAACGGCAACATCAAGGTCACCCCGAATGACAATGCGAAGCCGGGCGACAAGATTGTCGTTGAGGTCAAGGACAAGGATGGCAAGGTCATCGACACCGTCACGGTGACGATCGAGGAAGAGCCGATCAGCTCCTCCGACCGTGAAGGCTGCACCGAGTCTCTGATTGGCTTTGGTTTGCCGCTGCTGGCTCTGATTCCGCTGGGTATTGCTTCCCAGACTGCGATCCCGGGTCTGCAGAACATTCAGGCTCAGGTTGGTCGTCAGATCCAGGATGCGAACACTGCTCTGCAGAACCAGCTCGGCATCATGGATCCGCGTCTGGCTAAGGCTGCCGCTGACTTCCAGGCACAGCTGAAGGGTGCAGGTGCAAACCTGGGCCACGTCCTAGGTGGCATCGCGGTTCTGGCTTACGGCATCGCTGCGATCACCACGATTGCAGTCAAGTGCGGTCCGGGTAACACGGAGATCCGTGATACCAATGTGGATATCGACTCGATCTTTGGTGGTTCCTCTACCCGTGTCGAGAAGGAAGGTGACAACGCCTCCTCGCTCGAGAAGCAGGAGAGCAGCTCCTCTTCCAGCAAGCGCCAGGAAAACGAGGATGCCCCGGCAAACCCGGAAGCTGAAGCTGAGGCAAACGACGCTGAAGCACCGGCTGCTGACGAGAACACCGAAGAGTAAATGACTCACTAGGTCTCTCATCTGAGAAAGCCCACCGCTATCTTCCCCACAACGGGAAGTGGCGGTGGGTTTTGCCATTCTTGAAGGCTTGAAAATAATCGTGCCGCGTAAAGAAAACATAAAATGTTTCTGTGATTCTTCGCGTGTGGCTCCTCTGCTTCGGCCCCTTTTAGGGCGGGAAACCGGCCTGAGTGGCGTGCGTCACTAAAAAAGTTATATACATCTGCCCATGCTTCTACCTGCTGTATGTTGCGCGTGTTGCCAATGGTGTGACGCCAGATCCAATTGTCTAGTCTTTTGGGCTGGATACATTTTCTTGACACTGATAGTTTCTGTAGCTGTGAGAAATCGTATGGTGCCCGCAACTTGCGCTGAGTGACGCCAACGCATCTCATGTACGGACCGTGTCGTAACGCTCAAAGCGCAGGGCACGAACCAGAACTCCATACATCGTTCAAAGTCTTTTTCGAAAGGGACCACATGAACATCAAGAACATCACCCGCCGCCGCGGCACATCCATCGCAGCAGCGGCACTCTCCCTGGCGCTCGTTGCGCCGGTGGTGCAGCCGGTTGCTTTTGCGCAGGATAATGCTGCCCCCGTGCCGGTCACTGAGACCGCAATTGAGTCCGAGGGTATTGCAAATGGGCCTTTTACCATTTCGGGCACCATTCGTGAGGTGTATGCCCAGTCGGCCACGAATGCCGGGCTAGCTGACTACTCTAAGCCGATCGCAGGAGCCAAGGTTTATGCACAGTGGAAGGAAGGAAACAAAAACGTTCGTTTCTCTCCGATCTACACTGCTACCACCAATGAGCAGGGTTCTTATGCAATCGAGATGAAGCCGTTCTTCGACGAACTTAATCGGATGCGTGTGTTCGAGGCAGAAACTTCAACCGGTTCAGCGGGCCTCAAAGACCTGGCAGGTAACCCTCGTCTTGATGGCTGGCGGGAGCAGATTCGTGTTTGGGTAGAGCTGCCCGACGGTCAAAAAGAAGAATTGCGTCTGATGAATCAGTACGCGAGCACTTGGGCGCCTGCACAGGCGGCTACGGACTTTAACCACATGGTTTCCTGGGATTCGGGCAGCCACAGGGTCTCTCAGCTTGATATCAATTACATCCGCAACTCTGATTACACGCTGACTCAGCCTCGTGAGGATTGGGCAGTTTCGGGCGAAGGTGAAAACGTTGGCAACGGCTTGAACGGCTCTGTTGGCGGTGTTGTCTTCTGGAATTCTGCAGTTCCTAATGGTGCGCTTGACGCGGAATCCGGCGCAATTCTGGGTGGCGGCGCCATTCAGGGTAAGCAGCGCGACCTCGTCTTGGGTGGACAGGAGCTTGTTGGTTCATATCTGAGCGATGAAGCGATCCTTGCTATCGAGACGTATGTGAAGCAGAACTTCGGTGGTAAGGATCTGCGCGGTAGCGACTGGACAATCGCTGACGAGAACAAAATGCAGGAGTGGATCAGCGAGCAAATCCAGGGTGAGCACCCCGAGTGGATTGCAGAGACCGTTACCACTAAGACCAATGAAAAGGGTGAGTACAAGCTCTACTTCAAGGGTATTTACGGAAACGCTCGCGATCGCCAGGGCATTGTTCCTGACGAGAAATACCACCAGCCCGCAAAATCCTGGGCTGAGGGCCGTTGGTCCAATGGTGCAACTGATTCCAAGCACATCAACATGGACTGGATGTACATTGGTCCCGTGGATCTGCCGAATAATATCGGCGTGCAATCCGGCTGGCAGTTCCAGCGCTGGATGAACGGTATTGATCCAGCCCCGTGGTCTGGCGGTAAGAACGTGGCCGTCGGTAAGTCTGAAGATAGGCTTCAGGATTATCAGCGTGGCATGAATATCATCCTCAGCCCGTCGCCGTTGGACTTCGATGTCGTTAACTATGATTCGCAGCTTCATACCGCTGAAGCGGGCGACACTGCCGTCACTGAGACCACTGGTCTTCTGACGCACGAGAACTTGAAGTACGACATTATCTGGACCGACCCAGCGGGCAATGTCGTTGCTGAGCACAAAGACCTGCCGGTAGATAATTACTCGCTGCCTTCTGCTGACTTCCAGGTACCGGAGGATTTGGAAGAAACCACCACATACACCGCAACGCTGTGGGCTGAGGATGGCACCGGCAACCGAACGCCGCTGGCCTCTGATGCGTTCACCGCCGTAGTCCGTAATCCGTTGCCTATTGGGTCCGTCGGTGAGAACTACAAGGACGGCGAGGAGGACGTAACTGTCGCTCCAGAGCCGGCTGATGGTGTTACGTACAAGAACTTCCGTGCGGAAGGCCTCCCTGAGGGGATGGAGATCGATCCGAACACGGGTGTCATTTCTGGTACCCCGGAAAAGCCTGGCACGTACAAGGTGACAGTCATTAATGAAGCCGAGTTGCAGGCCGGTGATACGACTGTTACTACCGTTGAGAACTCGAAGTCTTACGATCTGTTCGTTACGGACACGCCGCTTAACGACGGCGTCGTCGGTAAGCCTTACGACCAGGAAGTGAAGCCGGAAGGTCTCCCGGAGGGTGCCGTCGCTGAGAACATCAAGGTTGAGGGACTCCCTGACGGGCTGGAATTCGACCCTGAGACTCGCAAGATCACGGGTACCCCGACCACTGCTACTCCGGAAGGGGAGGGTGCTCCCTCACAGGAGAATCCAAATGTGACGGTCACCTATGACATTGTCACCCCTGCTGCGGAGGAAGGACAGGAACCTGAGGTGATCAAGGCCGGTCACGTAGACCGTGTCCCGCTGGTAGTCACGAAGGTCGACCAGTCCAACGAATTCGAGCCGAAGTACGAGGATAAGCTGGTTGTTCCGGGCGAGGACACCAAGTCGACTCCGACCTTCACCGACAAGGATGGCAAGGACGCGAAGGCTCCTGAGGGATCCAAGTTCACTACCCCGGGCTTCGAGGCTCCTGAGGGCTACGAAGTCAAGATCGATGAGAACACCGGTGAGATCACGGTGACGGTCCCGGATCCGTCGAAGCTGAACAAGGACACCGTTGAGGAGTTCGATGTTCCGGTTACGGTGACCTACCCGGATGGCAGCACCGACAAGACGGACGCGAACTTCAAGCTGGATACCGATGGTGACGGTGAGCCTGACGTTACGGATCCGGATGATGACGGTGACGGTATCCCGGATGAGGATGACAGCAACCCGAAGGTTCCGAACGCGGCTGAGAACCTTCAGCCGGGCTACAAGGATGGTTCTGGTAAGCCGGGCAGCGACGTCAAGATTGATGCTCCTGAGTTCAAGGACAAGAACGGTGAGGGCAAGGTCGTCGACGCTCCGGAGGGCACCAAGTTCGGTCCGGGCGAGAACGTTCCGGATGGTGTGACCATTGATGAGAACACTGGTGAGATCACTGTTACGGTTCCGGGGGATGCTGAGCCTGGTACCGAGATCACTGTTCCGGTTGAGGTGACCTACCCGGATGGCACCAAGGACAACGTTGATGTCACTGTCACCGTCGAAGAGCCGGATGCTCCGGCAGAAAAGCCGGATTGGGAGGATTCCTCTACGACTCCGGATAAGCCGGTTGAGATCCCGAATACGGGTGGTCCGGTTGAGGATGGCACCACGGTTGAGGTGACCGATGGTCCGGGTACTGCTGAGATCGGTGAGGATGGCACCATCACGGTGACGCCGAACGAGGATGCTAAGCCGGGCGACAAGATTGTCGTTGAGGTCAAGGACAAGGACGGCAAGGTCATTGACACCATCACGGTGGAGATCGAGGAGCCGACCAAGACTCCGGATTGGGAGGATTCCTCTACGACTCCGGATAAGCCGGTTGAGATCCCGAATA